>NZ_JBBPHP010000019.1:0-120410 GCF_038039535.1 Catalinimonas locisalis | reverse complement strand
CCATTTGATATTCTCTCAATTTGACCTCCTAATTTCACCAATACCTCTTGGGTAGCTTTGAAAAAAGGTATTCTACACGAGCTCTCCTCCACCTTTTGACGACTTGCAAAAATCCACAATTTACCCTCTACACCTGGTCTTATCCATGTTTGATTGAAATTCATAAGTTCGGTGTAGGCAAAACCAGTATAACACTGAAATAAAAATAGATGGGCTATTTTTTGAAGCCTCCAACTCGCAAACTTATGGTTTTTGATTAGATCTAACTCATAAGCGGAAAGGTAGACCTTCTTCTTATGATTCAACTTTTGGCAACGATAAGAACTTAGCGGGTTATATTCTATCCACTCTTTTCGTACTGCAAAATGCATCACCGTCTTAACAAACCTGACAATCTTGTTCACATGGCTTTGAGAATGTCTAACCTCTACCCTTAGATAGTTTTCCAGATTGGATAGGAAAGGAACATTAATTTCCACAAGTTGCCTGTCAAGATCATTGATCCAATTGAGATACTTGATCACATTTTTGCAACGGATTTCCATTGTCTTGATGGTACCCTGGGAAAGCTGTTCTTTTTTTCGCTCGTCAATGTAGCGAAACATTGCTATTTTAAGACTGACTGTACTCAAAATAGCACCGGTGTAAATGTCCTTAATGATTTTGGCATTTATTGCCTGTCCCCTCCTTTCCAGATCGTTATAAATACCCTGAATCTCGGTTCTGATATTCACTAGCTTTTCATTATAAGAAGCTGCCAGTTTATTATTTCCTTTAACAAACCAATTACCTCCTGCCTGCCAACCGTCAGGCTTTATAAATATTCCGGTAGAGAGGTTTACAGGTTTTTTACCTTGAACGGTAATTTTGGCGTATATCGGTGCCAGGCCGCTACCGTTTAGCTTGCTTCCTGCAAGCCAAAAGCAGAGTCTCATTTTATATAGTCTTTCATCAAGGAGAACGTGGAAATGTAATATTTAACACACCTCTGGTAAACAAGAGAAAAGGCTCAGTTTCACCTGAGTATATTTACCGGTAGATCAAATCATGAAAAGGTAGATGGAATGGTAGATCAGTTTCCGGTAACCTATAACAACAAAAAAGCCTGAGAATTGGCATTTTCAGGCTTTAAAGCTAATTTTCATTAAGAAAAGTGAACCCGCTGGGATTCGAACCCAGGACCCACGCCTTAAAAGGGCGTTGCTCTACCAGCTGAGCTACGGATTCTTTTTTGATTTTTGGGGCGTTTCCCCGTAATTGCGTTGCAAAGGTAAGAGGCATATATGAAAATCCAAAACCAATACAGAAAAATTATCCTTCTTTTTGAACTGCTCTTTATCAGCATAGTTTGCGGAGAGAATAGCTACGCACAAGTGACTGAAAAGAGCTTAGCCCAGGCAGACTCTCTGTTTGCCAGTCAACAGTATACAGAATCATTTAAAATCTACGAGCAATTGTATACTGAAGCTAATATGGCTTCACCTGCTATGTTACTCAAAATGGCCTTTATTCAGGAAGGATTGAACGAGTATAGTGAAGCACTATATTATCTGAGTGAGTATTACCTGATGACTTCCGATGATGCCGCGGTAGAAAAAATCACCAAACTTTCATCCGAGCATAATCTGAGAGGCTATGAATTTACTGATTTTGACCTTATCCAAAGTTTTTTCAAAAAGAATCAGTATGTATTTATTTATGTTCTTCTTGCATTAACACTTGCAGGTTTAACCTACTTTATTTTCAGAAGAAATAAAGTGAAAGAAAAACCCTATGGTTTTGGTATCACTTATGTACTGCTTCTGGCCCTATTGTTTTACCTCACTAATTTTCCTCTGGCACCTGATCATGCCATCATTACTGCTAATAATACGTATATCATGACAGCTCCTTCAGCCGGAGCAGAAGTACTTAGAGTAAGCGAAAAAGGCCACAGAGTAAAAGTAGCAGGACAAAGTGATGTGTGGACCAAAATTGAGTGGAATGGTGAAACTGCTTTTGTGAGAGAAAACAATCTTCGCCTCCTCAAGCAATAGCCAATTCCAAAACGTTACGACAGTTTTTTTATGGTATTTACTGTTTTTTGAACTTTATTTTTTTTATTATTTTTCTATATATAGAACATACACATTATTCACTAATTGTAACTGAATGATAGAAACTTTCTCAACTGCCAAAAGAAAAGAAACGGCTGTATTGGTGGCATTGATCAACCAATCACAACCTGAGTATAAGGTAGAAGAGTATCTGGACGAACTGGCATTTTTGGCAGAAACTTCAGGTGCTATTACAAAAAAGAAATTTACACAAAAGCTTGATAAGCCTGATGTCACCTATTTTGTAGGTAAGGGAAAGCTGGATGAGATCAAAACCTATGTTCAGGGCAATGACATAGACATGGTCATTTTTGATGATGACCTTTCTCCTTCACAAGTGCGTAACCTAGAAAATAAGCTCAAGTGCAAAATTCTGGACAGGAGCTTATTGATTCTCAATATTTTTTCTATCCGGGCTAAAACAGCACAGGCCAAAGCCCAGGTAGAGTTGGCTCAGTATCAATACCTTCTTCCTCGTCTTACCAAGATGTGGACTCACCTTTCTAAACAAAAAGGGGGTATAGGAATGAGAGGACCGGGTGAGAAAGAACTGGAGACTGACCGTCGTATTGTAAGGGATAAAATTGCGCTCTTTAACAAAAAGCTGGAGAAAATTGATAAACAAAACGCTACTCGCCGTAAGGCAAGACAGCAGGTAGTACGCGTAGCTTTGGTAGGTTATACCAATGTGGGAAAATCTACCCTGATGCGCCTGCTTTCCAAATCAGAGGTATTCGCAGAGAACAAACTCTTTGCTACGGTAGACTCTACAGTTCGTAAGGTAGTGATCGGAAGGATTCCTTTCCTACTTACTGATACAGTTGGTTTTATCCGTAAATTACCCCATGCACTGATAGAGTGCTTTAAATCTACTCTGGATGAGATCCGGGAGGCTGATGTATTGCTGCATGTGGTAGATGCATCTCACCCTTCTTTTGAAGAGCAAATTAGTGTGGTTAAGAGTACTCTAACCGAAATAGGCGTGAGTGATAAGCCTACGCTGCTGGTTTTTAATAAAGTGGATAAGCTGATGAAAGAAGCAGATCAGCCAAGTGTAAATGGACATGATATTTCAGAGAATGGTGAAGTTGCTGAAACTGTAGAAAATGTAGAAGAAATTGATTATCACCCTCCCTTGACACTTGAACAGCTGGAGGCTACTTATATGGGTAGTGGCACCGAAGATGCGATTTTTATTTCAGCAGTTGACAAACTTAATATTGATAAGCTGAGACAAGCTATTTATGATAAAGTAGCAGATAAGTATTTCACGATTTATCCCAACTATGTACAAAATGGGATGTATTACTAAAGAATATTATCATTAAAAATAATTCAGGCTGTCTGTAATCAGACAGCCTTTTTTATGGCCTTAGTAGCTTCCCATGTACTTCCGGATAGCCCACTCTGCACTAATCAATAGTAATAAGACAAAAAATAACCACTTTAGGTTAATGATAGGAAGGAAAGCTTCGCTGGTATAAATTTTTCCTCTGGCCTCCTGCGTTTGTAACTGCGACACCATATTTTCTACATCTTCCCGGTTGAAAAACATTCCGCCTGAATTGGCTGAAAGATCCCTCAGCAGTTGATGATTTGCGGTCAGGTTCAAAGTTTCTATTTGCAGACTTCTGACGGTAAACTCACCGTTGCTCGCCATCTGCTCACCATCAATCTGGGCGGTTGCTCTATACTGATATATACCTTCGGGCAGATTACTGATTCTATACTGAGTATTACTTTCGTTGGTAATGTAATTGTATTTGCGAGTTTCACCAGATTCATCAGTAAGTGTCAAAGCGATATTGAAACCGTAAATCTCTTCATAGATCTCGTTATATATTTCAGTCTCAAATACCACTGGTTCAGTATCATCAAAAACATCCTGCTCAGGATAAACCCGGAATCTTCTTTTATCTTCTTTGGCAGATAAGTACTGCGTCAACTTGCTGATCAGCGCATCAAAAGCCTGGGTATTTTCGTATTTGGCATATTCTTGCAAACGCCACTGCCATAAGCCCTCCGCTAACATCACTGCGGTCTTACGTTCATCTACCTCTCCTACTATCAAAAGGGGTTTGCTGGTTTCTACCGAGCCAACTTTTTGATAAAGAAGTACTTCAGCATTGTTTTTCAATTCTACTCTACCAAAAGGTACCGGAAGGGGCAAAAACTCTTCAATGATTGCCTGATTCTCACCTTCAAGCTGAAAACCAGTAAAACCACTATTATATACCGCTTTTACTTCGTCAATATCATTATTTACGCTGGCAATGTTTAGGATGGTGTTTTCCTCACTTAAAGCAAAAAGGTCAGTCTGATTACCAATAATAAACCAGCTAGCGCTGGCTTCGCTGATATATTTTCTTACCAAAGCATTATCCAGGTTCTTGCCAGGCAACTGGTGAAAAATGACCAGATCATATCTTACATCTGCCAGTTCACGCTCACTAACCTCATCTACGCTTAATATTACGCTACGCAATTCGTAATTCTTGTTATCTTCAATCGCTAATTTTAAGGCCTTAATATCAGGATGTGGAGCCTGGGCTAGCAGCAAGATATTCTCTTTGCCTTCAATAATTTCCACATATGCCTGACTTGTATTATTCTGTGTAGTAAATTCTCCATCCAGCGACTGAACTTCCACTTCGTAGCGCTGCATGCCTTCACGTGAAGCATCCAGCAAGAACTCTATTGAATTAACATCCCTTGCCTGATCAAAGCGAAGCGTTTCGCTGGCAATTACATTACCTCTGTTCCTTACGCTTACATTGACTGTTTCTCCTTCAAAACCCGTGTTGACTATCTCCGCCACCAATGGAAATTTATTTCCCTGATAAGCGATCTTATTATAAAAGAGATTTCTGACATTGATATCCTGCTTGGGAATTGTGTCTCCTAAGCCTACCGTATTGATACGGAAACTGTAAGGACGATAAGTAGGCGATACGCCTTCATTGTAAATACCGTCTGAGAAGAGCACAACAGAGGCTACATTACGCCCTTCATAGTCAGTAGAAATGCTGGTCAGCAACTCATTCAAATCACTACTGCTATGTCCAAAACGAAGTGAGTCAAGATTTTGTGAACCATCAAACGTGCGATACTCCAGCGTATAATCGTTGTCTAGCAATTCGGATGAGACATTTCCCAGACTTTGTTTCAGTGCTTCCATAGAACTACTATCCTGCACTGCAGCAATAGAACTGGAGTTATCTACCGCAAATACCACAATAGGTTCTTCCAGTGTATTTTTGATCTGCTTGATAAACGGACCAACCAGCAACAAGCACAACAAACTCACCAAAACAAAGCGTAATCCCGTTAGCAAATAGTTAATCTGCTTGTCCCATGACTGGTGACGAAAACCTTTGTTTTTGACATATAATAAAGCTGCATAAGCAGCTCCTACTAACATGCTGGGTATGATAAGCCAGGGTGAGTTATCAAAAAGAAGTTGTACTTGTTGCATAATGTTAATTTTACACTAGGTGAGCATCCCACCATCCACTTGCAGCACCTGCCCGGTCATATAGGCAGACATATCAGAGGCCAGGAATACTGCGCAATCTGCTACATCTTCAGGAGTTCCTCCACGCTTAAGTGGAATACCATCTCGCCAGCTTTGTACAGTTTTTTCATCTAGCTTTGCCGTCATTTCTGTTTCTATAAAACCTGGTGCAATAGCATTGGAACGGATATTTCTGGAGCCTAATTCCAACGCCACTGATTTGGTAAAGCCTATAATGCCTGCTTTTGAGGCGGCATAGTTAGCCTGTCCTGCATTACCTTTGATCCCCACTACCGATGTCATATTAATGATAGAACCACTTTTTTGTTTCATAAAAGTACGGGTAGCAGCCTTCACGGTATTGAATACAGACTTAAGGTTAATGTTGATTACTTTATCCCACATTTCTTCATTCATCCTCATCAACAGATTATCTTGGGTTATACCAGCATTGTTTACCAGAATATCCAAAGAGCCAAAATCAGCTACCACACTATTGATTAACTCTTCTGCAGCAGCAAAGTCTGAAGCATCCGAGCGATAACCTTTAGCATTTACGCCAAGCTCTTTTAGTTCTTTTTCCAGCGCTTCTCCCTGTTCTACGCTGGAGAGATACGTAAAAGCTACATTCGCCCCTTCTTCAGCAAACTTTAATGCCACTGCTTTTCCTATACCTTTTGAAGCACCGGTAACAAGTGCATTTTTTCCTGATAACAGTTTCATAGCCATTTTATTATATGATGCGTTTTTGCAAACTTAATTAATTCTTCAGCTAATCATATTCAATTTAAAGGTACAGGAGGAATGGCAATAAAAAAACCATCAAAAAGATGGCTTAGCAGTTAGTTTCATGAAATATAACTATCAGAGAATTTCTTCTAGTAGGTGCATAAGTTCCTCAAGATAGCGCTTATCAGTATCATCAAAGTTTTTCATTTTATGGCTATTGATATTGAAGATCAGTGCTACTTCTCCCTTATGAAATGCAGGAAGAGCAATCTCTGATTTGTCAAGCTCTGAACAGGGTACATAGCCAGCAAACTGCTCTACATCATCTACGATGATTGTGCATTCTTTGGAAAGAGCAGTACCGCATACTCCTTCTCCTAAAGCTATACGGGACACTGCTGCAGGCCCCTGAAATGGTCCAAGTACCAGCTCACCATTTTTTACCAGATAAAATCCTGTCCAGTCAAACCCCATAGTGTGATGGGTCACGGCGGCGATATTGCCAAAATTGGCGATAAGGTCATCTTCATTAGAGACGATGTCACGAATTTGTTGAAGCAACATTTTATACTTCTGCTGCTTAGTTTGGTGTGTGGGAGTAGTTACATTTTCTAAAATAACCATCTGTTATAACATTAATGATAAGACATGTTATATATACAAGACACATGTATATGTAACTTTTTATATAAAAACGAAAAATCTTTAACAAAGTAGAGAAAATAATGTTTATTTCCAATTTTTTATAAAAAAAATCAAAAAATGCAGCTAAATGGTCAAAATCTTAAAAAAGACCCATTAAACAAGCCTTCATTTTGAAGGTTTTCAAAAAAAGTACACCAAATGAAGATAATAAATATTTACTTAATCATCACCATGTTGAGTATGGCGAATCCTGCACTATCTCAGGAAATCCAAGTTCCCGGTTCGTATCATTGGAAAAATAGAATACTACTGCTTTTTTCTTCAAATCAGGGAGATATGTTTCAACAACAGGCAGAAATATTTGATGCTAAGCGTACAGGTATGAAAGAACGCGATTTAGTACTTTTTTACATCAAACATGACACAGTAGAAGCTCCTGATGGTAAAAAGTACGAAAAAAAAGCAGCAGAACAATTAAGGAAGCAATTTCAGGTGGCAGATGATGCTTTTTCTGTGATACTGATTGGTAAAGATGGCACACAAAAACTGAAGCAAGAAGAGCTATTGAGTACGGATAAACTTTTTGCCATAATTGATGCCATGCCTATGAGAAAAAGAGAGATGCGTGAAGATGATGGTAATTAATTGCGCAAATTGCTCATCTCCTTGATATCAATCTCCAACGCCCCCACTGCCAGTTCAGCTTTTACTTTGAGGGGTACTTTGTTGAGGTCATCAGATATCCAGGCTTTTACCGGTTCTTTCCCATTAAAAAAATCATTTTCCGGAATTATCGGCGAGATCACGATAGATTTGAATGTACCTAGTTTAGTTTTGAGCTCTTCTCTACCCAGAAACTTCACTTCCAGATCATAAACTTCATCGTCAAAGAAACCGTTAAGTTTGATGACGTCCCCTACTTCATGCTTATCATAATCTATAGTACGCAAGAAGTAATAGCCTCCCACGATATCTAATATATTATCAGGGACCTTAAACTCTTCTTTTTCTTTCAACTTACGGGTCTCTTTATCTAAACGAAGCACTGTGGCTACGTCTTTGGCATGATTGAAATTGATAATCTCATTCTTACGATACTTATTTTCCTCAATATGGAGATAGGCTTTTTGCGGTAGTATGGAAGCGGTATCCACGTATACTCCCCAGTTGTCTCGTACTTTTACCATCCAATCTACTACGCCGGTGGTAGTACCATGCACATCAATCTTGTAGCAGGGCCTGCCATTTACCATGTAGTGCTTATCACTGATCTGCATTACTGCTTCCGCAGCATTGATAAATTTCCAATGCACCCTGAACTTAAGAATTTCACCTGCACCAAAGCTGTTATTATCTATATAACGATAATGGTCCTGTCCCGAAGAGGAAGTCAATATAAGGATAACACATGGTAGTATTAAGGCAATAAATCTTTTCATAGACAATTTTACACAATCAATAAACACGCCATCATTTCTGTTTACGTAATGAGTATATTCATATGTTTTACAAAAATTTTATTATGTACGTTCATGTACATCAATTGCCCGCTACTGTACACTAAGAATAATATAAATCATAGCTGAATCATCATTTTCGCAGATGGCATACTTCTTGGCAATACCCTTATACAACATTAGCCCAAATTCTCATTGACGTTTTAGTTAAAATTGAACATGCTACTAAGAGCCGAAATCTGTTTCGGCTTTTTTTATGCTCCATACTTTTCCTTAAGGTGTACTAAAAAAGCCTTGAGATCCCCCTGAAACTGTGCTTCATACTCTTCTTCCAGAGAGGATACTGTAGACTGGTACCTTACATAACGGTTGAAAAAAGTATTATTGGGCAATTCTTTTTGCTCCGGAAGTTTAGCTACCAAGCTACGATACCTTTTGCTCTTAAAATCCAGTGCACCAGCATCGGTCAGAATAGAACGGATTTCTTTTTCCTTTAGTACCTGCTTATTTTCCTGACTCATATCTGGAGAAAAAGAATGGTATAAACTATCCAAACGATGTACTCCTTCGAGCATGTGTTCAGCAAAGAGTTTACGGTCATGTTGATAGTTAATATATTGGCGAAACGCAGGTGAGTTTTCACCGTACTTTCTTTCTAAGAAAGCCTCAGCACCTTTATCTCCTATAAAAGAAGCCAGATTTTCATTAAACTTTAAGTCATCTTTTACAAATAAGGTGGCATGGGTGAGTTCATGTACTATAGTATTTGCCAGCTCTCCTTCTGACCTAAAAAGTAGCTCTGACATAATTGGGTCGTCCAGCATCCCCAGTGTGCTCCATGCACTTACGGTGCGTATGCCAGTATCATAGCCTTCGGCTTCCCATTTTGCTTTTTCTTCCAGTGCTTTATCGTAATCAAAAAATCCTTTGTAAGAGAAGCTACCTAGCAGGGGAAACTCCCATTTTTTGTCTTCCATTGAAAATGGTTCGCATGCGGTGATCACCCATAGTACAGGATTTCCTTTTTGATCAAATACACTTTTGTAACTGTCAGAATCATTTACCCCCAAAGACTCAATCGCAAACTCCCGGATATCCTGGGTCAGTAATATCTTTTGTTTCAAAGAGTCTGCTACCGCAGGATCTTCCAACACATCCTCTATAGGTCTTGCATTCCAGATAATATTTAGTTGTCCTTTAGCCTGAGCTAATCCATATGCCACCAGCTCATACTGCCAAACCAGCAATATCAGTAGTGATATTGCTATTCCACCCATTATTTTCTTCCACATAAAAGATATAATAATTTAGCTGGCACCATAATTAATATTTTCGTGTTTAGGTTCAAATCTGACTAAAAGAAAACAGAAATTTATACTTTAAAAAAGTATTGATTTTATACTTAAAATAAGTATATTTGCAAATATAAGTAAAGAGCAAATTAACATAGTTACTTTGTGAAAAGTACACTAAAAATAGTACCTTCATTTAATATTAAAGTAAAGACTTTATGAGCGATCAATCAGAGAAATTAAAAGCTTTACAGCTTACCATAGACAAATTAGATAAAACATATGGCAAAGGTACAGTAATGAAGCTTAGCGATGAGCGAGTAGTGGACGTACCAGCCATTTCTACAGGATCATTGGGACTAGATATTGCCCTAGGAATAGGAGGAATTCCCCGAGGCAGAGTTACCGAAATTTATGGCCCTGAGTCTTCTGGTAAGACTACTTTAGCTATGCACTGCATCGCTGAAGCACAAAAGCAGGGAGGTATTGCCGCTATCGTAGATGCTGAGCATGCTTTTGATAAAACCTATGCTGAAAAGCTAGGCATTGACACAGAAAACCTACTAATCTCACAACCAGATAATGGTGAGCAGGCTTTGGAAATTGCTGAGCATCTTATCCGTTCCGGAGCTATTGATATCATCGTAATTGACTCAGTAGCTGCCCTGGTACCTCGTGGTGAACTTGAAGGAGACATGGGAGATAGCAAAATGGGACTACAGGCACGTTTGATGTCTCAGGCATTGCGTAAACTCACCGGAGCTATTAATAAAACTAAGTGCTCTTGTATCTTTATCAATCAGCTACGTGAAAAGATTGGGGTTATGTTCGGTAATCCTGAAACAACGACTGGGGGTAACGCGCTCAAGTTTTATGCTTCTGTACGTCTGGATATTCGTAGAATAGGTCAGATCAAGGAGGGAGCAGACAACGTAATGGGAAACCGCACCCGCGTAAAAGTTGTAAAGAATAAGGTAGCTCCTCCTTTTAAAGTAGTAGAATTTGATATTATGTATGGTGAGGGAGTATCCAAAGTTGGGGAAATTCTTGACTTAGGAGTAGAGATGGACATCGTAAAAAAATCTGGCTCCTGGTTCTCTTATGGAAGTGAAAAGTTGGGTCAGGGTAGAGATGCAGTGAAAAACATTCTATTAGATAATCCCGAACTTATGGGAGAAATAGAAAGAAAAATCAGAGCTACAATTAGTGGTGCTATTTTGGAAGATAAAGAGGAAAAAGAGAAGGAGCCTGATGCAGCAGAACTAAGTACTGATGGTAAAGAAAGCTGAGAACAAATCTGAGTAAATTTATATAGCCGCTGCTTAGTCAGCGGCTTTTTTATTACACAAGTTGTTGAATCAGAGACTGAGGCACTTCATGTTTACCTGCAAACTTTAAAAATTTCACCTGCAAGCCATAATGCTGAAACTTTTCTCCCAAGCGATCTATACTATCTTCCTTAATGTAAGGATCTTGGTCACCATAGAAATAGTAACAAGGCTTCCCTGAAAACACCTTCCTAGAAGAGACCAGCTCAATATCTTCAGGAAAAGAGCCAGCACACATAACCAATTTGTCAAAACTAATTTGAGAAGATACTAACCAACGAATGAGTGTGGAAACACCCTGAGAAAAGCCTAGCATACTGATTGACTTTGGCTGCAAATTCATCTCTTTGTATCCTATACGATAGGTGTGGTCCAAGTAAGAAATATAATTGTTGATGGCCATCTGTCTGTTCTCTTTTGTCATCCAGGAAGCCCCTACTCTACCACTCGTGCCTTGTAAGTAAAAAAGAGACAAGCCCTGAGGAGCAACAACAAAGGCTTTGTCATCCAAAAAACTAAATTTTTGAATAAAATAAGGTGCTAACTGACCATACCCATGTAGTACTACCCACAAATGTTTAGCCTTTGTATTTCCATTTGAATAGTATGTAGTCTGAAAATTGAAGTTAACTGTATGGGTTTGTGATAACGACATAAAAAAAGCCTCTTTTACATAAGAGGCTAAGATAAGAATAATATTAAAGTACTATTATCGCTTAAATCCTAAGACTGCACCTCCGCAATGATTTTGAGACCCTTCAAAGGTAAAAGTGATGTAATAAATACCAGTAGCATTACAAGGATAGATAATTCCTTTATTAAAGTTTCCGTTGGCGTAGCTGGTTCCTACCTGCTTGCGGTTAGAATCGTATAGATTTAAAATAATACCATCTGTACCTTCTCCTTCTGCACAAATGCTGATGAAATATTGAGTTCCTTTAGCAAATACATATGAGTATTCAATCTTTTCTTTGGACCCTCCTTCACCATTTATTTCGTAGCTTTTTACAAAGTTAAACCCTTCTGCAAGTTGAGGAATACATGCTTCGGTATGCTTTGCAGGATCACATTGAGCCTGCACCTCTATATCCAACATGAGTATCAACGAAACTATGCCAAACAGGGATATTAAAGTTTTCATATAACTCACTAATATTTTAATTTATAATATAATCTCTGATTTGAGCAGTAGTAGCCGCAATCTTTTTCACATCTTCCTGGGTGATATTAATAGAACTAGTACTCTTATTGGTAATAGTAACTATTCCATTAACCTCTTCTAAAGTAGACTCAGCGTAAGTCTGAGTAATTTGTATGTTCTCAAACTGTGTTTGCAATTGCGCAACCTGCTTTGTCAGATCACCGATATTAGGATCACTGTCACTGTAAAAAGACAGCAGCAGCATGATACTCTCAAGGATAATTTTTTGTTCTCCAATTCTCTCAATCAATTCCTGATTATTGGGGTTCTTTTCTGATACCTGACACAGAATATGTAGCGCTTCAATCCAGCCACCGGTTAACAACAGTACACTCAAATTGGAACGTTGCTGATTCTGAAGGTAAGAATTGATGCTATTAAAGTTCTTAGTGGTTATTAGCAATAAAGAGTCCAGATTCCGACTATTGGTAGCTAACCTTTTGATCGTACCAAAATTAAAAAACTGACCTATGCTCAATCCATCTGACAAATCCCGAATTGCGTTGAGGTAAAATATTGCATCCTGATTTTGTTCGTAAATGTTGGTATACCCTAAATCTGTACCATATACCCCCAGGTTGAGTGCCTTTTTGAAATTACTATTATAGGCAGAGATTTTATCAGTTTCGTTGAGAAACTCCTTATTATAGTTTGTTCCAGATTCTTTAAGTAACACTGAAATCTCCAGGGGAGAAGGTATTTGTTGGAGGATACTTTCTAATACATCATCAGAAATAACAGAAGTCTCGTTGGAAGCATTATTCAGGCTATCCAAGAAAGCCTGCTCGTTTAGCTTGGGATCTGAATCACAAGACCAAGTAGCAAACGAGAATATTCCTAAGGACAAAAGCAGCAGTCTTTTCATGAATATCTACAAAGTTTTAGATTGACAAATGTAGGCTGAGAGTAGGTACACCCAAACCCAAATTATAATGATTTATTACGTATGAATTATTTCTAAACCAAAACAGCTTATTTACTCAGGATAGGAATTTTAAGGTTGCCTATACGCTCCATGAGTTTGGCAAATAGTTCGTAGTACAAAGTGATATACAACACCAATGTCATTAGCCAAATTACAGCGATATTAAAGTAATAAGTGTCAAATAACTTACCTGCAAACTGTTTCTTAGGAGCAAAGAAATGTGTTCTGTAATTAAAGAAACCAGCATTTACCATAGGCTCATTAAAGACAGGATCTATACGTTGAAGCAGTTTACCTTCATACTCAATGATCCGATCAGAGACATTGATATTTCGCACCAAATCTGCCAGACTTTCATTGAAGTATCGGTTTTTATAATCATTCAGATCATATTCAATACCGGGCTGGTTTTCAAAGTAGTAAACCAACTTTTCCTGGTTTTCTACTGCCTTATTGAAGATTTGCATATAATGCTTTTTCATCCCTTCAAAATAAGCGGTAACCTTATCCACATTAGCTTGACTTAAGCCTTCAGGCGTAAATAGCAAACTAAGATCCGCATCCTCCAGGCCTTCTTTATAAGCTTCTTTTGTAAGTTCAGTTTTTAAAATATGGAGATCCTTAAGTACTAGGCTTTGTACAGAATCACGATCATCATCTGCATGTTCTACTACAAACTGTAATTTGCTTTCCAACTCGGGAATTAAATAAGCAGATTTAAAATCAGCCTGCCGTTCTTGTTTTTCAAGTTCATAATAAGGCCTCTCATATGAATTCTCCTGAAACTGATATACTGCCATTGCTTCATAAGCCCAGCGAGAGGCCATCATATCTGCTACGATAGGAACCTCGCCTTTGGAACTGATCATGCTATTTAGCTTATCAAAGTTGAATAACAAACCGCACAGGATGAGTTGAGGAATCAGTAACAGAGGAATCAGTATGTAAACAGTAACAGCTGAATTGAAAGATGCAGAGATGTTCAACCCGAGAATACACGCAAAACAGGAAACTGAAAACAAAACCAGCCAGAAGCTTAGCGTCATTTCTTTAATTTCCAGTATAGAATTACCTATGATTACAAAGGTCAATGTCTGCACTGCCGAAAGAGCAAAAAGTATTAATACTTTTGAAGATAAATAACTGTTCCAACTTAAATTAAGGAATGACTCCCGCTTAAGTATTTTACGATCTCTAATAATTTCTTCAGCACTAACTGTCAGACCCATAAATAAGGCTACCACAATAGACATTAACAAATAGGCAGGAATATTCTCATTGAAACGAAATGAATATACCAGGTTACCTGCATCTTTGTACTTAATTATAAGTGATAAGAAAAGCGCTAATACTGGTGCTTCCAGAAAGTTGATCAGCATATACTGCTTATTGCTCACCTTTGATAAGGTATCACGAATAGTAAAAAGCATAGTCTGCTTTATTCTGGAAGGAATACTCAAAGACTTAGGCGGTGCATCTTTTTCTTCGGCAACACTTTCAATCTTAAAATTCTCCTGATACATTTCGTGCCATTGAGGAGGAGATACTTTACGCTTATTAGTGAATTGACCGTATTCATCTACCACCTTTGCCTCAATGATATTGAAGACCTGCTCAGGATTTACATTACCACACTCATGGCACTGCCCTCTCTCAGCATCTACTTGGTTAGAAGACCTTTTGAAGTAAGTTACTGCTTCCACCGGATTTCCATAGAATATGGGATATCCGCCTGTATCTAACAGGTACATTTTGTCGAACATCTTATAGATGTCTGATGAAGGCTGGTGAATAACCACAAAAATAAGCTTACCCTTAAGCGTAAGTTCTTTAAGTAGATCAATCACATTTTCGGAGTCACGTGAGGAAAGTCCGGAAGTAGGCTCATCTACAAACATAACTGCTGGCTCACGGATAAGTTCCAGAGCAATATTTAACCTTTTCCTCTGCCCTCCACTGATTGTCTTGTCTAACACACTCCCTACCTTAAGGTCTTTACGATGCTCCAGTCCCAGGCTCTCTAAGGTAGCAAGCACGAGTTTATGTATCTCATCCTCTTTCTTATCAGCAAAGCAAAGCTTGGCATTATAGTAAAGGTTTTCATAAACCGTAAGCTCCTCTATGAGTAAGTCATCCTGTGACACATAACCTATTACGCCCTGAATTTGGTCTTTCTGTAGATGAATGTTGAATCCGTTGATAGTAACTTCACCATCCGAAGGAGTTTCAATCCCAGCGAGCACATTGAGCAAAGTAGTTTTACCTGCCCCGCTTGCACCCATAATCCCGATAAGCTTTCCCGGACCTTCTGCAATATTAATATCTCTAAGTCCGATGGCATTATTAGGAAAACGGAACTCAAGATTCTTGGCATTAAAAGAAATCTTGGTAGTAGATACTTCCGAAATAAAATTCCGAATCAGGTCACTATAATACAGTGCTGCGCCTGATGGTGTTTTAATAGTACTACCGTTGGAAAATAGATAGGATTGATTGGGCTTCATTATGAAACCATTCAATACCACATCGTCCTGTCCAAGATATTTAGTGAAATAAAGATCTACACTTTTTACCCTAAGAAAGATGATCTCACCACTTATATCAGTATGAATATGCTTAGCAGCAGCCTTATTCGTATTTGAAGCGCTTACGACCAAGATGTCTTCAAAATCACTGCGGCTCTCAGGAAAGTTTAATGCAAAACCTTCAATTAGCTTAAATTCATCTTTTACAATGTTAAAAGCACGAGATACGGTATCAATAATATCAATTCGTTGATCCGTAAAATTACCATCAGAACCTACTAACTCCAGTAGTTTGACCAGAACGACTACTTTTTGCTTTTGTGTAAGGGTTTTGTTAATCTTCTTACATATCGCCAACGTCTTTACAGAGTCTTTGACTGAGGTAAGTTTTTTCTTTTTTACCTGTACTTCATCTCCTTCTTCCTCTTCTTTACCGTATTCAGCAAACTGATCATAGAGCTCAACATATTCTTTTATTGAGTCATGATCCAATTCCTGTTTAAAGAAGTTAATGACAAAGTTACGTTCAGTATCTGTGACTCCTCCATCCTGCTTGGTGATAATAGCAAAAAGCTGGGTTAATGCTTTAAGTATTTCCTCGCTCATTTTATTCTACTGGTTCTGATATAGATGTACTTTTATTGTGGTCTTTCTCTGATGAGAAAAATAGTGAGATAGCAGAAGCTTCAGGAGCTCCGCTCAGTGATCGTTAGCAGCTAGAAGAAGAGAGGTATCAGTAAGTACTGAATTCAAAATTTACCTCTACCAACTCGGAAAATTCCTGTCCAGCTTCTTCCATGTCTTCATCATCCTCATGAAAGTACCAGTGAATCTTAGCACCACTGATATCTTCAAGTTTTGACAATACATCCAAAATGAGTTTTGAAGAAGCAGTATTGAAATATTCAAGCTTAAACACAAACTCACTGCTGGGATTAGGCTCTCCTGCATAGGCTTCCAACCAATCCAATACTGGCTGATAAAATTCTGCTGAATCTTCAGGCAGTGATCTTCCTGAGATTTCAAAAATACCATTTGCTTTATCCAGTATAATTTTAGGAGTATCCTCAGTTCCTTCTAAATTTAAAATTTCCATTATAGTTCGCTTTATTTGGGTTAAAACTTATAATACATTAGAAAAAATTACTCTCTTCCGATGGTGGTCCTCAGTGCAAAGAAAGAGCGTTCATTATCCATAGGAATAAAGTCATACTCAAGCTTTCTACCTGATTTTCTTGCCATGTCTACAAAGCCAAGTCCGGCTCCGCCTTTCTCTGAAATTGTAGTGCTTTTAATAATATCCTTATAGAGTTGCTTAAGACCATCTTTATCAAGTTCGTTTACCTGATCCAGCTTGCATTTAAGCTTCTCCACGTCGGTATTATAAAGCGGGTTTCCGGAAGCGATAATGTACTCATCGTTCTTTTTGCCGATCATGAAAACTGCATCATAACTGACACTTTCGTCTAACTTGTACCCTTCACCGTGCTTCACGATATTTTGAAGACACTCTACCATGACATTGAATACCTTTCTTTTGATGGAAGATTCTTCCCCCATAGAATCCATATTTCGCTCTGCCATAGCAAGCACTGACTTAGTAATTTCTTGAGTAAATTCTCCTTCGTACACTAAAATCAGATTTTGCTCGCGCATTGATTTGTGTAAGTCATACACATATTTCATGACTCTGTGATTTTGGTTACCTTAATTAATTTATTAAAATTTTATTCCGATCATTAATACATCATCTGTCTGTTTCTCTTCACCCTGCCATTCTTCCCAGGTTTTCGCAAAGATATCATGTACTTCATCCATAGGATGAGTATGATTTTCCTCAATCAATGCACGAGTACGTTTAGGGCCAAACTTTCTGTTATCCGGACCTCCAAACTGATCAGGAAAACCATCGGAACAGAAATAGATTGAATCGCCTTTACTCATTTTGAGTGTATGTGTAGTGAAGTTTGTCTGGTTCTTGAAGATGCCACCACCGATAGGGAATTTATCACCCTTGATCTCATTCATTTCTCCCTTCTGCATATGATACAAAGGACGGTGAGCTCCTGCATACTGTACCTGATTTTTATTGATACGGCAGAGTGAAATATCCATTCCATCCTTTGATTTGGAGCCATCACTATCCTGACGAAGCGTTTGGGTCACCCCTTCATCCAGTTGATCCAGTATTTCGCCAGGTTCAGTAATTTTTCTACTTCTTACGATATCATTCAGCAAGAAGTATCCTATCAAAGAGATAAGTGCACCCGGTACTCCATGCCCTGTGCAGTCTACTGCTGCAATAAAGATATCTTCACCTCTTTGTAAGAACCACGGGAAGTCTCCACTAACTACATCTTTGGCTTTGTAGAAGATAAATGACTCAGGAAACACTTTTCTAATAATTCTATTATCAGGCAGAATAGCGCCCTGTATACGCTGTGCGTAATTGATACTATCATTGATCTTCTTATTCTTATTCTGAATCTCAAGCTCAATTAGTTTTCTTTCTGTAATGTCATGTGATACTACCAGTACTGACTCCAGGCTATCCCCTTCGTCAAATTCCGGAATGGCATTGACATGCATGATATGTTCACCATCCTCAGCAGGGAAGCCGATTTCTTTGGCTACCTTACTCTGAGTTTCCTTCACATTGTCAAGAATATCTAGCCACTGTTCTACTACCGAAGCGTTAAGCCCTGAGTCATTAATATGCTTATGCAAGAAATGGTCTGGTTTCTTTCCGGTATAAGTCTCAATGGTAGGGTTAATGTAAAAGAATGTGCCTTCCTGGTCAAACCTGGTGATAAGGTCAGGTGAGTTTTCGGAAAGCGCCTGCATCTTGCTTCGCATACGCTCTTCCTGCTCAGCTCTTTTTCTCTCGGTAATATCCCGTGAGTTCAGTACAATACCATTTACAGCAGGGTCATCCAGTAGATTATTTCCCGTGGTTTCTACCCATACCTCATTATTATCTTTGGTCTGATACACATATTGTACAGTAACAGATTCTTTGGGGTTGTTCAGCAAAGTCTGGAACATCTGGCTAAATACCTCTGCACCGTCGCCTTTGATATATTGAGCATCACTCTGCCCAATCATATCCTGCTGACTGTAGCCAAAGATCCTTTCTACAGAAGGACTGATATAACGGATATTTCCGCTTTCTTCGTAAATTGTAATGACTTCAGAAGCATTCTCCAGCAGTGAAGCCATACGCTTCTGAGTACGCTCTACTTCATCTATCTGCTCTTCCAACTGCTGGTTGGTACGCTGCAACTCTTCCTGGGTTGCCTGCATCTCTTCAGCATTCTGACGCAATACTTCCTGCTGCTCCTGTAGTTCATTACTCATTTTCTGAGATTCACTGAGTAAGTTACGCGTCTTCTCATTAACTTTGATATTGAAGACTGTACGGGCAATAATCAAGCTAATTTCCTCAACAAACTTTACATCGCGAGCACTGAATTTCTCAAAGCCTGCAAATTCCAGCACTCCGTATACCTGCTCATTGGTGATAAGAGGCACGATGAGCAATGCTTCGGGCCGTTGATCTCCTAACAAACCGGAAGTTACTGAGACATAATCATAAGGAATCTCGGTACGCAGAATGGTATCTTGTTCTATGGCAGATTGCCCCACAAGGCCTTCAGCAAATTTGAACTGGCCTTTTAAGTGTTTCTTTTTGTTATAAGCATAACTAGCCTTCATCTCTATGAAAGTGTTATCCTTATCTTCATCATTGACTACATAAAAAGCACCCTGAATAGCATTGATTTTCTGAGTTACATAAGCGACCACTTCATCTCCCAGTTCTTCAAGATTATTGTGCGAACGCAGGATGTCTCCAATTTCAGCCACACCTGTTACAATCCAGTTACGCTCTCTATCTCTTTTTTCAGACTCCTGAATGCTATCACGCATATTAATAAGCGCATTTCCCAGCGTATCCTCCTCACTCAAAGGTGTGAAGTCTGAATCAAAAGCTCCCTCGCCAATCTCATGGGCAAACTCGGCGGTTCTTCTGAGCGACTTTGCAAACTGATCAGTTACCTCAGCCATCTGTCCAATTTCATCATCACTATGCTTAATTACGCGTTCGGGCAGTTTACCCTGATTCATCTGCTTAAACACTTCTTTGAGAGATAATAGGGGATCTATCAGGAAACGAGAGAATACTATGCTTATCAATAAAGCAATGAGTACGACAATAGCACCGGCAATCAAGAACTTAACAATCATTGCCTGTAAATTACCCTGAATCTCCTCCACATCAATTTTACTGATGATTCCCCATTCAACTGAAGGGAGATAATCCCAAGATGCCAAAACGACTTTTTCTCTAAAATCTTCATCAATAGAAGCACCGCTGGTTTTCTCTACAGCACGTTGCATGGCTTTTTGCTTTGCATCTCCCAATGTTACTCCTTTAGACAGAGCTGCATTACCTATATGACGACTTGGATTCAGACAAATCGCTTTGTCTTTATATTTTTTGCTTAGGATAATTTCACCACTTTCTCCCAAACCAGTAGTATCATTGACCAGAGAAAAAACAGGTGCAGCTTTTATCTCTGTCATCAGAATACCATTCTGGCCAGACAAAGGCATTCCCATTACCAGAAAGTACTCTTCTTCTTTTTGATAAATATTGCTAAAGTAGGTAGAAGATAATGACTGATTCAGAGATTCTCCATCAGGTGAAACAAAGTACTCATCTGCCTGCTGTGCCGGATCATCATCAGTGGTATATAGAATTTTACCCTGTGTATCAAGTAAATAAACATGATGTATATCCTTGTTACTTCTAAGTAGTTTTTGCGTTTCAGTAGCTACAAGTTGATATACTGCTGCACTATCTTGACTTTCTGGGCTAGCTATAGATTCCATTACCTGCGCACTTGAGAAAGCATCCACTAGCTGTGTTGCACCTGCCTTTTGCTGCTCAAAGAAAGTCTCAAGCTGCCCCTTTTTCAGCCGAGTGATAACCTCCAGCCTTCTAAGATACTGATCCTGCAGATTTCCATTTACCAGCTTGTAAGCAGTAAAGCTGATAGCGACTACAGTGACCAGCACCACTGTAAGCACTAAGGCCGTTATCTTACTACTTATATTTATTTTCTTAAACATATTTTACACTATGGCTTAGATATTAAAATTGAGTTCAGCTTTTTGCACAGTAAATAAGCTACTGCAAAATGCGAGATATATGACTTTTTTTTAGCGCTTAGCTTTTTCTAAACTTACATTGTCATCATTTACAAGTTTTAGTGCCAGTTTGTCAAAAGTCTGCTGCAATGCTGACTCCTGCTGTGGTGTAAATGTATGAAAGGATGCTATTTCAACCACTCCGATTACTTCTTCAGCCTCCTTAAGAGGAATTATAATCAAATGACGAGGCGAAGCACTACCCAGGCCAGAAAGTATTTGTATGTACCCTTCCGGCACCGCATTAATATTTACCAGTTTGCCTTCTTTGGCTACCTGTCCGGCCAGCCCTTCACCATATCTGAAAACCTTTTTTTCACCCTCTGGTAAATGATAGGCATAGGAAGCAAACAGCTCTATGTAATGAGAATCTTTGTCCTCCTGGCTTATATAAGCTGCCGCCTGGCTGGCTTCTAACTCCTTACATACGATAGATAAAGCTTTGTTGAATGTGGATGTCATATCATCATCAGATGAGAGCAACGTTTCTATAGCCTCCTGATCAATAAAGATTTCTCTTTCGGCAGAGGCTGTGTTCTCGCTCTTATCTTCCTGATTTTTACTTTCAATACCTTTTCCTTTGGAAGTTGCTTTACTGTCATAAGTACGGCTATCCGAGATAAGCATAGTCACAGCACTTAGCCCCAACAAAGCGGTTATACCTGCTATAAGGTACAGCCGAAATAAGGTAGGCTGTAATTGCCCTATAACATTTAAATCTACTGCCGGAACAGCATGCATCATCTGATCAGGAAATTGGTATAAAGTATAGGCCGAGAAAGCTACCCCTATAAAGAATAAGATGGTAAAGGTAAAGCCTAATCTCTTCGTAATAGCTTGCATAACTCTATTTATATTGTTTGTTTAACTCCATTAGAAAATTCAATATTTGGTCTACTTTAAGTACATGATCAATTTCTGTCAGTTGTAAAGCAGCTTTAGGCATGGTATCAATCATACATTCATCCGGATCCTGTACGATAGTCATTCCACCCCTCTGTTTGATTTTCATCATCCCTACCGCACCATCCCGGTTGGCACCGGAAAGCAGTATTCCTATCAGCTTGTTTTTGAAAACATAGGCAGCGGTTTCCAGCGTAACATCTATGGCCGGACGAGAATTATTGATCATTTCTTCTGTAGAGAGTGAGAATCTGTTACCCAACTCTACCGAAAGGTGATAATTGGATGGGGCCAGATACACTCCGCCTTTTTTAATACTTTCTTTGTCGGTAGGTTCTGTAACTTCTTTGATACTTTTGATTGAAAGCGCTTCTACAAAACCATTGCGAACATGCTTGAGCCGGTGTAAGCACATGATAATAGGCAGCTCAAAATCCTCAGGAAGGCTAGATAAAATCTTCGTTACTCCCTGAAAGCTCCCGGCAGACCCTCCAATGACCACTGCCTTATATATATTGCTTAGATTATACTGGCTCATGTTACTTGCTACCCTTATCCTGTTCTTATTCCTTTATCTTTTTGTAGATTTTTTCTTCGTTATTGGCGACGATAAAGCGGTTCGCAATTTCACACCAGATTAATGATTCTTTTGAGCCTATTGCCAGATACCCATATTTAAATAAGCTTTCATGTAGCTTTTTCAGTACTTCATTTTGCAGGTTTTGGTTGAAGTAGATCATCACATTTCGGCAGAGTATAAGGTCAAATTTGTTGAAAGGGGCCCCTCTTACCAGGTCAAAATTCCGAAAAGAGACTCTTTCTAAAAGAGATTTGTCAAATACTGCCAACCCATTCTTTTCTTCATAATAGTTTCTCACTGATTCAGTACCCTGATAGCGTATGTAGTTCTTTTCATTCAGCTCCATATTTTTTAGAGAGTACTCCGCTTTCATAGCTCTATTGAGGATAGGCTTATCAATATCAGTTGCGATGATATTTACTTTATTCAGTATCCCCATCTCTTTCAGTAAGATCGTCATAGAAATAACCTCTTCACCCGAAGAGCACCCTGCATGCCAGATACTGAAAGTATCATGATTGAGCAGAATATTGGGAATGATATGATCGCGAATTTCTCTCCAGAAGGAAGGGTCACGAAACATTTCCGTTACATTTACGGTGATCTCAGCCAGAAAAGCCTCAAAGAAAACAGCATCATTTTCTATCTTTTTTATTAGCTGTTCAGTAGAGGAGAATTTATGCAATTCAAGAATACGTTGTATTCGCCTCTTGAAAGATGACATTGCATAATCGGTGAAATCATAGCCATGAAGACTTTTTACTATATCTGTGATTCTTCTAATATCGGCAATCTCTATTTCCTGCATCTTACTGTTAAAGGTTCTGTTATCTCCTCCTATACTAGGTATAATTCTCTGACTATCGAGCATATTCTTGAACTGAATTATTAAAACGATTGCCGATTTTTCGGCTAAGGCTACTTTTACATAGCATCGCAAAATAAGCTAAAATCATAGAAGCTTTAACAGGCGGGTTGGAAGGAGGCCAAAAGACTATGTAATGTTAGGAACATCAAGTCCTTGATTACTGTAGAAATACAAGTACGACGAGATTTCTTTACAAGAATAGAAAGAAGCCAAGAAATGAACGTCTTGAGAGAAAAATGCAAGATCAAAAAATAAAGCCGTACACTGAATTTAATCAGGATGGCTCTTTGAATAAGGCTATATAAATATTACTGATAAGCTCCAACAATGACTTCTACCATGTTTTCTTCAGTCAGATATTGGCGGGCTGTTTCCTGTAGCGCCGATGCATCAATAGTATTGATCGTATTCAGGTAACTTTTATAGAAATTATAAGTAAGTCCGTAAAGATGGATATTTTTAAATTTTTCAGCCAAAGCAAAAGGCGTGTCAACAGATGCCATTAATCTTCCAGCCATGTAGTTTTTTACGGTATTTAGTTCCATATCTCCTAAGGGCTCATCTCGTAAACGGGCCATTTCTCTATAAATTTCCTCAAGCACCTGAGCAGTAAACTCTTTCTTCACCTCAGTGCCTATTACAAAATAACCTGCATCACGTAAAGTAATGAGGCCGGAATTAATCCCGTATGTAAAACCTTTATCTTCGCGAATGTTGCGCATTAATCTTGAACCGAAATAACCTCCAAATATCGTGTTCAAAATCTTCATCTTATGGTAGTCAGGATGATCCTTGGTAAGCATAGGGCCACCCATCCGTATGGAGGACTGTAAATTTTCAGGTCGCTCTACAATGATTCTTTTCTCTTGTGTCATTACAGCATCGGGCAGATTATCTTCTGACGGCGAGCTTTCTACCAATGGCAAATCACCAAAATACTGCTCTATTGCCTGGAGTACTTCCGTATTTACATCGCCAGAAACAATGATTTCCAAGTGGTTCTTCAACTGATGCTGAAAAAATGTCTGTAATTCGTCAGACGCTAAGGCAGGTATCTCCTCTTCTTCCAGAGACCTGCCGTATGGATGGTGAGCACCGAAGAGAGCTGCCTTGAATTTTTTAGAGGCAAGCGCATTTGATTTTTTGTTGTGCACTTGCAAATGCTGTAACTGTATGGTCTTCAGCTTTTGAAGTTCATCCTCAGGAAATATAGATTCCGTAATCAGTTCCCTCAGTATAGCCAGCAAGGGCCTAATATGCCTGACCAACATGTAAATATCAACTGAGGAATAATCCAGGCCGGGAGAAAGCTGCAAAAACGCTCCATACTTATCAATTTCATTGGAAATAGCGACTGAATCTTTTTGTTTTGTTCCTTCAGCTAACATTTTATTGGTAAAAAAAGCTACTCCATTCTTTTGCTCATGCCTGATGCCTCCATGCCTGAATACTAATTCTAAACCTACTACCGGCTGCTTACCCGACTTGATCATGTGTACCGGAATACCGTTGGAAAGTTGGGTTGTTTCTGCTTCCAAAAAGTCGATATGCCGGATAGGCCTGGCAGGAGGAGCCACTCTTCTGTCTAATGTCATACAGTCTTTCTTTACATTCTTCCATTGTGTGCCAGCAAGCCTGTTTTGCTGGCCAGGTAATAATATTCTTTATATTTGTTATCAAAATCTATTTCATCCTGAAGAGCTTCTTCAGAAACGCTAAGAAAACACTTAGCCCATCCCTTATCAAGTAAAGAACCCAGGGCATCTTTTAGCACTTCTTCTTCTATTTCCAACTCTTCTTGTAACTGCCTAAAGCCAATTACGAAATAAAGCTCATCCAATACATCAAACTCAATATCAGTCATAAAAGCTCACTTTTGCAGGAACTAGGAATACTGTCTTTCTTTCCATTGATAACCGCCAAAGTTAGCGACTATCCCAAAGAAAACAGCATACAGAGAATAAATTAACTGTAGCGCAAGGAAATTAGATACCGGCAATCGTTTATTAATATCACTAAGCACAGCATGTAGGAATATAAATTCTGTTATACCTTTTAGCAAAAGTATAAGCAATATGATTTGCCAGGGAAAAGCGTCCATCAGACTCAAAACTACCCCTGTAAGCAGTAAAGCATGAAAAGAAAAAACAAATAAGGCCAACAAAGCTGTAGAAATTCGTTTATGAAGTTTCCATTTTCCTGCCCAGCGCTTGCGCTGGTAGTAAAAGCTTTTCAAACTTTTCTGAGCCGCTGTGTGCACTACTGCATCTTTACTTTTCAAGAAATAGATTTGTCCGGGAAATTTTCTGTGAATTTTCTGCATCAGAAACTCATCATCTCCCGAAGGAATATGCATGCTATCGCTATAACCTCCCACTTTTACAAAAGCGTTTTTAATAAAAGCCAGGTTAGCACCATTACACATGTTGGGCTGCCCGGCTTCCAGACTGGCTGCTCCGGCACCGATTAAACTGGCAAACTCTACCATCTGTAATTTCTCAAAAAATGACTTAGTATCCGTAAATGTTACCGGTGCTGATACCATCATTGCATTATGCATCTGAAAAAACTGTACTATTGTGGCTATCCAATATTTACCCACCCGGCAGTCTCCATCCGTCGTTACGATGATTTCTCCTTTAGCTTTTGCCACAGCCTGACAAATGGCGAGCTTCTTGTGCGAACCTTTAAAATCTTTAGGCAGTGCTAAGTGAAGCAGGCCCAAATCAAAATGCTGACTATGAAATGTACTCACCAATTCCACAGACTTATCCTCCGACTGATCATCTACCACAATGACTTCTAGCTGCTCTGGTGTGAAAGGAGCTTTATTAGTCCAGCATTGCTGATCAATATCTTTTAGTAAAGCAAGGATATTTTGTGCTTCGTTACGAATGGGTATGATGATGCTCACCCTTTGCTGGCTCTCAAACTCAGCTTGTGTGGTAAAAACAGGTGTTTTTTGCCAGTAGTACAACAAACAGACTGTAAGACAAATATAGAGAAAAGATAAGATGCACAAGGAGACTAATATCATGAGCGGTTACTTATAATTCCAAAGGTATGGCAGACAGAAAACTTAACCCATTTCAATACTCTTTTTTCTTTCTGTCATAATACTTCAGTAAAATTTTTTGCCTGAAAAATACAGTTTATTCAAGCTCAGTAAAAGACTCATGGGTGCCTCATCCAAAAGCTTATGCAATATCCAACATTGGTTTGTAAACATATGGATTGTATCTTGCCCTGGTTCTGCGTAAACAGTTAAATGGTAAGATGCAACAGACAGATTTGCAGGAAAAAATTATTTTAGGAATTGACCCTGGTACTCAGGTAATGGGTTATGGCGTATTGAGTATCAGCGTTGATCATAAGAAGCATAAGCAGCTCAAACTCCTACAATATGGTGTGATACGGCTTACTAAATACAAGCAGCACGAACTAAAACTAAAAAAAATATTTGAGCGTGTGCTTGGACTTATCAATGAATACGCTCCTGACGAAGTAGCCTTAGAGGCTCCTTTTTATGGTAAAAATGTGCAATCTATGCTCAAGTTAGGACGGGCCCAGGGCGTGGCCATGGCCGCGGCTCTCAGTCGGCAGATTCCTATCGTAGAGTACGCTCCCAAGAAAGTTAAACAATCAGTTACCGGTAATGGAAATGCTTCCAAAGAACAGGTAGCGCATATGCTGCAAAGTCTGCTTAAATTCCCTGAACAACCTTCTGCCGAACAACAACTTCTGGATGCTACCGATGCGCTGGCTGTTGCCCTGTGTCACCATTTTCAAAAAGCTACTCCTGCCCGCCAGGCAAAAAGCTGGAAAGCTTTTGTAGCAGATAACCCCGACCGTGTTAAAGGATAATAATATGAATACACCTAAGCATGAGAAAATCCTTCTTCAGTTTGATGAAGAAAGTAATTTTGCCGATTGTGAAATCAGAAGTGAGCTTTCTACGGTAGCTCGTACCGGAGGTAACCTTTGGCTGGCCTTTGACGAAGGCCTAGGGCTGGAAAGGCTCACCATCAATGATAAAGGCTACGGAAATCACACCCGCTACCTTATGAGTGACTTTATCCATTTACCGGGCGGTGATGATGAAATTGACATCGAGGGTATTGCTTATGCTGATCACTATCTCTGGCTGGTAGGCTCGCACAGTCTGAAGCGGGATAAGCCTGACAAGGATGAATCTATCTCCAAACAGGTAAAGGCTTTAAAGAAGATAAAAAATGATGCTAACCGCTATACGATTGCCCGTATTCCGGTAGTCTTGAACAAAAAAACAGGAGAGTACGAATTATTTAAAGAATGTCCTCATCCTGAGGATGATGAAAAAACGCTCACTGCTGCCAAAGTAAAAGCTGGGAAAAAACATAGTAAACTGAGTAAGGCCTTGCGGAACGACAAACATATTGGCCCTTTTATGCATCTGCCCGGCAAAGATAATGGAATGGACATTGAAGGGATCGCGGTCCACAAAGATCGTATTATGTTAGGGCTTCGTGGCCCCGTGCTCAGAGGCTATGCGATTATCCTGGAAATTGCCGTCAAAGAAAAAAAGAAAGGTAAAAAGCTAAAACTGAAAAAAATCGGCAAACACGGAAATAGATACCGTAAACATTTTGTTCACCTGAGAGGCATGGGTATCCGTGAACTGGCCTATGCTGATGATGACCTGCTGATATTGGCAGGGCCCACTATGGATTGCGATGGCACCATAGCCCTCTACCGTATGAAAAATGGCCCTAAGGATGCTAAAGAAAGTATTACCCACCGAAAAGGTATAGAAAGGTTATTCAACATTGCCATGGGACATGAAACCCCATATGGCAAGGATAAAGCCGAAGGAGTCGCACTTACCGAAGACCACAATATTATGGTAGTGTATGATGCCCCTGCTGACGAACGTATGGTAGGCAACAGTGATGCTTATGCTGACGTATTTGAGTATAAGTCTTAAGCTTGCCTGTTTTCAGGCTATCGATTATCAATAACCACAAAGAAAGAGTAAAACTAAAAGAAATTTATGAATAGTAATCTTGCCATTATATTTGATATGGATGGTGTCATTGTCGACAACCACCAGTTTCACCTTAAGTCATGGCTGCAATTTTTTGAAGAGCATGATATATCCATGACCGAAGAAGAGTACAAGCAAAAGGTCAATGGCCGCACCATGGAAGAAATCCTTACCAAAATCATGGGTAAAGACCTCTCAAAAAAGAAGTTGCGAGAACTTGGTGAAGAAAAGGAAAAAGTATACCGGGATATGTACCGCCCTCACATCAGGACTACCGATGGGCTTCCGGAATTTCTGGAAGAGCTCAAAGTCAGAAATGTACCTCGTGCAGTCGCCACTTCTGCTCCGCCACCCAATGTAGATTTTACAATGGAAAATACCGGCCTGCGTTCGTTTTTCTCTACCATCATAGATGATACGATGGTAAGCAAAGGCAAACCTGACCCTGAAGTATACCTGAAAGCTGCCAAAGAACTGGATATGAAGCCCGAACGTTGCATTGTTTTTGAAGATGCTATGTTGGGCATACAGGCAGGTAAAAATGCTGGCATGAAAGTTATTGCTGTAGCGACTACCCATAGCCGAGAAGAACTTGAAGCTAGTGAAGCCGACTATGTAGTGGATGATTTTATGGGACTGACTGTAGAGAAGCTATTTGCGGAGTTGAAGTTGTAGCCTGTACAGCTTTAAAGGGCTACAAAGTGTTTTAAATTATACAGATAAAGCTTTGTTTACTACTTCGTCACAGAATTATCTGCTATGTTTTGAACCAACTAGCCTGAATATTTATTATTAAAGGAGCAGTAACCAGCTTTTAGAAGAGCTGGTTTTTTACTTAATTTCATGTACATGAATTTTAAAGCACGTATTCTTCTTTTAGTATTCATCAGTTTGTTGAGTATTTCCAGCCTTCATGCACAGAATGGTGGGATTAAAATTGCCAAGCTGAAATACAATGGCGGCGGCGATTGGTACGCCAATAAAACGGCTCTGCCCAACCTCATCAAGTTTTGTAATGAGTCTATCAACACACAACTTGCCCTGGAAGAAGAAGTGGTAGAAGTAGGGAGTCCCGAACTGTTTCTATACCCTTACATCTACATGACCGGCCACGGAAATGTGGTCTTCTCCGATGAAGAAGCTGAAAACTTGCGCAAATATCTTATCTCTGGAGGCTTTCTGCACATTGATGATAATTATGGGTTGGATGAATTTGTGAGGATTGAGATGAAAAAGGTGTTTCCCGAACTGGAATTTGTAGAGCTGCCCGAAGACCATGACATTTATAACCAAAAGTTTAACTTCCCTAAAGGACTTCCAAAAATTCATGAACATGACGCTAAAGCTTCACAAGGCTTTGGTCTGATTTATGAAGGACGACTTGTATGCTTTTACACCTACGAAAGTGACCTGGGTAATGGCTGGGAAGACCAGCGCATACACAACGACCCTGAAGAAGTGAGGCAGCAAGCACTCAGAATGGGAGCCAATATTATTGCATTTGCTTTCACGCAGGAGGGTTAATTATTTAAACTTTTATTTATATTAGATGTGCTATTAAAAACATTAGCACTATATAAAACATTTATTCACTAAGTATTATCCATATTAAATTCTCAATTCAGTGATTATTATTGCATTCTTTATTGCCCACTGGTATTTCTCTTTGTTCTGCCAGACCTTTTTTCTGCATCGTTATGCAGCGCATAAGCTCTTTACAATGAATCGCTTCTGGGAGCGCTTTTTCTTCGTATTCACCTGGATGTGGCAGGGATCATCTTACCTGAGCCCCAGAGCTTATGCCATACTTCATCGTATGCACCATGCCTACAGTGATACTGAGCATGACCCTCACTCTCCCCATCATAGTGAAAACCTATTTGATATGATGTGGAAGACCAAAAACATTTACAATGGCTATGTGAACCATGAAGTAGAGCCGGAGCCCCGTTTTGCAAAAGATCTTCCTGAATGGGATGCTTTTGAGAAAGTAGCAGAAAACTGGGTAGTACGTGTAGCCTGGGGAGTAGCCTACAGCTTATTCTATATTTGGGCAATCTCTATCGCTCAACTGCCTGGTACCCACTGGCTGATGTACGGATTGCTGCCCATCCATTACCTTATGGGACCGATACACGGTGCCATTGTCAACTGGTGTGGACATATGTACGGCTACAGTAACTACGATAACCGCGACAAGTCAAAAAATACATTAGTATTTGACTTCCTGATGCTGGGTGAGTTATTTCAAAACAACCACCACCGCCTGCCTAAGCGTCTGGACTTTGCCGCTAAGTGGTTTGAGATTGACCCTAGTTATCCGGTGATCAAGATGCTTGAAAAATTACAGATTATTAAAATTAAAAAGCTGAAGAAAGCCTAACTTTCTTTACTCCAAATTGCCGCCTTTTGCTTAGCAGAAGGCGGTTTTTTTATGCCCTTACAGTATTTGAGTCTAAGTCAAAAGAGAAAGTTTTTTCAAAACAACTAATAAATTAGTTGATAAACTAAAAAATTAGTTTTACATTAGAATATATCATCAAATACTGCTTAACTATGGAAAATAAGAAAAACCGTCCCTTTAACCTTGAAAGCAAACGAGGATTGCACTTCAGCATCGGTCTGGTCATTAGCATAGCCATCATTACTCTGGCTTTTGAATGGAAATCCTATGACAAAGGACCAATTGTAGATCTCAAAGCTAAAAAAACAGATTTTGACGAGATGAAACCTATTCCGGTAACCATACAAGAACCTCCCAAACCACCGACAGTATTACCTGAAATCAAGGAAATACCTAATGATGAGGAGCCGGACGTTGACCTGGATTTTACCCTTGACATAGACATTGATGAAAATACTGCTATAGCCGAGTACATACCCGAAGATGTTCCTAAAGAAAATACGGAACCGGATTATTTCTTATTTGTAGAAGAAGACCCGGCACCAGCAGGAGGTATGCAATCCTTCTACCAATATTTGAGCAAGAATCTGAATTATCCTAAAAAAGCCATTCGCAACGGAACAGAAGGAAAAGTATATGTACAGTTTATCGTCAACACTGATGGCTCACTCACTGACCTCAAAGTACTCAAAGGCATAAGCCCAGAGTGCGATCAGGAAGCTTTACGTGTACTTTCCAATGCTCCCAAATGGAACCCTGGGAAACAACGTGGCAGACCGGTAAGAGTACGCATGAGCATGCCCATTGTATTTAATCTCCAATAAAAAAACCACAGAAAAACCCATGGATAAACCTAAGCAGTCTGTAAAAGAACTGACGAAGGCCGAAGAGCAGGTGATGCAGATTCTCTGGCAACTCAAAAAAGGATTTGTCAAAGATATACTGGAAGAGATGCCTAAACCCAAGCCTGCTTACAACACAGTCTCCACCATTGTGCGGATACTGGAAAAGAAAGGTTTTGTGGCTTATAAAGCTTATGGCAAAACCCACGAATACTACCCGCTGATCAGTAAAAAGGAGTACAGCAGCTACTTCCTTAAAAACTTCGTGGGTAGCTATTTTGGTGGCTCATTCCATAAGCTGGTCTCTTTCTTCGCCCGCGAAAACGATATGGATATCCACGAATTTGAGGAGATGATGAAGTATGTGGAGCAGGATATCAAGGAAGACAACGATCAGGGTTCGGAAGAAAAATAAGCACCTGTGCTTTTTTTGCACCAAACTTAGAACGCTTAATCGGCTCTTACATCAAAATACTACATCGTCTAAAGTATAATAAATGTCTATGCGCTGGATTCAGGAAAAACCGATCATTATCATTCCCATCATGTTGTTGCTGGCTTTCCTGCTCCTTCCCTTGATGAACGAGGAAGGAAAGCCCCGCGTAAAGCATGCGGCTGTAGCTACTAAAGAGTTTCCCAGTACAGGCTTTCCAGATTATGATCTGCTCCCTGATAATCTAAAACAACGGATGGAAGAGTTGGTGAAAGAAGATACCATGCACCGCTACAGCTTTTACTATTTTTTTGAAGTGGATGATGTAAACCGCCACTATTACATAGATGACTATTCCATGAATACCATATGGATTTCTCAAAAAGTAGAGGATCAGGAGGCTTTGGCTCTGGTAGATGAAAGGCTCATGGAAAATGCTGGAAGAGGGTTTACCATGGTTCGCCACCCCCAGTATTGGGACTGGGTAAAGGATAGGTCTATGAAAAAGGAGGTGTTTTCTAATAAAAACCTGGTTCATTATGTCTTTCCTGAGGAAGAAGCTGATTTCAGAGAGTTGAGGGTGGGCATTTTCAAGGATACTATTGATTATTTCAGAATGCACGAAGATGAGTTTGTTCATGACAGCAAGACCTATGGCCTAAGCGAAATAGATACTCCTCCAACTCCTAAAAGAGGCATTGACTATTTTCATAAAGTCATCAGGAAGTTTCTGGAGGATAAACTGGTCTATTTCAACTTCTACAATATGGAGGGTATAGTGAAGGCAGAATTTACCATTGGCGGAAAAGCTGACTCACCACAGATCATAGAAGGCTTCAGCACCCGGGAAAGCGATCGGGATGAGGCTTACAAACTGGATGGCCTGATCGTCAAAGCACTTAATGATCCAAAAGTTCGCTGGAAATCAGGAGTAAAAAATGACAAAAAAGTGAATACCAGGGTGAGTATGGATTTTCACTTTGCATTTAATGAAGAAGGAAATTTAACACTGAGCATGTCGGATTTGTATCCGGCCACTAAAATTTTTTGAAATACTAAATCATACCAATATGAATCATCTGCTGACCTATTTGCTTGAAAGCAGTATCTGCCTGGGAGTATTTTATCTCTTTTATGTGATGGTGCTGCACGACCAGCCCAGCCATCAGTACAATCGTTTTTACCTCCTGGCTACTTCTCTATTGTCGTTCATCTTGCCTGTACTGGAGATACCAATACTGGTGACAGAGAGTGTAGGCAATGTAGCGGGCAATTACCAGAATTTCATCTTACTCAACCCCGCCCTTCTTACCGAGGCTAATGCAGAAGCCAGTCTTCTGAGCAAATTACTCAACTGGCAGAATGTACTGCTGCTATTGTATGGATTGGGAGTTTTACTGACACTTGCCCTTTTTATCAGGCAAATTAGTCAACTCATCGTGACCGTGCGCAATAATAAGTTCACATTGCGTAAAGGTTACCGGCTGGTTTATACAGAGGGTAGACTCCCCACCTCTTCCTGCTTCAGTTACCTGTTCTGGGATAATACGCAGAAATTAACCCAGAAAGAAGCCGCGCAGATCATTGCTCACGAAGAAGCACATATCCGGCAGAAGCATAGTTATGATGTGTTTTATATGGCAGTCCTCAAGATACTCTTCTGGTTTCATCCGCTGGTGTACCTCTATGATAAAGCCTTAACGGATGTCCATGAGTTTGCTGCTGACGCAAGCGCACTGAAGCAGCAAAATCCACAAAGCTACGCGAAGCTGCTCACCCGCAAACTGTTTGACGGGCTACAATTGTCACTAGTGAACCATTTTTATAAATCAAGAACTTTAAAAAGAATCAAAATGATGCATTTGACTAATCAACAAACGCCGCGCTACAAATTACTGCTGGCTATACCTTTGTTTCTGGCTGTATTCTTTACCTTCTCCTGCCAGACAGAAGAAGAGATGGAGAAAGAAGCCATTGCCGCTACTTATGAAGATGTACAGGCACAGATAAGGGATGTAGGTGGCCAATTACAATTTTATGCTGAAAAGTATTTTGAAAGCCCTGCTAATTTAAGAAATGCAGTAAACGAAGAGTCCGATAACATGGTATCTGAAGGCCCATCTCCCAGCTATGAAAGCTTACAACTTAAAGTTTATGAAAAAGTAGCTTCATCCGGAGATTATTCAAAAATTGAACAACTTCTGGAACGCCAGTCCCAACTCCAAGAAAAGCTAATGGGTCTTCCAGATCCTGATGGGGTGTATACTGTAGTAGAAAACCAGCCTGAGCCGGAAGGAGGTATGAAAGAGTTCTACCAGCATATTGGTCAAAGCCTACAGTATCCTGCTCAGGCGCGTCGCATGGGTATAGAGGGGAAAGTATTTGTGCAGTTTGTCGTCAATGAATATGGGGAGCTTTCAGAGTTTCAAACCCTAAAAGGCATAGGCGCAGGTTGTGATAATGCAGCCATTGAAGCACTTCAATCTGCTCCCGCCTGGAATCCCGGAACTACCGATGGCAAGCCCGTAAAAGTGCGGATGGTATTGCCAATCACTTTCAAACTAGACCACGGAGATAATAATAGCGCTAATAAGACTAAAGAGGACTCACAAGAACTGGGTAAGCTGGAAAGCGCTAGCAATAACCTGGAAGAAATCGTAGCAGTAGGTTATACACCTTGATACTCAAACACTTATTTTTAAGCCAGGCTCCGGAGAGTCTGGCTTTTTTGTGTTTTAAGCTCAAGTACAGCTTCCCAATAGTTGTCTAATAAAAGCTTCTGATTAAGCATACGCCTTGGTTTAGACCTATTTGATAAAGTATTGTTTTTCAATATATTAGTAAGCATACCAGGATCATAAAAATCCAGGCTATGTCATATAAAAAAATACTCCAACCTAAGCCTATCGTTGCTCTGCTATCAGGACTGATCCTGTCTTTCCTGATCTATAGTTTTTTCCCGCAAAACACCCTGAGCAAAGAACAGGCGGAGCTTCTTTTTGCCCATGAGGTATATCCCATTTTACAGGAAAAATGTTTTGCCTGCCACGGTGATGAAAGCCATGAACTGGAAGGAGATTTTGACATCCGCACGCTAGCCTCTGCCCTGGAAGGAGGAGAGTCCGGGCGGGCTGCCCTAAATCCCGGTGATGCCGAAGGCAGCCTGATGTATGAGGCCGTTACCTGGATGAATAGCGAATTGGAAATGCCCCCCAAGGAGAACGATCGCCTGAATGAAAATCAGATTGCGCTACTCCGCTCCTGGATTGAAGCAGGGGCTCCCTGGCCGGAGGAAGAAAGACGAACTTATCTGATGGAGAATACCGAGTGGAATTATTCAGACGGTATCAAAGTCAACACCAGCAAGGCGCTATCCTTTAGCTGGCAAAACCGCCGTTACAAGCCAGAAGATCTCTGGGCTTTTCAGCCTGTTGGAGAGGTTGAAATACCAGAAGATTATCTATCTGAAAATACCAATCCGATTGATGCTTTCATTCATCAAAAGCTTGCTGAAAAAGAGCTGAAAGCCGCTCCTCCTGCCGATAAACTCACCTTGATTCGCAGGCTGAGTTTTGACCTTACTGGCTTACCTCCTACCCCCGAAGAAGTTGAAGATTTTCTCAAAGACCCTTCTCCCGATGCCTATGAAAAAGTGGTAGATCGCCTACTGGCATCACCACGCTATGGTGAGCAATGGGCACGCCATTGGCTGGATGTAGTGCGCTATGCTGATACCGATGGTTATTCCAATGATTTTGAAAGGCCTAATGCCTGGCGCTACCGTGATTATGTCATTCGTTCATTTAATGAAGATAAGCCTTACGATCAGTTTATCATGGAGCAGATTGCCGGTGATGAACTGGATGCCGATGATCCGGAGATGCTAGTGGCAGTAGGTTACCTACGCATGGGGCCCTGGGAACATACTGCCATGAGTGTGGCTGCCGAAACTCGTCAATTATTTCTGGACGATGCTACCAACAGCATAGGCGAAACCTTTTTATCTATCCCTTTAAGATGCGCCAGTTGCCACGACCATAAATTTGACCCTATTCCCACCCGGGATTATTATCGCATACAGGCCAGCCTGGCTCCTGTTCAGTTCGCTGAGCGCTATGCCTCGTACCTTCCTTCTGAAAACCAGGAAGGTTTTGAGAAGGGAAAGAAAAGACTGGAGAAACTGATCCGGGAAACCAAAAAAGAACAGAAAGTTATTGCTGATAAGGAAGAAGCCGCTGCCAGACTTTGGATGCAGGCCAGAGGAATGCAGTACCTATCACCAAAGGAAAGGCGTAAGCTGCCAGAAGATCAGCGACCTCCCCGCTTTTATGGTTTAAGTAATCAGGAACTGGGCTACCAGAAAGTACTCAGCAAACGCTTACAAGTCCTTAACCATCAGCTAGGCCGCTATGAACCTCTGGCCTACTCAGTATACAATGGTCCTGTAATAGAAAATATCCACAGTGGCAGGGATATGCAGATGCCCGATAGCATTGGTAATGATATTCAGCCAACTTTTATCTTAGGCGGCGGCTCAGTATATGCTCAACAAGAAGAAGTGACTCCGGGAGTATTAAGTGCTATCCGTTCATTTACCGAAGAAACTGAGTCTCCTCTGCCCGATTCTATTCCGATGGTCAAAGATGGGAGGAGGCTTGTGCTGGCAAGATGGCTGTCCAGCCCTGAAAACCCGCTCACTACCCGGTCTATTGTAAATCGTATCTGGCAATATCATTTTGGTAAAGGCATCGCCGGTAATGCCAACAATTTCGGAGTGATGGGCAAGAAGCCTACGCATCCTGAGCTTTTAGATTGGCTTACAAACTATTTTATAGAACACGACTGGTCCATCAAAGCGCTACATCGCCTCATCCTCAGTTCTGAGACCTACCGTCGTGCCAGCACCCATCCCGATTTTGAAACAGTAAATACGCTTGATCCCGATAATCTATTGCTTTCTCACTTTAGTCCTCGTCGGCTAAGGGCTGAGGAATTAAGAGATGCCATGCTGCAGATTTCCGGTGAATTGAATACCACTATGGGCGGACTCCCGGTCAAACCGGAAATTAATCGTGAGGTCGCTTTACAGCCCCGTCATATTATGGGCTCTATTGCTCCTGCCTACCAGCCCTCTCCTACCCCTGAAGAGAGGAACCGAAGAAGCATCTATACTTATCAGCTTAGGGGTCTGCCAAATCCGATGCTGGAAGTCTTTAATCAACCCAACGCCGACATCTCCTGCGAAGGACGTATTGCTTCTACCGTTACCCCTCAGGTATTCACCTTATTCAACAGTCAGAACAGTTATAGCCGTGCCCTGGCCATGGCTTTGCGTTTGGAAGAAGAAGCTCATTCGCTTGAAGAGAAAATTAAACGAGGCATATCCCTGGCCTGGAACCGTGAAGCCAGCCAGCAGGAGATACAATCCTCTGTGGAGTATGTGCAGGAAATGATAGCTTATCATGAAAAAAACGAAGCCGTACATCAAACTTACCCGGTAAAAGTTGAGCGGACTATGTTTGAAGAGATGACCGGTGAAGAGTTTTCTTATACCGAACATCTGGATATTTACGAGAACTACCAAGCTGATGCCCAAGCATGGGAGGTACCGGCAGAAACCCGCGCCTTGTCAGATTTCTGCCTTGTTTTATTCAATACCAATGAATTCGTTTACATCTACTGATATGAAAAAGAAAGCTAGAGCGAGTGACCTTCAACGACTAGTAAATCAACAGGCTGCCGAAAATCTAAACCGCAGGGATTTTCTCTATGGCCTTGGCTCAAGTATTGGCGCACTGGCTTTCAGTAGCATCCTATCTGTAGATCAGGCTTTTGCCAAGACTACCTCTGGTGGACCATTAGCCCCTAAAGCACCGATGCTACCTGCCAAAGCCAAAGCCTGCATCTTCCTAATGATGGAAGGCGGCCCTAGCCATATTGATACATTTGACCCCAAACCTGAACTCAGCAAGTACCATCTCAAAGAATTTCAGCAGGCAGGAGAAAACCTGTCTGCGATGTCTTCTGGCAAACGCTATTATGTAGAGAGCCCTTTCAAAACCCGCAAAGTAGGGCAGTCAGGAGCAGACATGAGTGAGCACTTTATACATCTGGCAGAGGTTGCTGATGACCTTTGCTTTTACCGAGGAGCGCAAGCTGAATCTGTGAATCATCCTACCGCCATGTACCACATCAATACGGGCAATAAGTTTGGCGGTGATCCCGGATTAGGCGCATGGGTTACTTATGGACTTGGTACGGTGAATGAAAACTTACCCGCCTTCATCGTACTGCCTGAAGTAGCCTATCCTCAGGGAGGCTCGGGCAACTGGTCCAATGGTTTTCTGCCTGCTTATTATCAGGGTACACCCTTACGCTCCGTTGGTTCACCCATTCTGGACATCAAACCTCCTGAGGGGGTAAGCCGCTACCATCAGCGCGAAAGCCTGGACCTGCTCGCTGAACTCAATCAGACCCATCAGGAAAAGCACCCCTCTCATGAAGAGTTGAAAGCAAGGATGGAAAACTATGAGCTTGCCTTCCGCATGCAGATGGAAATTCCGGACATCATTGATATTGAAAAGGAAGATGAGAAAACAAAAGAGATGTATGGTGTAGGTGAAGAAAGCACGGATGCTTTTGGCCGCAAATGCCTGCTGGCCCGCAGACTGGTAGAGCAGGGCGTTCGCTTTGTACAAATTTACTCGGGAGGTTGGGATTCCCACGATTATCTGGCGAGGGCTCACGGAAAGCTGATACAGAGTATAGACAAACCTATTGCTGCCCTGATCAAAGACCTGAAAAGGCGTGGCATGCTGGAAGAAACCCTGATCGTCTGGTGCGGAGAGTTCGGGCGAAGCCCTGACAACGGGGTAAGAGGAGGAGAAGTGGCCTACGGCAGAGACCATAATCCCAATGCCATGGCCATGTGGATGGCCGGAGGAGGCGTCAAAGCCGGACATACCATTGGGGCAACTGATGAGTTGGGGAGCAGCGCAGTAGAAGTGGTTCATCCTCTTCAGGATGTGCATGTAACCCTGCTCCGGCTACTGGGGCTAGATGATAATAAGCTTACCTATTTTCATGGAGGCAGATATAAGCAGCTTTCTCAAACCGGTGGAAATGTAATTAAGGAATTGCTGATTTAGCTAAGCTGACTACTCACTTTACTTCATCGGTATTCCCTCTTTCCAGTACTCGCCCCTCAGTGGTATTGAACAGTTTTTTGATCTTATTCTTGGCAGCGCCGCTGCAGATCATCACCAGGTAGTCTCCTACTTCAATCTTTGTCCCTTTGGATGGGTTTTTCAGAAGGATGCGCTTACCATTATTTTTCTTATTGAGGCCTACCAGCACACAATCATGCTCCACCTTAAGATCAATAAATGAATCCACATAATCTTTACCTGCATAGGGATTTTGCTCATTCACACGAAACTCCAGCAGGTCATATTCTTCACCTTCCAGGGCAGTGGTCATGATGGATTCTGCCATCAGCGCCACATCCGGCTCAAAAGTATAGCTGGCCACCAGGCGAGAAGCGATCTCAGTCTTGGACACAACATAACGCACGCCTGCTGAAGCAAAGGTTTCCTTTAGGCTGGGATTATTCAGGGAGACTACATAGTTAAGGTCAGGAAATTTCTTTTTGAGGTTGAGCAGATAAATCAGCACTTCGGTATCGTCAGCAAAATTAATAAAAACTGTAGCCGCCTCCTGAATATTTGCCTTGCTAAATGCTTCCAGATTACTGTAATCGGTATAAAGCACAAACACCTCTTTATTAGAATAAGCTTCGTGGATCAGGTCTACTTCACTTTTGTTGTTAACGATGATGGCAACCTGCTTGCCGGAACCTACGACTTCATCTACGACTTGTTTGCCGAATTTGTCCCAACCGATGACGATGATGTGATGCTCAAAATTTGTTCCCAAGAGTCCTAAACGTTTTTTCTCTAAGTATGCTGAATATTGATTCGTAAGCTGGCCGATAAGATAACCGAGGATAGTTACACTTCCTAACACATAAACCAAACTTACAATGCGCCCGGTACCTGATACCGGATAATAATCCCCGTAGCCCACTGTGGTAAGGGTAATGATCGTAAACCAGAAAGCATCGGGCAAGTTTTTGATATTACTTCCCTCTTTCCCACTTTCTGCAATGAACAAAAGATAGGTGATGATAAAGTACGCAGCGATGGCTGCCAGCATGAAGAGTAAGTTTTTTTGTCTTTTAGAGCCCAAGGAAGAGTAGTTAGTGAATAATGTGTATTGATGAATTTATGCTTAATCTATAATTGATATCTTCTTAATCCATTTGCTGGGCTTCAAAGCTGCTTAATGTTCCTTCTGCTGCATCTATCATAAAGCTGATACGGATGGGGTTACAACACACTTCGCAGTCTTCCACATAGGATTGCTTAACTACGGAAGCATCCAGCAACATAGAAATTTGAGCCATGCAATAAGGACAATAAAAAAAATGTTCAAGCATTTTAAAAATGTTTCCTGTTAATGATCTCACTCAGGATGATGGCTTTGCGGGCATTGTTCGCATCTTTCAGTGAAGCGGCTATACTGCTGGCTAAACGTTTACTTTTCCCTTTATGTCCGGTTTTCTTCACTACCAGTTTCTTAGCCTTTGCCTGATCTTCTATGTTGATTTTATCGCTGATCTTCTGCGCTACCTGTCCCTGATATTTCTTGCCTTGTTCTTTGTATTTCTCAAATGACTCAGCTTTTTGCTCCACCTTCCTTCTTCCTTTTTCTACTTCTTCTTTAGCTCTACCTGTTGAGAAAGGATGTTCATAGTCATCATCTTCTGCTTCACTTTCTATCTGTGGCTCAGGCTTTCTTCCAGGTCGGGGACCTTCCTGTCGGGGATTGTCCAATCGGGGACTCTCACCGGTGAGCTCACGTAAAATTTCTTCAAAAGTAGAAGGTTGCCTTCTTTGTTCAGGCTCATCAGGAGAACTTACTTCCGCCCTCCGGTGGGGTCTTCTGGTTTCTGCTTCGGTTTCTTCCTCTGCTTTGCGTGTTTCAGCCTGTTGCTTCTTTCGCTTGTTCAAAAGATTAGAGCCCAGTGAAAAGAGCGCAAAGAGCACAAAGAGGGCAATTTGTATTAATTCATCCATAAAATCATTTCAATTATACTGAGCGTTCAATATTTGACTAACCCAGATTAGTATTTTGACCAAAATAATAACATCATGTTATTAGTGTTATAGTTAAAGAAAAAAAATGTCTTTAACACAGGAAAAAGTGGCTTTTTTAACCGACTTTTAACTTAACAAATCTAAAAATTATTTCTAAGTTTGTCCCTTTTCCGCAGGAGATGATATGCAGTTAACACGACTTGAGATCAAAGGCTTTAAGAGTTTCGCAGACAAAGTTATCATTAACTTTGATAAGGGGATTACCGGTGTAGTTGGCCCAAACGGCTGCGGTAAGTCCAATGTAGTAGACTCTATTCGTTGGGTATTGGGTGAGCAGAAGACGCGTATGCTTCGCTCCGACAAGATGGAGAACATCATCTTTAACGGTACCAAAAAACGCAAAGCCACCCAGATGGCTGAGGTTTCACTTACCTTTGACAATACCAAAAACCTCATTCCTACCGAATACACCCAGGTGACCATTACCCGTCGCTATTACCGCTCCGGGGACAGTGAATATATGCTAAATGGCGTTACCTGCCGCCTGAAGGATATCACCAACCTCTTTATGGATACGGGTATTGCCTCCAACAGCTACGCTATCATTGAGCTGAAAATGGTAGACGAAATCCTCAATGATAAAGACAACTCCCGCCGTAACCTTTTTGAAGAAGCCGCTGGTATCAGCAAGTTTCGTACGCGTAAGAAAGAAACGCTGCGAAAATTAGGAGATACCGATGCTGACCTGGAACGGGTAGAAGACCTGCTCTATGAAATTGAGAAAAACCTGAAGTCGCTGGAGAAGCAGGCCAAGCAGGCAGAAAAATATTATAAGACCAAAGAAGAATATAAAACCCTGAGCGTACAGCTTGCCAAAGTAACAGTTAGCTCTCAGAGAGAGAAGCTACAAAACCTGAACAAGCAACTGGAAGCGGAAAGTGACCGTAAGCTAAGCCTCAACCGTCAGCTCAGTGAAAGTGACGCGCTGATAGAGCAGCTCAAGACCGATCTGGTGAATAAGGAGAAGCTGCTTTCTTCCCGTCAAAAGTCATTGAACCAGCATGTGGAGCAGATCCGTAACTTTGAGAGTGACAAGCAGGTAAAGAATGAAAAGATGCGGTTGCTCAAAGACCGAGAGCTACAACTCACCGAGCAGCTAGAGCGTGACCGCTACAACATTGACCAGATCAGCGAAAGCCTGGAAGGACTACGCTGGCAAAGATCAGAAGCTGCCGAAAACCTGGAGATCACCAAAGAAAAGGTGGCTCGGCTCAAGCAGGAGTACGAAGAGTACAAGACCAAAACCAATACGCTGAAAGAGGAAGTCAACCAGGCGGACCGTGAGCTAAGAGAGAAGCAGGACGAGGTCTACCAGATCAAAAAAACGCTGGAGATTAAGCAGATGCAGCTTAGCGCTACCCGCCAGGATTTGGAAAAAACCTCTGCCGATACCAGTGCCCAACAGGCTGACCTGAGCCGCTATGACGAACGGGCCGCCGAACTGGAAGAAGAAGTGCAGGCGCTTAGAGACGAGCTTACCGAAGCCGAGCAGGCCGAGCAGGATTTGCAGCAGCGTATGGAGTCCCTGGCCGAAAGCATAGAAGCGGATAAGGAAAATCTTTCCAAGATCAACCGTACCCGCGATGCCTTGCAGAATGAATACAATCTTACCAAATCTTTGGTAGATAATCTGGAAGGCTTCCCCGATGCCATCAAGTTTATCAAGAAAAATATTGATTGGGCGAAGAAGGCTCCCCTCCTCTCGGATATCATCAGTTGTAGTGAAGAATATCGTGTCTGCATAGAAAACTACCTCAGCCAGTACATGAACTACTATGTGGTGCAAAGCCGTGCTGAAGCTCTGGAAGCCATCAACCTGCTCAGCGATGCTTCCAAGGGTAAGGCTAATTTCTTTGTACTGGATGAGTTTGAGCATTTTAAGCCTGCTGATCGCAAAACCTTTGATAATGCTGTCTCCGCTGCTGAGATTGTGGAGTATGATCCGGCTTATCAGTCACTTGTACAATACGTCCTCAACAATGCCTACATTGTCAACGGTGATTATACCATTCCTGAGGATAAAGAAACCTCTTTCATTACCAAAGATGGCCGCATTGTCCAGCATCCGTTCAGCATGGCGGGAGGTTCCGTTGGCCTGTTTGAAGGTAAACGTATCGGACGGGCCAAAAACATGGAGAAGCTCAAGGTACAACTCAAGGATCTGGAAAAAGAAGTAGAAGCGCAGCAGCAAAGCATACAGGAAAAGCAGCTACAGTTATCCAGCCTCAAGCAAAGCTCTCCTAAAGAAACTATCGCTTCTCTGCAAAAGGAAATCAGCCAGACCAGCCAGGAGTATGTATCAGTTAAGACCAAGAAAGAGCAGATGGCTGAGATGCTTTCTTCCAACGCTCAGAAACGAGAGGATACCGAAGAACATATCCAGGAGTTGCATGAAGCCTGTGCCGAACTGGAACCGCAGGTAGCTGAAAAAGAAGAGGAGCTGATCAAGCTGGAAAGTAAAATCAAAGAACTGAAGGAAAGACTGGCTGAAGAAAATGAAATATTGAGTGAGAAGTCAGCTAACTTCAACCAGGAAAACATACAGTTTTATCAGCACGAAAACCGTGTCAGTAGTATTTCTCAGGAGATCAGCTTCAAAGAAGAAGCTTACCAAAGCAGTGAAAATAATATTGCCAAAAATCAGCAGGCCCTCAAAGAAAGCGAAGCGAGCATCAAACAACTGCTGGAAAGCAGCGATGTGAGCGAAGATGAGTTGTTAGCCATGTACGAGGAGAAAGAACAGATTGAGATGGGCGTAAACGAAGCTGAAAAAGACTATTACTCCGTCCGGGGTGAGATTGACAAAAATGAAAAGGCAACACGCGAAATCCGCAACCAGCGGGAAAACAGTGACTCCCTCGTGCTGGAAATTCAGAACCAGCTTAACAGTACCAAACTGGAACTAAGTGGTGTAAAGGAAAGGCTTTCCGTAGAGTTCGAACTTGACCTGGACGAGCTTATGAAGGAACAGGTTTCTGAAGAGGAAAAAGCAAATCTAGACCCTGAAGCCCTCCGGGAAAAACTCATCAAAATCAAAGATCGTTTGCAGCGTATCGGGCCGATTAATCCTATGGCGATGGAAGCCTACGAAGAGATCAAGGAACGTTATGATTTCATCAACAGCGAAAAAGAGGATCTGCTACAAGCCAAAGAATCACTGATCACTACCATTGATGAGATAGATACTGTGGCTCGCGCTACTTTCATGGAAGCTTATGAGAAGATCAAAGAGAACTTTGTCAAGGTATTTCGCTCGCTTTTCACCGAAGAAGATGACTGTGACCTTAAGCTTACCAATCCCGATGATCCTTTGGAGTCCAGCATTGACATTATTGCACGCCCTAAAGGAAAGCGGCCACTGACCATCAACCAGCTTTCGGGGGGAGAGAAAACGCTAACCGCTACTTCCTTGCTGTTTGCTATTTACCTACTGAAGCCCGCTCCTTTCTGTATCTTTGATGAGGTGGACGCGCCATTGGATGATGCCAACATTGACAAGTTCAACAATATCATCAAGACTTTTAGCAAAGACTCACAGTTCATCATCGTAACCCACAACAAGCGCACCATGGCCAGCACCGATGTGATCTACGGCGTAACCATGATTGAGCAGGGTGTTTCCAAAGTAGTACCAGTTGACTTACGGGAGTTTGAGTTGCAGGCCGAGTAAAGCAAAGCTACAGATATAATGGTTTGAAATTAAACCGATTATGTCGTTTGTAACTAATAATAAAGCTAAAGAGCTTGTAGATATATATTTTGAAGATTATGGTACCGGTCAACCTGTGATCCTTATTCACGGTTGGCCCCTAAGCCATAAAGCCTGGGAAGGACAGGTCTCTGCCATTGTTCCTGCCGGCTTCCTCTGCATCACTTATGACAGAAGAGGCTTCGGATCTTCTTTAGCCCCTTGGGAGTCTTATGATTACTCTGCCTTGGCCAGTGATCTTAATGAGCTTATTACCCAATTAGAACTAGATAACTGCATCATCTGCGGATTCTCTATGGGAGGCGGAGAAGTAGTCAGATACTTTACAGATTAAAGTGCGAATAAAATTGCCAAAGCCGCCCTGATCAGTTCTATCATTCCTCTGGTGAAGCAAAAAAGTGGCAATCCTGATGGTGAACCTGAGGATGTGCTAAAAGAAATTATGCAGGCCTTGCAAACTGACAGAGTAGGTTTTCTGGAAGGTTTCCATAAGAATTTCTATAACTATGATGACAACAAAGATAAAATGAGCGAGCAGCATCTGCACTACGGCTGGTCTATTGCTGCCCATGCGTCGCCCAGGGCTACAATCAAATGCGCCGAGGCATGGGGGGAAACTGTCTTCAGGTCAGATCTCAAAAATGTAACTATCCCTACTCTGATCGTTCATGGAGATGCTGACTAGATTGACCCTATTGATACTGCGGGTAAACAGGCAGTCAAAGGTATTTCTGATAATCAGTATGAAGTAATCTCCAGAGGACCTCATGGACTGAACCTCACCCATAGAGAGCAGTTAAATGAAATGCTTCTTTCTTTCCTGAAGAAGTAACCGAGGTTAAATTATTAGATTTACTACACCTTAGCCAGTGCCTTTCAAACACTGGTTTTTATATGATCGTCTGCTATATGGTTCTCTTTTGCCTGAAAAGGTGTTAAAATTGAGATAACCGCTACAGGTCGTTACTGGACCTACATACTTTCGCGTAAAAATCTGCTTTTCTTTATCATTAATAAGAGTTAATCTGAAAACCTTTTTTTATTGTAATTCGAAGAGATAACTTTTTTTAAAGAGACGAGGTCCGGCGGTGTCCGCTTATACCTCCACATGAACCAAAGGGAAAAGGTAGGTATTCAAATAAGCAATAAATCCACTTTTCATCATCAATGAATTAAAAAGCCTTTTAGAAAATATTAAGCTGTAAAGAATATTGATTTACAAACAAAATATTCATATAATAATATATCTTATTAAAATCCAAGTTCATTCACTATACCCTAACCTAACAACCTACCTTATGAACTTTCTTAAACAAAGTATTAAAACTGCAATGAATGTTGGTATTTTGTTTAAAATATATGCAGCATTTTCTTATTTGCGACATAAAAAATTCATTGAAGATGCTATTGCCAAAAACGATTTGAGGTTAAACTTAGGTAGCGGAAAAACTACAATTAATGGATGGCTTAATGTTGATATGGCAATTGGAGCCAAAATCCTGACTATGAAGTTACCAGGAGGTCTCAAAAAATTTAAAGATAATTCTGTTCGTTGTGTTTACACATCACATTTTTTAGAACATATAGAGTATCCCAATACAGCTCTAGCTATTGTTAGAGAATGTCACCGCATACTTATTCCAGGTGGTACATTAAGGATCATTGTTCCTGGAATAGAAAAAATAATACACGCGTATTCTGAGAATGATCAAGCTTTCTTCGCAATCCAAAAGGAGATGCACCCTTCCTGGTGCAATAGCAAACTAGATCATCTTATGTATGCTCTACAACAAGGAGGAGAACATAAATATGGCTACGATTTTGAAACTATGAAAGCATTATTAACTCAGGCCGGATTTAATCAAATCATTGAGAGCGATCATAACAAAAGTCATGAAGAACTACTGAGAATCGATTATAGGACTCGAACTGATAACCGCGGACGCTATTTATCTCTATACGTAGATGCAGTCAAATAATAAAGTTTATTTGAAACTAGACGAGCTTATTTTTTTAACAGCAAGATTTTTTTGTTAAAACTTTCGCTTACAATGAAGCTGTTTAAACATTTAGTTTTTGATTAATTTTTCGCAGGAAAATGGCTAAAAATGCGATAAAATGCAGGCTCATCCAGTTTCTCACTGAAAATTCAAATCTAACCAATAAGGCTTTGAATCCATCTATTCAGGCATTAGCCACCGCCGGCATGTTCAATGACCGATCTATATTTATAGAGTTCTTCATCAAAAATATGTGTTTTACTCTCATATGTTTTTATGTATTGGCTTGCTGAATTTCTCGGATTTGGCTTTACATTAGCAATAATTTCCTCTTTTTCGGCATGCCTTCTGGAATCCTTCTGAATCAAATCCTGGGTCTGCATTTAAAAATATCCCTTTTAAATTGATACCTGCTTCTTTTAGCAGGTTACAGATTTCCTCAAAAAGCTCCTGTATTTGGTACAGATCATGGTGTTGTCCTTCCTGAGGGGTGGACATAGCCAACATGACTCCTTGGTTGTCAGAAAGAAACAGAGCGTTTGTTGTATTAGTTGCCTTTCTGCCTTGGTAACCTACTGCATCACCACCATTTTTTGCAGGTGTATGGCTGCCATCAAATTCTGCACTGGATAAATCCAGATGGTGCAGGTTTGCTTTCAAAAGATGCACCCAAATTTCCTTCCAACAACCTGCTTTAGACCATTTGTTAAAGTGGTAAAATACGGTGCTCCATGCTAAGACTTTAACTGTAAAAAACTGCTTAGTTGGCACCTCACGCCATTGACAGCCCGTTTTTAGTCGGTAAAGGATACATTCTACTATCTCTACTATCGGTACGGTTGTTTTAAAACCACGTCTCCCATAAGATAAATGTGGTAAAATCCATTTCTCAATCATACTTTTACTTATTATTCCCATTGAAGTGTTAGTTAAAGTTTCGCAACTCTAAATTCTCACTTCTTTGGGAATATTTTTGAAAGTTTAAACAGCTTACAATAGCTAATAAAAGCCATAAACTTCCTTTGCGTTAAATAAGTAAAATCCCGCTCATGGGTATAAGCTTCGCGTTCAAAACTGATTTCCTCATAAGCCTGCCTGTGGTTTCTGCCTTTGAGCCTGCCAATTCCATACTCCAGCAGATAGCATACATAAAAAGGAATGACCAGCAACTCTCGCTGCTGACAGAGATGTATGTTCTCATGATTGAGTAATACCGGATCATCGCTATCCCTTTTCTGACGCACAAAAACGAAAGGATAAAGCGTGATAGCGCGAGCAAAATTTCCGGTGATCAGGCGCACAAATCGCGGAGCATGGAGGATCATCAGAAAAAAAAATTATGCAGCAAAACTTATCATATGTTTACTAAACAAACGGCTTAGAAAGTTATTCATTTCGTCCCACAGTTAGCTTAGAGATATTCATTGTTTCGCTTTGCGGCTTTCTCGGTTACTGCTTCCAACAGAGCTGGCACCCAGTCAGATTTGCTATTAGAACCTTTGGCTCTTTTCTGACCTATTCCTCCAGGGTCTGGGAGGATACGGTTCAACAAGCCCATCACATCGGCTACCAGCCCGGGAAAAAGTCCATTGGCTGCAGTTACTGCTTTAGCCTGTAGAGGGATAATCAGTGAAGTTTCTCCATGCCTGCAAGCCGACACGATGGATTCCGCAGCTTTTTTAGCATCCATAGAAGTAAGGGGCTGCGAAGCAAGGATATGAGCCAGTCCATGCTCCTTCCTGTGCTGACCTTTATGCACCATCTGCCGTACACTACCGGTACGCATCAGACCGGGACACACGGTAGTAATGTAAATATTGTACTTTTGCATTTCGGCGTGTAAGCTTTCCGATAGTCCTACCAGTGCATGTTTGCTGGCGGCATAGGGCGCGAGATGAGGTACTACTACTTTTCCGGCCAGAGAAGCAATATTGACAATTCTCCCCTCCCCTTTCTTCTTCATTTCCGGTAGTACGGCTTGCATCAGGTTATAAGGTGCCCAGAAGTGAATGTTCATAGCTTCTTCATACTCTTTCTTCTCCATTTCTTCAGCCGGTGCAATCTGTATTACCCCCGCATTGTTAATGAGTATCTCTATCGCGCCGAAGTGTTTTTTTACACGACCAAGCATACTCTGAAGCTGATTAGCATCTGTAAGGTCACATGCGACAGTATATACCCCATCAGTACCGTAGGAAGATGCCAATTCGTCCAAATCCTCTTTAGCCTTCTTTAATTCATTTTTATTTCTCGCACAGATGGCCACTTTGGCCCCTTCTTTTACCATGAGCCGGGCGATTTCCAGGCCTAATCCCCGCGAACCTCCGGTGATCAATACTACTTTTTGAGAAAGCTCTATACTGCGGTGTTTGTGGGTAAGCATTCGTGCCAAAGCAACACCTGCTACACCTGCAGCTGTCCAGATCAGTTTTTTTTGGGTGTCATTCATAAAAGTGAGTTTAAAAAATAAAATATTATTCCAGTGCTTAGTCTAGCAGACTGATTAATTTACTTAAAGTATAACGTATGAGAAACAATTGTTTATTTTTTCTTAAACTAAATTTTCTTCCTCCAGACAATATAACGACAAAATTTTCGGATAAGCTGAGAAAACTTTATCTTCCGGCTACAACAACCTTTAATCTTCAGAATTATGAATAAGCAGAACAGAAGAAGTGCGCTCAAAAAAATGGCCGGTAGCGCAGCAATGGTACCTCTGGCAGCACTTCCTTTTAAATCTTCAGGCAAATCATATGCTCCTCTTAAAGGCAACATTAAACACTCAGTTTGTAAATGGTGCTACAGAGACATCGCTCTGGATGAATTCTGTGCGGAAGTTAAAAAGATGGGAATTACTTCTGTAGAATTATTAGGCCCCGATGACTGGCCTACGCTGAAAAAACATGGCCTCACCTGTGCGATGGCTTCCTGCCTGAGAGATGGTTTTGGTATTTCCAAATGCTTCAACCGTACAGAAAATCATGCGCAGCTTTACGATATTTATGCCGAAAGTATACCGGTGGCGGCTGAAGCAGGCCTGAAGCAAATCATTACTTTCTCCGGCAACCGCGATGGTATGGACGATGAAACCGGTATGAAAAACTGTGCGGAGGGCTTAAAGAAGATTATGCCCATCGCAGAAAAACATGACATTATCATCTCTATGGAGTTGCTCAACAGCAAGGTAAATCACCCTGACTATATGTGTGATCATACGGAATGGGGTGTGGAATTATGCAAAATGGTAGGTTCCGATAATTTCAAGCTGCTGTATGATATTTACCACATGCAGATTATGGAAGGTGACGTGATTGCTACTATACAGAAGCACCACCCTTACATTTCTCACTACCATACCGGAGGTGTACCAGGCAGGGCAGAGATTGACGAAACGCAGGAGCTGTACTATCCTGCTATTGTGAGAGCCATCGTGGATACCGGTTTTACAGGCTTTATTGCGCAGGAATTTGTGCCTAAGCAGGACCCTCTTGCTTCTCTGGAAGAAGGCGTCAGAATTTGTGATGTCTAACGTTTCTCTACAATCCAGCCCCCATAGTAAAAAGCTTTGCTAAACAAACGGGGAGCATGAAATCCCGCCTCCTGTAGCAGTTCGCTCAACCGGTGAATTGTCAGGCGGTGGGTATCTACCTGTACATGTTGCAGGCCCTGATCTACCATCTGGCTATCTAAGCCTTTATCCATCATATATTGACGAAAATATTTTAGCTGTAGCTGAAAATCATCTGGCGCATAAATATCCGAGATAATCAGGGGAGCATCTTTGTGCAGACGCTCTGCTATATTGCGCAAAAGTTTGATCTTACCCTCATCATCATCAGGGATAAAGTGCAAAACCAATATCAGTGTAGCGGCATCAAATTTCTGATCAGCCGGCAAGTCACTTACCACTCCGGTTTTGAGCAGTAGCAGAGGGTCATTATCCCAGTAGGCAAGTTTCATCTGGGCCAGGCGTATCATCTGGGGAGAAGGATCTATACCCGTAATTTTCCAGCTATTCACCTGCTGTTTGATCTCTGCCACCTCCTGCCCTGTACCACAGCCTGCAATGAGCAGCCTTCTTTCTTCCCCAACAGGAAGATAAGTCTTCAGGATTGCAGGAATAGACTGCTGTATAAAACGATAGTTGGGTACCCAGGTAGGAATTTTATCATCGTATTGGGTAGCGCGGTCACCCTCAAAAAATTCTATGTGCATGATATTGATACGAATTTTAGGCAAAATGACCATTCCTGCCTGATTATACAAACTTTATTATGCCAGGCTGAAGAGGAAAAAAGGAAAGTTTCTGATAGGGATGCAACCCAAAAGCCTTTTGCTTAATCTTACAGATAACAATGAATAAAACGTAAAGCTATAGAGAAACTATGAGTGTAATGACTCAAAATACACTTAATGAACACAACAAGCGTTGTGCTTTCATAGTATAATTGTATGATCGGCATTTCATACTCGCAAAATCTCAATACCTTTGCGGCTAAACTGAAGAAAAATTTTTAACAGATAAAATCTAATCAAACAATAATGAAAAGGATCTTTTTAATATTTTCTCTTCTGCTTACTTACTCGCTTGCACAAGCCCAGGAGCAGCAAAACCAGTTCACCAGCGCACAGCCTGACCTTCCGGGCATGTTACTTTTTGATTATGGGTTTAACATATTGATGAATGCTCCTGATGAGTTTGAAATCCGAACCATACGCTCCAGAAGCATTGGTTTTCATTATCTTTATCCGGTAGCTTTGGGCGAGTCAAAGTTTTCGTTTCATCCGGGTATAGGTATTTCTTCTCACAATTATACTTTTGATGAAAATGTAACCTTAATGGACGGTGATTCTACTGAAATTGTGGAGATTGATACCGATGAATTTCCTGGTGTAGAAAAGACCAAGCTTTCTGTTCACTACTTCAACATTCCTATGGAGTTCCGCTTCTTTGCCAATGAAGATTATCGTGGATTTACAGCAGCCTTAGGAGGAGTAATAGGACGTCGCTTGCTTTCTTACTCTAAAATCAAGTACAATGATGATGAGTACTTTAAACAAAAAAAGGATTTTAATATTAATCCCTGGCGCTACGGTGCGCATGCCAGAGTTGGGTTTAGAGGCATTACGCTTACCGGACAGTACATGTTTTCTGAAGTATTTTTAGAAGATGAAGGCCCTCAGGCCAATACGCTTACGGTAGGCCTTACTATCTCATTATTCTAGAAATAAAAAAAGCAGAGCTTATCACTCTGCTTTTTTTCTCTTATTAAAATATTATTTCAGGATTAGCTTTTGCTGCATTCGCAAACTTCCCTGCTTGATACTCACTAGATATAATCCACTTGCCAGATTCAGGTTTTGCTTTAGCGCTAGACCTTTCTCCAGTTCTTCCGGCATGACAAGTTCATAGATATACTGCTTACCGTATGCATCCAGCAGCATCACCTCTACTTCCATCCAGGGTTTCAGGTTAAACGCACGAATGATCAGTTCCTCCAGGCTGGCAGGATTAGGATAAAGCAACATTTTCGGATCAGGCGTCACAGCATAGTCCTCAAAGTTCTCTAATACTACCACATTGGAGTAGTCAAACTGTCCGTCAAAGTCTACCTGACGCAGACGGTAATAGCTAAGACCATACAGTGGATTCTTATCTGTAAAGTTATAGCCAAGCTCCTGATAACTATCCCCGGCACCTTTCACCGTGCCTAAGCTTTTCCAGTCCTGTCCATTCACTGAACGCTCTATTTCAAAGAAGTCGTTATTTTTCTCCGAAGCAGTTACCCACTGTAGCAGTGCATGCTTACCTTCCATCTTCACTGAGAAGCTGAGAAGCTCTACGGGTAACACCACATTAGCGGTGCCGAAAGATATATCAGTAGAAGAAAATGGTATCAAATCTACGGAAGTAACACTACCACCTGAAGCACCACCACTTTGACTTGTTCCTCCTCTGTTCTCCCAACGATTATCTGCCCCATCATTATCAGCAGCAGGATATGGGTGACTGTTTTTATCATCCCAATACACAACACGTGTATCGCTGGCATCACTTACCCCAGAAGAGGCATTCCAGTTGACTGCTACTCTTGCAGCATTGCTACCACTACTAGTAATACGCCACATATCGTTGGCAATATCTACTAAGACATCAGCCCCTGTTCCTGGATCAAATATAGTACGGTCCCTTTGGTTAGAGGTAAAGTACTCGGCAGTCCAGTTTTGGTTTCCTGCACCCACATTACTGATGGTAGCAGGCAAATATCTTCCGCTTTTACCAATTGGAAAGCGATAAGTAGCATTTAATACGATGTTGTTTTGAGTAAGAGGGCCATTTACATAACTTATGGCACTTCCACCAATATATGTACCTCCACTTGCAATGGTTAAGGTATTGTTACCGTTTGTAGTCAGCACGCCGTTAGTCAGTATTAAATTTTCATTGATCACAATATCCTGATTAGCGGAAATACTACGTGTAGCATCAGCAGCATTTACGATTGTAACTCCGGCAGGATTATCAATTTCAAGTTCATTAAAAGCATCCGTTCCAGTAAAGTTACCCTGAATTGACTGGGCAGATAAGCCTTCCATCACGATACGAGAACTTCCACCTCCGTTATCAAACTGACTATCATTGCTTTTGTATACATTACCTTTTACGTGAATAGTACTGTTTCCGTCAAATACTATTACCTCTACATCACCTCTTATATCAAAATCCTCACAGACATTAAGTGATAAGTTATTGGGTAACACCCGCTCTCCACTACCTGAAAAAATTACTCTTCTGATATTAGGCAAGTCGGTAAGTACAGGATAATCTCCACCACCAGCATACTCCAAACCGCCTCCACCTGAGCAGTTTTCATCCGGAAAGAACTCTTCGTAGTCACCAGTAGGGAAAACCACTGAGCTACCATCTGATTCAAGGCGAATTGTACCCTCTCCGGTTACAAAGCCTAGGTTATGATTACTAGAACCATCCTGAATCACTAAAATAGCCCCTGATTCTATGGTGATTTTGCGAGTTCTGATATTATTTTGGTTAAAATTCAATATATCACCCGACTTTACTGTGATATCAGGAGTCTCACCGGATATCGGCGCTACTCCTCCATCATAAGTAGTAGTAGCAAAGAAGTTACCACCTCCACTGTCATTGGTAATGAACTGGGGCACCTGATCGGGAATTGCTGCACCACATAATGGGCTAGTACCATTATTTTCAAGTGTAACGCCTGCGGTATAGATACCTTCTATGGTAGCATCAGCTTGATCGTTAAAATCATAATGTATCTGCTGAGTAGCTTCATCAAAATCATTATTAGAGAAAAGTTTATCCCAGGCATCACTGGTATTATACAATCGGGCAGGTCCATAATTAACAAGTGAATAAGGGCTGGTCACTTCCACATCATTCTGATCGTAGCGCATAGAAAAATCTCCATTAAAACCTGTAATTCCACTACTTTTGATGATCCAGTAATATTGGAGCACATTATCCGCATCCGTGATATTAGGGTCACCACATATGGCAAATTCATCATCTTCTGTAATAGGAGGAATATCCCGAACCGGGCGAGCAGTGATGTAGCCAGCTGAAATATCGTTAATTGTGACTACTATTGGAGTATAAGCTACCAAACCAACCGGATAAGTAAAGGTCTCATTGCCTGCACTTACTGCATTGAAATACTTTCTGATTCCAAAGTCTCTGATAGCACTATTGGTTTGGATCATGTTGTTCACATTGAAATCATCTACGCCTCTTCCACCAATGCCATTTTCAATGTATGCATCTGCAGGAAACACGATCAGGTTACCACCAACATCAAATACACCGGTAGTAAGTGTCAGCTTTTCGTTAATCCTAAAATTTTCTTCGGTATCGCGGATTAGCAAACCGGAAGCGTTATCCAGGTTAACCACACCAAACTCGCTGGTACCAGAACTTGAACGGTCCAGTATCTGCTGCTGTGTACCATTAAAGACTATACCAGGACCAGTAGACGCACTGGTATGAATTGCATCATGCAGTAAGTCTTTTTTAATGTAAAAGGCACTGCTTTGGGTATTTAATGTTCCATCCTCAATAGTAGCATTATTATTTACCGTTACATTTTTTGACAAGCTTAATGTACCGCTACCCGTTTTTTCAAAATTCCAGAAGTTGGTAGTACCTGTACCCGTAATGGTGGCATTAGTTCCTACCTGAAAAGTAGTTATCTGGTCATTTATTGAGTTACCGCTGGTAGAGAATACCCCATCATTATTAAGATTTTCCAGAATGGTAAGGTCAAAACCATTGGCATCAAAGTTTACTCCTGTACCGATATCCAGTATATGCGTGCTTAATGGAAGGCTATACAGTTTTGCTGTAATATTAGCAGAAGCGATCTCTACTTCTGACAATTCAACATTACTCTGTATACCAAAACGATCTTGTGTAGATGGTGTATCTCCATTTCCAATCGTGATAATAGTACCATCAGCTATATTAACAGCATCTGGCTCCAATAGTAAACTTGCAACTGTTGGTGAGTTATTATCACGAACCAAAGTAAAAGAACCACCAGTATGTTCAAAAGAACTTCCTGCGTTAATAACTTCAAAAATACCTCTATTAGATTCAGGAGCAGCATTTTTTCCTAACTCTACTATGCCTCCACTTTGTGCATACTGTAAGATACCTGTATTTGAGTTGAGACCACGTCTGATTTGCGAACCCACGATAAGGTTACCATCCGTAACTTCAATACTGGCCTGACCTGATGAACTATATTCTATAAAGTTATTTCCATTATTAGCAGTGTCATCCATGTCTAACTCTCCCCCACTGACATGTAGTAATCCATCTAAAATAATTCCCGTATTATCACCATCTATGTGAGCTACTCCCTGACGAATTTCCAGTCCTCCTGAACCGGATGAAGCATCAGCATTGTTGGTATTAGGGAGGAAGAAGTTACCCGTAGATTCTTCTGTTAAGGTTACATCAATTGAGGAGTTATTTAATATCAGTAAACCGTTTAGAATTTCTATAGGCTGTTCATTGGTAATGTTAATATCAGGTAATGAAAAATTGTTATTAAAAGTAAAGGAGGAGGCTACATCGGAACCCTTGTTCATAACAATTTTATATAATTCAGGCACCAACAAAGAACCATCTTCAGTTTGTATATCGGTTATACCATTTAACTCACCTTGAAATTCTAAGATTACACCACCACCTCCTGTATTTGCATAGAGATCAATGTCAGGTTGCCCTGATCCCGAGTTTTTTTCCTCAACCCTTATATCACCTTTGACAATTAACCTATGCTCAACTGTAGCATCTTCGTCAACAAGTATTCCTACATCCTTACCATAACCTGACTGACTTTCTCCTAATAAGTTGATACCACCAACAGTAACTGTCCACTCACCAGTTTCTGGAAAAACCAATACCCCAGGATTACTATTACCAATTAGTAATGTATCCTCCACATTGATAGATCCTGTAAAACCATCTTGTAAAAACAAGCGAACCCGCGACCTCATGCCCATAGCCCCCAAAACATTAATACTATGATTTAGATCCGCATTGTAGTAAGATCCCGCAGACCCTTTATTTCCGGATTGATTACCGGCTATGATCAAATTTGGAAACTCTGACAAATTGGTAGGTATAGAAGTATTATTATCATGCACTTTGTATTGAAAGGTATTAGTGGTTAAGCTGGCCCATTGGCCAAAATCTCCCTCAAGAGTATAAGTGCTTGGAGCAATTTCACGGACTATTTGCGAGCTAGTTCCATTCGTTCCTTCCACTACACCTAAATTGACACTATTAAGGCTGCCATTGGTTTGTATTGTTAATTGGGGAGAATTGCCTCCATCAAATGTCAATGAAGCTACCTCTATATCATTTGGCGCACTACCTTGTTCTGATATCGTTATTGCATGACTATCATCAGATGTAGCCCCAGCAATTATAGCGATATCTCCTATTTGAGGATAATCAGAAGCGGCACTTCCTTCATGTTTATCGATTACATCTGTTGACCATGTATTAAATGAATGCCAATCTCCATCACGACGGCTGTAATAGATTTCAGGAGTACCCACAAACCTAGCAGCCACGCCTGCGGTATAGCTGGCATTTTCCAGAGTGAAGCCAATATTAGGAAATTGAGGGTCCCAATTTCCCGTTACACTGGCACCATTAAATACCTTGCTGTTAGTGCTATTATCAATATTATCATCAGCCACAGCGGCAGGTAAAGGTAGGGTATTTCCTGTATTTAAACCGTTGAATATAATTACATTACCCGGATTCCCTCCTAGCAAATTATGGTTCTCATTGGTATCGTTTACACTTCCGTTTCCACTGGTATTAGTATTTTTCACAGCTTGTTCAGTTCCATCATAAGAACGTTGGTATGTGCCACTATCCAACACTTTTCCAGGAACATAATTGCCTTCCGCTCCACCATCTATATCATCTTGGTCATACTGAAATAACCATGAAACTGTAGGTAGACCACCATCAAATCCCTCATGACCTATTCTCCAATAGTAAGATAAAATATCTCCGCCTGATAAATCAGTCGTTTGTAACTCTCCGTCCACAGGGCGTACCGTCACATATTCATCACCAGAGTAAGTTACCGACCCATCATTGACAATGTACATCACCGCTGGTGTATACTTGTCTTTAATACCAATTGGGAACCAGATTAGGTTATTATTCTGGTACTCGTTGTTGGTATTATCATAAGAGGGATCAAAACCTACATTTTGTGTATCATCTACTCCATGAATGTTGGTAGTTCTGGGCACTTTAATACTTAACCCTCCGTCAGAAGCATTACCAGCTGTAAAGAAATATTGCTCTGCCCCAGAAGTATTGTCGCCAAAAAGATTTTCTCCATTGCCACTACGCAAACGATGATCATCGCTAGTTTTGCTCTCTGTATTTAAGTCCAGAATATCTACTTTCAGGTTATGGGTACCTAAATTTACCCCCCCATGCCGATAAGCCATACGGGTGACTGTTAAATCACCACCCAACCGCAATTCGTCATTACCCAAATCAACTACAAGGTTACCAATAGTAGATTCAGAGGTAGAGTTAATTAGAATTATATCACCTACCGTTGGCTGATCCTTTTCTCTGACTTCAAGGAAAGAATTTACCGGATTGACACCCTGTTCATACACCAACAAATTACCATCCAAATCTATAGTGTCTGCATAAGCCCTTACGATATAACCAAATTGGTCCCCGATAGGATCAATCTGGTTTAAGGTAGAATTACTGGATATGGTCAATCCATTTCTGATATAAAGTAATCTGGCATTGTTAGAATCAAGATTTTTACCACCTGAAGCAGTTAATATATTTCCGTTATCCTCAACTCCAGGATTTTTGGCTTGTAGCTGTAGCGTACCTCCCGATTTATCAATTACCAAGTTGTAAAGTGGAAATCTATATTCAATATAACTTTCGTCTCCGTCAGGGTCGTCATAGTTCGTCAGTGCTGCTTTGTAAGAGGTTATATTTCCCACATAGAGGATTCCATTTTCAGTTCCATTAAAAGTCACGGTAGCACTTCCTGCGTCATCAGCGTCATTGGTGAATAAATCCAATACACCACTATCTTCAATGGTCAGGTTGCGACCCACTTCCAGATCAGAGCAGTTAACGCCATCTGGGCAAAGGTCTAAGTAGCTACCATAGGTATTTGTTCCATCACTTCTGGTAGTACCCGTTTCAATTGTAAGATCATTCAATACTACCAAGTCTGGCGCAGGATCAATTGTCCTTTCTGAACCACCATTTCCTGAGGACCCATTGCTTACTGTTACTCTGGCATTAGTATTAGTGCTACTTATAGAATTAGTAATTTCTAAATTATAAAAAGAGGCGCGGGAAGTAATTTTCGCAGCGTTAGTAGTACTAGATTCTGCAGTTACAGTGCCTCCTGTAACACTTATATTCCCAGGATCACTATTGATAAATATTAAACCTCTGCTGTTTGCTCCTTTCACAGCCAACGTACCACCACTCATGATAAAAACATTACCAGTATAGGTTAAACTAAAAATATAGTAATCGCCACTGGCTCCTCCTAGCCCACCATCTACTTCTACATTGCCCCCGGACTGGTTATAACCGCCTAAGCTCCCTGAGCCCTGCACAGATGTTCTAATCTGATTTGTTAGAATATTTCCTCCTTCTACCTTGATAAGACCGTTTTCTCGGAGCGTTAATCCACTATTGCCCGTTGCTTCAAGGTAACCAGCGCTTACCTGTACTGTACCATAAGGAACGATAGCGGTTGCTGAGGTTTTACGTACATCTCCTCCATTTACCCAGAGGCGAGCAGTAGATGAAATAGCATAATTGGTTGCCCTGTTGAGTACAGGTATTTCAATATTACCTCCTATTTCTGCCGTACCATTGATTAATGCAAAAGCGTTGGTATTTTGTATTGCTGATTGTAGGTCAGCATCAACATTATCATTTGCATAACCGAGCAGGCGAAAGTTATCAATATCAGTAGATTGGAAGGATACTTTATAGGTTTTATCAGTGCCTTTATCAATGACAACACGATAGAAAAAAGTAGTATTGTTGCAATTTACGGTCTGATCTGCATTATCATTGGTAAAGAAAACATCTACTATACCATCTGAGGCTTCATTATTATAATAAGTGTGCCCCGGACTTCTACGATCATTTTCCGTAGCAAAGTCTGCACGGTTGGTAAAGTATACGTCTCCATTATTGGTAAAATCTCCTTTGATTTCAAAGGTATGGCGCGCATTAGCGGTAGAAGTGGAAATACTCCCTATTCTGTCAGTACCATTATCCGTTACCAATACATCACCATTGACAACGAATGTTCTGGCATTAGCGGTACCATCCCCAAACTGTAAATTGCCATTTCGTACTTCTAAGTCGCCATTCAATGAGATATTCGCCCCCAGTATCGCTTTGGACGTATTATTCACCAGACTTATCCGCATATTTTTAAAGGTCCGCACTTGATCCAAAGTGATATCTGCTGCTGCTTTTATCACTACTGTACCTCCATTATCGACATCTGCAAACCCTATATTACCTGTCACCTCTCCTGCAGGAAAGTTATCCACCAGAATGCCACCATTACCGGCTATTCTGATTTCGCCTTTACCATTGATTGTTTTAAAGTCATGCCCACTAGAGGTAGTAAGATCCAGATTACCATCTACTTTGATAGAGTTTACAATTAAATTATTGGTACTAGCCTGAACAGTTACAGTGCGCCCTGATCTGATAATTACCTCATCCGAAGTTGAAGGTGTTTGATTAGCTGGATTTTTAAATAAAGGGGCGGTAGAAGCATCGGTAGTCCAGGTATTGGGATCATTCCAGTTACCATTCTGAAATACATACCAGGTTTTGGCCAGCAAAGGAGCACCTGTTCCCAAGGTGTAATAGCCTGTATTAAGACGTGAAGAGGGCACTGAAACTACTATTTTATCTCCGCCTTCCAAGGTATAACTATCAGCATATACTCTGTCAAAGTCGTCGCCAGATGCAGGGCGATACAGCAATACATATTCGGAAAGGGTGCCCGAATAAGTAAGACCTGCCTCTGCAAAATCAAAAACCATTTGTACACTCACATCCCCACCATCTACACCTGCTAAGCCACCCCCATTATTTTTTTCCACATACCAGTCTCTACTCCAGCGATTGGTAATGTTGGTTACATCTGCTCTATTGTTAGTAGTGATACTATGCGCTGTACCACTGTGTGCCAACATCACATATTCATCAGCATCAAGGGAAGAAGAATTTTCGCGAATCGTAAGGCCTCCACTTGACAAAGAGTTGGTTCGCTTGTCTGTCCCGTCAGAGCCTACTCCTCGTATGTCTTGGTCATATGCACCATCGTAGCCAGTGCCATTCCCAAAATAATCGTTGGAAATAGTTATACTATATTTTTGACCAAGGTAGTTTTCTACTATCGTACGTTGAGGATTATTTAGTGGTTCACTGTAAACTAATATTTCTGCAATGTCACCATCAAAATACCTATTATCTCCGTCATCAAATAACCCAATCGTTACATTGTCATCTAAATCATTGATTGAAGCACTGCCGGAGGTAGCTACATTATTACCATTTACAAACAATTTTAAATTGCCATCAGCTACATACGATCCAATTACTGAACCAACACTTCCTTCACTTACATTTCCACCACTGGCACTAGCTGAGCCTGCATAACCATTTAAGTTGAATCCTCCTCCATTTACAAAAAGCGTCCATGAACGTTCTGATCCTCCTGATCCGGCTCTTTTGGATATTATTGCTCTTGGCACTACAGTTCCAGAATTAAATACTGCCAGGATAGATAAAGTGCTTTTGCCGTCAAGTCGGTTGTCTCCTCCATTGTCATCCAAAATTCTTAAGTAGTCATTACTTCCATCAAATTGGAGCGCAGGCTTACCTCCTATGAGACTGCTGTTCCAAGTTGGGCTCGTGCCTATTGTGCCGGTGTATAAAGCGTCATAGTTGTTCCCGGATTTGTCTAGCCAGGTATCTCCATCAGAAAATGAAGTTAGATCACTAGCATCTAACCAGATAAGGTTCTCTGGCTCTCCACTGCTACCATCTGAATTACCTACGCCAGCAGGACCAACCTGGGCATAAAGAAGGGAGGTTAAAAATAAGTTTGCCACCAAAATCAATAATACACTTCTCAATAAATTTTGGGTGTTGCGTAAGGCTTTATTCATAAATCACGCTGATTACTAAGCTTAATTAGAATTAATCAAGGCTCAATAATACAAATAGTATTTCTAAGCTTAGTAAAATGCAAATTGAGGAGATTGTAAGTAAATGTTTTGCAATGCGAGAAGATATAGACAAACCCTGCCTAAACAATTTGTATCACAACTATCAACAGCCAACAATTATTGAATAAATCCAGGAAAAATTAAACTATACAAGCCTATAAATAAGAAAAGTTCAATAATTCACCTTCTTTAAGATCCATCAGAGTGTAAAAATTTGTGTGAATTTAAAAATGTGCACAGGAACTTATCCAAGTAATAAATTCAGGTTTTCTATACGAAATGTACAACCCACACTCGGTCTAGCTTTAGGGTTAAGCCAGTAAAATTATAGGCCAGAATTATGAAGACATGCTTTTTTATGCAACGCTTATACCTTCATGTTGAAGATCAAAAACAAGCTTCTTGCAGGATATTAATATTTATTACTCAGGTAGAGATACTTTTCACTCCTATTTCAGTAAGTATAATAAAGCTGTGATGTAGTCTACATTATTGCTTTATTATACTCTTAATACTCCCCTAATTGGCTTCCAGTTTGTAAGTAATATCCTTAAGTTTTTCTACCTTTTCAAAAAAACTATTCACCGGATTGATCTTAAATTTCCTGGACATAGTATCTACCGTAATGCTCTCCATACCGTCTTTTAAGTAAACTTTCAGCGCACAACTTCCCTGATAATCTAAAAGGAGTTTTTCTAACTCAGTCACTAGCTTTTCATCAAGAATTTCTACCGGTATGTTAAGCTGAATACCCTTTGTCATCTTCTCACGGATTTCACTTAATAGCTGCACGGACTGAGGGCGAAGTTCCCAGACATCCGGCTGATTGTACCGTTCCTCTACCCGGCCCCTAACATATACAAACTCCCCTACAGATAAGCGGTGCCGATTGCTCAAAAAATCTTCCCCAAAAAATGCCAGGTTTAGTGAGGTCTGATAATCCTCAATCGTCACGAGGCCAAAAGGCTTACCGGTCCGGGTCTGTCGTTCCTGGAAAGAAGTTACGATTCCGGCCACAGAAATATCCTGATTCTTGTAGTTAGCTACCTGATCAACTGTGCAGGTACAGAAATTTTTTATCTCCAACTTAAATTGATCCAAAGGGTGGCCTGAGATATAAAAACCTATTACCTCTTTTTCTATCTTCAGCTTTTCTATCTCACTGTAAGGCTCACATTCTGTCACCTTGGGTAAAGGAACATCTACTCCATTACTACCCCCAAACAAAGATTGTTGAGCAGATTCTTCTTCCTGCTGCAGTGTAACGGCATATTTACATGCTTTTTCTATCAGGCTGGTATCTCCTTCTTCCGAATACAGATACTGCCTACGGTGCAGGCCATCAAAACAATCAAAGGCACCGGCCATGGCCAATACCTCCAGTGTCTTCTTGTTGACCTGCCGCAGGTTAATCCGCTTGGTAAATTCAAAAATATCTTTATACAACCCTTCTCCATCTCTTTCTTCAATGATGGCACTTACTGCGTTTTCACCCGCTCCTTTTACAGCTCCTAGTCCAAAGCGAATCTGCCCTTCTTTATTTACTCCAAAGAAATATCTACTTTCATTGACATCGGGTCCCAGTACATTGATGCTCTGCCGCTTACATTCATCCAGAAAGGCAGTTACCTTATCGGAGTTGTTCATGTTATGCGTAAGTACAGCAGCCATGTACTCTGCCGGATAATTTGCCTTCAGATAGCCAGTTTGGTAAGCTACTACCGAATAAGCAGCGGAGTGAGAACGGTTGAAACCATACTGAGCAAACTTTTCCATGATAGAAAAGACTTCTTCCGCTTTGGCTTTTTCAATACCATGTTTTTCTTTGGCGCCTTTCACGAAGATCTCCCGCTGCTTATTCATCTCTTCTATCTTCTTCTTACCCATGGCCCGGCGCAGCAAATCCGCACCTCCGAGAGAGTAACCGCCTAGAATCTGAGCAGTCTGCATGATCTGCTCCTGGTACACCATGATGCCGTAGGTGTTTTTGAGAATACCTTCCAGCAAGGGGTGCGGATACTCCACTTCTTCTCTGCCATGCTTTCGGTCAATGAAGTTAGGAATGAACTGCATCGGCCCCGGACGGTAGAGTGCGTTCATAGCAATCAGGTCTTCTATATTGGTGGGCTTGAGCTTTTGCAGCCACTGTCGCATACCTTCCGACTCAAACTGGAAAGTACCTACCGTATCGCCTCGCTGATAGAGCTTATACGTTTCTTCATCGTCCAGGGGAATTGCTTCAATGTCTATTTCAACCCCATGATTCTGCTTGATATTTTCAAGGGCTGTTTTAATGATGGTAAGCGTTTTCAGCCCCAGAAAGTCCATCTTCAGCATACCGGCAGATTCTACTACCGAACCATCAAACTGGGTAATGAAAAGGTCAGAATCTTTATCCGTCTTGACAGGAATATATTCCAGTAAATCATCCGGTGCGATGATTACCCCGGCGGCATGGATACCAGTACCTCTTACCGAACCCACCAGCGTTTGCGCCAGGTTCACTACTTCAGACTGCTTACCCCGGCCACGTTTGATTTCCTGTAGCTCAGGTACTTCTGCCAGCGCTTGTTCAAAGGTAGTACCTGGTTTTTCAGGTACCAGCTTGGCAATGCGGTTGGCTTCCGGCAATGGCAGTTCGCTTACCCGGGCCACATCGCGAATAGACATTTTAGGTGCCATGGTGCCAAAAGTAACAATCTGTGCTACCTGGTTTCTTCCATATTTTTTGATTACGTACTCTATCACATCCTGCCGCCCGTCATCGTCAAAGTCAATGTCAATATCAGGCATAGAAATACGCTCAGGATTGAGAAAACGCTCAAACAGCAGATCGTACTTGATCGGGTCAATATTGGTGATTCCTGTACAATAGGCGACTACCGAACCGGCAGCAGAACCACGACCAGGGCCTACTTTTACACCCATCTTGCGAGCAGCATTGATAAAGTCCTGTACAATCAGGAAGTAGCCGGGGAAGCCCATGTCTTTGATGATCTTCAACTCATGATCAATCCGTTCTCTGATCTCCGGTGTAACTTCATCATAATGACTTTTTGCGCCTTCGTAGGCCAGATGACGGAGGTAGTCATCCTGATCCTCAAATTCATCGGGTATTTCAAAGCGAGGCAGAAGAATATCGCGCTCCAGTTTGAGCTCTTCTGTTTTCTCTACAATCTCATAGGTATTGGTGATGGCTTCCGGCAAATCCTGGAAGAGGCGCTTCATTTCCTCTTCTGTCTTGAAATAAAACTCATCATTGGGCATTCCAAAGCGAAATCCTCTTCCTCGCCCCTTAGGCATAGACATCACATCACCATTCTTCACACAAAGTAAAGTGTCGTGGGCATCGGCATCTGCACGCTTGGTATAGTACACATCGTTGGTAGCAATGGCTTTGACCTTATACTTTTCGGCAAAGCGAAGCAGTATTTCATTAACACGATTCTCTTCTTCCAATCCGTGGCGCTGAAGCTCTACGTAAAAATCTTCCCCAAAGGTATCCTTCCACCAAACAAAAGCTTCTTCTGCCTGATGTTCACCCACATTCAGAATCAGGTCAGGCACCTCGCCGGAGATACTGCCAGTGGTAGCAATAAGTCCGTGCTTATACTTCTGGATTAATTCCTTGTCTACCCGGGGAAAGCCGCCATAGTAGCCTTCTATATAACCCAGGGAACAAAGCTTGGAGAGGTTTTGATAGCCTTCCTGATTTTTGGCCAGCAGCAGTTGCAGACTCCGCTGGTCTTTCATGTCTTTGGTAAACTTCTTCTGGTGACGATCTTCTACCACGTAGACATCGCAGCCGATGATCACTTTGACACCTTGTCTTTTTCCTTCCGCTACCGCTTTAAAGGCTCCAAAAAGACTACCCAGGTCGGTAATTGCTACAGCAGGCATCTCCTGTTCTTTGGCTGCGGCAACTATATTTCTAATGCTGGCTGTACTTTGTAGAATAGAGTACTGAGAGTGGACATGCAAATGACTGAAAGGAGCAGTCTTAATTTCTTTGACGGGCTCGGTACTGACCGGAATGGTTGGAGACTCTGACTCTTTCTGTTCTTTTTCAGCGCGGCTGGCCGCTTCCAGATCAGGCGCTTCATAAGTGATTTGTTCCAGCGGCACCTCGTCGTTGTAGGGCTTAACCACTCTTTCTTTTAGCAGACCAAAATAGCAGCGAGCAGTAGCATCTACATCAAAGGCAGAGTTGTGGGCTTCGTCAAAGCCTACTCCAAACAGTTTCTGATGCAGTTCGGAAAGCGTTGGCCATTTGTATCTACCCCCTCTACCACCGGGAATTTTACAGAAGTTGGTAGACTCATCTTTGGTATCCAGTTTCTGAATATCCATCAGAGCAGTAGGCAAATTTGTCCTGACCAGCTCTGCTCCGGTGATATTGATATCAAAATCTACGTTATGTCCGATGACCACTTTGGTACGCTCCAGATCTTTGTTGAAGATCTCCAATACTTTTTCCAACGGATGGCCTTCTTTCAGTGCACGCTCAGTAGAAATACCGTGTACTTTTTCAGAATTGAAAGGAATAGTAAAACCCTCCGGTTTCACAATATAATCCTGCTGGTTAAGCAGCTTACCATCAGCGGCATGAAGCTGCCAGGAAAGCTGTACAATCCGAGGCCAGTTATCCAGGTCAGTAATGGGGGCATTATAATCACGGGGTAGTCCGGTAGTCTCAGTATCAAAGATCAGGTACATAAACTGTGTAGTTTCTCTTTTTATTCAATAATGGAGCGTGGCCGTATTTCTTTTAAGTAACAAAATCTGACCAATTTATCTCAGCAAATCTAACAGAAAAATGAAAGTTTCTTAGCCTTCCTCTCTCCAACTTTGCTTAAGTGATTTTCTATTCTTGAATAAACTACCGTAGAGGAGTCAATGACTTAGTAAAAGACATATAAGTTGTTACAAACTTTTCTTTTATAAAAACATTTAAAAATCAAATAATTTACTGTTATCTAGGATTAAAGCTTTTATTTGGAAGAGCATTTATAATTTATCTATAACTAAATATAAGGTATTGCGAAACTTTTTGCTTACTTTAATAAACAAACCCTAAAACAGCCTAGTTATCTAGCTTTCTATCCATTACAAATCTGTAATTTTTATTTAAACTAAAAGTATAGTAGTACACCAGTCTCTTTTTGTCATTGTGATTTTCACCTATATGAAATGATCTTTGGCCATGATAGCTTATGTTTTACTTTAATCCTCAATAGAATCCTGATCATCATATAGCTTTATTTTTCTAACATTGATTATAACTATTCCATACAAAATCAAATAATTTATGGTTTTTTGCATATTCTGATGTAGTTTTGTCTTATACTCACTATAATTTATCAAAGAATGATTATTATTGATAATGCCTTACGCTTCCGAGAAGAAACAGATAACCCTATAAAGGTAGGCGTTATAGGTGCAGGCTTCATGTCGGTCGGACTTATTAACCAAATTGAAAAATACACCCCTGGTATGAAAGCCGTGGTGATCTGCAACCGCACACTTGAAAGAGCTACCAAATGTTTCCAAAAAGCCGGAGTACTGGATGCTGAGGTTTGTAATAATCATCAACAGATAGATGATAATATCCTCGCCAATAAATACAGCATCTGCGATGACCCAGAAATTTTATGCAAATCAGAAGAAGTTGATATCATTGTTGAAGCCACCGGTGCTATAGAATATGGAGCTTCAGTGGTGCTCACTGCTATCAAACATAATAAGCCTGTTTTAATGCTTAACCCCGAGTTGGATGCAACGATTGGTCCTATTCTTAAGCATTATGCAGATCAGGCTGATGTCATGCTTAGCCAGACTGATGGTGACCAGCCAGGGGTGATTATGAATCTCTATCGTTATGTAAAAGGGTTAGGGCTGACGCCCTTAGTTTGCGGCAACATCAAAGGCTTCCTTGATGAGCATAAAAACCCTACTGACATGGAGGAGTTTGCCAGCAATGTGAATCAAGGTACTCGCATGATCACTAATTTTACTGATGGTACTAAATTATCCTTTGAGCAAGCTTCAGTAGCCAATGCTACCGGGATGGGGGTAGCAAAACGGGGCATGAGTGCTTACAGATCAAAAAAGCATATTGACGAACTAACTGATATACACGATGTTGACGAGTTAAAAGAATTGGGTGGCATCGTTGACTTTGTTGTAGGCGCTAAACCTGGTCCGGGTGTCTATGTGTATGGAGTTACGGATGATCCTATGGTAAAAGATTATTTAAAGTACTTGAAAATGGGGCCAGGACCTCTCTATAGTTTTTATACTCCTTACCATCTTTGCTTTTTTGAAATTCCCAGTTCCATTGCCAGAGCATTCCATTTTAATGATCCTGTAATGTATCCTCAGAGTGGACCTGTGGTGGAGGTAGCAGCCATTGCCAAACGTGACCTGAAAGCCGGCGAAACATTAGACGGATACGGAGGCTATCTTACTTATGGAGTTTGCGAAAACTATGATACTGCTAGAGAAGAAAATCTTTTGCCTATTGGCTTAGCAGATGATGTTATACTTAAAAGAGATATTCCTAAAGATCAGGCACTCACCTTTAATGATATTGTTTACCCTGACGATCGTTTGGTATACAACCTTTATGAGGAGCAGTTAAAAATGTTTGAACCCGCAAGGGTGAAAGTAAGCTAAGAAAATCAGTTTCAATTAAAGCCCCTGTCTTTGCCAAGGCAGGGGCTCATTTTTTAGGCATATTCAGCAGAAAGTTTATCTCTTACTTTTTCCAGCAAACTCTTGGTAGCTTTGATACCTTCTACAGCTTCCAGGTCGTTTCCTTCATACTCTATTCCAACATAACCACGGTAGCCAGCATCCAGTACAATGCGCATCATTTTTTCATAGTCGGTATGAATCTCTTCCCCTTCAGAATTGAACTCATGCGTCTTAGCGCTTACACCTTTAGCAAAAGGCATAAGTTCGATAACTCCTTTGTATCTGTCATATTCGTCCAGACACTCAGGAGTAGGATTTTCAGGTGAATAACCTTCTCTTTTGATACAGAAGTTACCAAAGTCAGGCAAAGTACCTAAATTAGAGTTGCCTACCATCTTCATCACACCAGCAAGCCACTCCCCATTGCTGGAAAAGCCTCCGTGGTTTTCTACCAGTACGTTGATACCCGCTTTCTCAGCATATTCAGCCAATGATCCTAGCCCGTCGGCTGCTAATTTTTGTTGTTCTTCAAAGCTCCCCTGGCTGGAAGCATTTACACGGATAGAATGACAGCCCAGAAATTTGGCAGCATCTACCCACTTGTAATGATTTTCTACAGCTTTTGCCCGCTCTGCGGCATCAGGATTACCCAGTTCACCCTCCAGATCACACATGATCAGTAATGCTTCTACCCCCTCACTATCGCAGCGATTTTTAAGCTCACTCAGGTATTCATTATTTTTAGCTTTATCGTAGAAAAACTGGTTTACGAATTCCACCCCATCAATACCTAACTCACGGGCTTTAGCAGGAAACTCAAGATTGCTGATTTTGCTGCCTGACACAATAGCATTGTAATCATTTTGAAATTTTTCAGCAATTACATTGAAAGGCATGCTGCGGATCTCCGGGTTGAATAAATAACTGTTTAAAGACCACTCCGCTAAAGAAATTTTAAAAAGAGGCTCACCCGAAGCTGCGGCTGTAGTAGTTCCGGCTGTTTCTTCACCCTCAGTAGTCGTATTGGAAGTGCTATTGCAAGCAAATCCAGCGACTCCTAAACCAGCCGAAATAGCAACAGACTGCTTAATGAAAATTCTACGTCTCATAAGTTGTTAAATGTTTTTAGTAGGAAGTAAAAGCCAAAGGCCTGCTTCTGAAAAGAAATATTCAGCTAGAAAAATACACTTTTGTATCAGGAAGTAAAAATTCTTCAGAAGAGAGGATGCCTTTTTTTCAATAAATTATTTTACCACATAACTACTTAGCTGAAGAAGTTCAGCTTGGGAGGAGGAGTAAAATAGTATATGCTAAGAGATAAGTTTATTCTTCAAATTTGTCGCCAAGTTGTTTCATAACCCAGGATTTACCCCAGTTTTCTTTTTCTTCTTCAGACCATAATTCAGGAAAGAAGACCACTCGTTGAAAACGAGGAGGTAAATACTTACGCCAGTTGGTACCGCCTGTTGCACCTTTTACCTGATTATTACTGACAAGGTGACGCACCGCAGCTCTGAAGTGTGCTAACGGCCAATGTACATTCGCCCATTGGTCAAACTCTCGTAAGGCAGTGATAATGTCTGCATCACCTTCTTTGATAAAGCGCTGCATGCGTTTGCGAAGATTTTTTTGCTTGTATTCCTTCGCTTTGCGCAACATCATCTTATCGTATTTATCTTCAAACTGTCGTAAGGTCAGTGTCTTGGTACCGCTCTGAATATCCCGGGCACCTGCCTTCCAGTACAGGTTATCCATATAGGCATCTACAGGATCGTCAGGAGAGAGCCAAAGTACATAATCAGCATGTATCAGGTTGATCAGGTCAGTAGAAAGAATCTCTATAAGGCGATATTGTACAGATTGAAAGCCACTGGAGGGCATGAGTGTCATTCTGAACTTAGCAAACTGCTGTCTGTCTAAGCCCTCAGTCATGATAGAAAAAGAGTCAGAGAGTTGCCTGAAATAGCGGTTTATGCGCTGCACTTTGTCATAAAAGACTGAGGCATCAGTAACTTCACCAGCATTGATTTGCTCCAACTCCCACAAAATCAGCTTGAAGTACAGCTCAGTAATTTGATGATAGGTAACAAAGATCATTTCATCCTTTTGATCCGTACGGGGCTTCTGGAGACTAAGCAATGTTTCAAGCTCAATGTATTCCCAGTAAGAAAGGTAATCGGCATGTACTAGTCCTTCAAGATAATCAGATAGGCTTTGACCTTGCTTGGCAAACTTATCCGAAAGTTTTTCCAGTTTCTCCATTACTTCAGGAGAGAGTGTGATTTTATCAGTCATTGTCCGTACGTTTGAAAAGGTAAATATATAACGGTTAAACTAACTGAGGTGTTATACTGCCTGTTTTACAAGCCGCTATCAACCATATATACCAGATGCCACTTTCTTTTGACTGGCTCGTATACCATTTTAAAGTAAAAGCCAGCGTTTTCTGTAAATATTTCATCAGTAGCCAGTGTATCGCTAACCTGCAACTTTCTTTCAAATTCTGTGCCTTCCAGATTTGGCTTCTTGAGCATTACCCACTCATCTCTGGTCCAATGATAAGTAGAGTCAGAGTCCTCTTCTTCTCCCGTCGTTTTTATCCCTGGTAAGGGGAACTGGATGCGCTCCATCTGGAAGCTGCTGTCGGTCAGGAATTTTTCATAAAACTCATCAAAATCTTCGCGGGCAGTCTGAACCTTAGAGCTACGACAAGCAACAGCCAGTAGCAAGGCTAAAAAAATCAGATTACTTAGGGTGGACTTTCTCATAAGTACGCAAGATACATAAATTGTCGACCAATGAATAAATTTCACTTTTCAACTATTGGATAAACTGCTACAATAAAAAACCGACAAACTTTGTTTGTCGGCTTTCACACTTAATATTAAAACCTTAAGCCTGAATGCGCAATTATCATTCACAGAGATAGACACTTATGTGCCAGGAGAAGGTTGGAAAAAGAAAAACCAATAATGTTAGCGAGGCTTGTAATTGTACTTTGGCTTATCCCAGTTCTTTAATCAGTTTGATGTACTTCTCTATCTCTTTCATGGTAGCCTCGGCAGGCTCACATAGAGGAAGCCTGATTTTGGGTGTGCAATAACCTAACTGATGCATGATCGCTTTGACAGGGATAGGGTTGGTCTCCTTCATGCTCAGATTCATGATATCCAGCATGCGATAATATGCGCTACGTGCTTTATCCCATTCTCCGGCCAGACAGTCACGTACAAGTTCAGAAGTTGTCTGCGGAAGACAGTTGGATACGACAGAGATTAAGCCATCGCCTCCACAAGCCATAAAAGGTAGTGTAAGGGCATCGTCTCCCACCAGGACACAGAAATCATCTGCCGTACGGCGCATTACATCCATCATCTGATGAATATCTCCACTGGCTTCTTTTACCCCGACAATATTCTTATGCTCTGCCAACCTCAGTAAGTTATCCGTTTCCAGATTAATAGCAGTTCTCCCCTTAATATTATAGATGATAATAGGCAAATCTACCGCATCGGCAATGGCTGTGAAGTGACGATATAGCCCTTCCGGAGTAGGTTTATTGTAATAAGGGTTGATCACCAAATGGCCATCCGCGCCGGCATCGGCAGCTACCATTGCCAGCTCAATACTTTCACGAGTATTATTGGAGCCGGTACCATGGATTACCTGACATCTGCCTTTGATCGTCTTAACCGACCAGCGTAAAATATCTTTGTGCTCTTCATGTGAAAGTGTAGGACTCTCACCCGTTGTGCCTACAAAAACAATCCCTTCTACCCCTGATGCTATCTGTTTTTCCACCAGCTTTTCAAAAGCAGGCCAGTCAATTTCATTTTGCTCAGTAAATGGTGTAATGATAGCTGTATACGTACCCCGAAAAAGTTTGTCCATAATGGTAAATTTAGCTTAAGCGCCCCGCAGTTATGATTTACAACGCAAAGTTACAAATTTCACTGAGTCAACCCACATCAAACCTTCAAGTCTTTTGGAGAATCATCACTTGCTCCTGGTCCTGATAAAGCAGGTTAAAACCAAAGTGATCTGCGATATAATGAAATGTTTCTGCGTGATAAAAGCAAACATGCGTAATATCTCTGCGGTACCACCACTGCTCAAAACCTGATAATGAATGGTATAGATTGGTCATTACACAGAGAAAACTATTAGAATGTAATAAGCTGTGTAGATTCCATATTTCTTCTCCTGGCTGAAAGAAGTGTTCAAAGGTTTCGGTAGAAAAGATAAAATCATACTTTTTTGCGGGCTTATTCGGAAAAAAGTAAGGATCATAACTTTCACAATCTAAGCGGTATTTTTGATGCAATAGTTGCGCGAGTACCGGTTCAGGACCACAGCCATAGTCTAAACCATGCATTTCTTCCTTGAGGTAGGGTAACATTGGTTGAATAGACTTCTCCAGAAAGCTGAGATAACCTTTATCTTCTATACTATTATGATGAAACTGATAGCGCTGTTTTTCTGCTTCGGCAGTGGGAAGCATTCTTCTGTCTAAAAATATTAGCCAACACTGCTTACAAACATAATAGTGCTCTCCATCTTGGGTAGCTAAAGGTTGCAACTGCTCTCCCTCACACAAAGGGCAACATAAATTATGCTTAACCGGCTGGCTGCTCCTGTTTTTTATTTTTATACCTTTTAATGAAGAAATAGATGGCAAAACCTACTACGGTAGCTCCCGAAATCCAAAGCATACCGGTTTGAAGTCTGTCGGTATTTTTTCCCAAAATCGCTATCATGGTGATGAGAGGAATAATACCAGCAGAAGTAGCTAACATAAATTTTCCATAGCGCATTTCTCCCAGACCAGCCACAAAACTAATAGCATCATTGGACAAGAAAGGGGAAACTCTAAATAATACTACTGCCCATACCCCATATTTTTGGATGTATCCATTGACCTTGTCAGCAGACTTCTGACCAATAATCTTGTCTACAAATGCATTACTCGCGTGATAGCCAATGAAGTAAGCTATCGTTGCTGCCACAGCTACTGCCACATAGGAAATTACCGAGCCCCACCATGGCCCATACGCCAGCGTAGAAACTATCATTAATAAGGGAGAAGGAATAACAATCAGAAACATCTGAACGATCATGGCAGCTACGATGATCAATGGCCCCCAGAACCCAAACCCATTTACCCACTCCTTGATACGCTGCTGATCATCGCTGGTAAGTACTTCATAGGCGGTGCTCATAAAATCCTGAACACTAGGGATCAGAAAATAAGAAAGAACAAGAGCCAGAACGATAGCTCCGCTAAATACAAATACCCAAATACTCTGCTTGCGTTGCTCTTCTCTTTCCTGGAGTTTTTTCTTAATCCGACTCTTTACACTCATAAAAATAATTGGTGATAGCTAAAAAAATATATGAACTAATAAATATAACCCCAAGGTCAGATAAATTGTTATGATGAACTATTCAACTATCTGCCGGGGTATATCTGCTGGTAAACGGCTCATCAGTTCATTGTTCAGTTGGTTGGCAAAGTCGGAGAAAGAACTAATCGTAATGCTGGTGTTATCCTGATTGCCAATAAGTACTACTTCATCGCCAACTGCTGTGCCTTCTATATGCGTTACGTCTACCATAAATAAATTCATATTAATCAAGCCGCAAATATTAGCTCGCTTTCCGTGGATTAGCACAAAACCTTTATTAGAAAGAGAACGCGAGTAACCATTAGCATAGCCAAGCGGTATAACGGCTACTTTCATATCGCGTAGAGCCTGGTAGCTGGTACCATACCCTACAAACTCTCCTTCGTTTACATCTTTCAGGTGCATAATATCGGTTTTCCAGGAGATTACTCTGTGGAGCGGGTTATCACTGACCTGATTAATCTCTACCAGATGCATATTGTATACGTCAGGACTAGGCCATAGTCCATACAATGCTATCCCTACCCTTACCATATCCATCCTGGCCTCCGGAATGGTAAGGCCTGCCGCAGAAGAAGCTATATGGCGTAGCTGAGGAAGCACATTTCTCTGCTGAGCCATCTCATAGGCCTCATTGTACCTGATCATCTGACGGCGGATTCTGAAGTGGTTTGCCAACGTTTCAGCTCCTGCCAGGTGGGTACAAAGCCCACGAAAATCAATATGCTCAGCATTAGCCTCTATCAAATCAAGAGCTTCTTGCATTTGTTCTATGGGAAGTCCTGTTCTGTTTCCCCCGGTTTCTATCTCCAGATGGATAACTGCCTTCTTGCCTACCCTTTTGGCTGCCTCCACGGACTGATGAATGCGTTCCAGATCAAATACATAGTATTGTATATTATTGTATATCACCCATTCAAGATCACGGGAGTAAAGTATACCCATGATCATAATTTCACAATCCGGCAAGCATGACTTTAGTACCTCTTGCGCTTCATAGCTGGAGGCCACTGAAAAATGTTTGATACCACATTTGATCAACATTGACACAAAATACTTTGTGCCATGCCCATAAGCATTGGATTTAACTACAGCCGAAATGATAGGATCAGGACCAATCTTGTCACGAACAAAGGAGACGTTGTTTTGAAGCGCACTCAGACTCAGATCTATTCTGGAGGAGTGCCGAACTATAGATTTATCAATAGAAGGTATACCTGTAATCAAAATACTCAAAAAGTTAGTCAGTTATGTGCCACCGCAGCAGCCCAAATAGAAATGGCTTTTAAAGTACAAAGCACTGGCTAAAATCACAACTCAGAGCACTTAACAGTGCTGCGTGAAGGATGAATAAAAATAAATTACTTTGCTTTATGATTTATATTTTAATTTATCGTGGAATGTAAGTAACTTTGACCGGCAAATAAATATTCTTATTTGCCTATGATGACTGACCCATCTAAGTTTCTGTACGAAGCACTCACTTACGATGATGTGCTGCTTGTACCTAATTATTCAGAGGTTCTTCCCAGAAACACTGACACTTCAACCCAACTTACCCAAAACATAAGGCTGAATATTCCCCTGGTCTCTGCAGCTATGGATACGGTAACTGAGTCTGAATTGGCAATTTCAATTGCTTTATCTGGAGGTCTGGGTTTTATCCATAAAAACATGTCCATTGAAGCGCAAGCCCACCAGGTAAGAAAGGTGAAGCGCTCTCAGAGTGGTATGATCCTGGATCCTATCACATTGGATATCAATGCTACTGTATTTGATGCCAAGGCGATCATGCGGGAGAACAAGATTGGAGGTATACCTGTGGTGGACAAAGACCGCCGCTTGCTGGGTATTGTAACCAATCGTGACCTTCGCTTCTTAAAAGACATGAACCAGCCTGTACGGGAGATCATGACCAAAGAAAACCTGATCACTGCCGAACTAGGGGTAGGACTAGAGAAAGCTGAAGATATCCTTCAGGAATATAAGATAGAGAAGCTTCCTATTATTGACAAAGAGGGTAAACTCAGTGGTCTGATCACTTATAAAGATATCCTGAAAAACAAAGACCGCCCTCATGCCTGTAAAGACGAATACGGCCGCTTAAGAGTAGGAGCCGCAGTAGGCGTTACCCATGACATACTGCAAAGGGTTGAAATGCTCAAAAATGCAGGGGTTGATATTATAAGTATTGATACAGCTCACGGACACTCCAAAGGAGTAATGGATGCCTGCCGTAAAGTCAAACAGGCTTATCCCGATGTTGAGTTGGTAGTAGGTAATATTGCAACCGCGGAGGCAGCTAAAGCTTTGGTGAAGGCAGGTGCTAACGCCATAAAGGTAGGTGTGGGACCAGGCAGTATATGCACTACCCGTGTCATTGCCGGGGTAGGTGTCCCTCAGCTTTCCGCAGTGTACGAAGCTGCTAAAGCAGTAGAAGGAAGTGGTGTACCTGTTATTGCCGATGGTGGCATACGCTTTTCAGGAGATGCCGTAAAGGCAATTGCAGCGGGTGCCAGCAGCATTATGATCGGTTCCTTACTGGCCGGTACTGACGAAGCGCCCGGCGAAGTGATCCTCTATGAGGGAAGAAAGTTTAAGTCTTATCGTGGTATGGGCTCGGTAGAAGCTATGGAAGAAGGTTCAAAAGATCGCTATTTCCAGGATGCCGAAGATGATATCAAGAAGCTGGTACCTGAAGGTATAGTTGGCCGGGTTCCCTATAAAGGTATGGTAGATGAAGTAATTTATCAGCTTATTGGAGGGATTCAAGCAGGCATGGGGTACTGCGGTGCGGCAGATATCCCCAGCCTACAAAAAGCCAGATTTGTCAAGATCACTAATGCAGGCTCTAGGGAAAGCCACCCTCATGATATCACTATCACTCGTGAAGCGCCCAACTATAGCCCCTGAAGTTTAAAGTAATTTAAAATTACGAAACTTCTCCATTTCAGATTTTATATTAGCTTTGTGCTAGCAGGCAATTTGCTGTACGGCAGCCGTACAGCAAATGCTTTTTTGCCAAGGTACTAATGCTACATGCGCTTTCACAAGAATGTCATCCGGTTTACGCTCTTCCTGGGTATCATCAGTTGGATTCTGCTGGTTGTCACTGACCTATCACTGTTATTTGCCGATGTAAATAACATCAGGCCAGGCATCCCTGCTGAAACACGATTGGTATTACTCAACCTGTTTTTTATTGCCCTGTTTTTCTATTATCGTTACATCACCGGCAGAGCCGAAAGGATCAACTTCATTGATCTTCTCTGGCGAGTATTTGCTACCGGCCTTCTGGCTACAATAGTTGCCCTCACCATCGTGCTTTTCTATAATTTGTTGGGTGACAGCCGTTTAGCAAAAAATATTTTCCTTAGAACTTTTTTCTATCACATTAATATAGGGCTAATTACAGCATTCCTTACCTCAACCATTATGGTTTGGAAACAGCTCATATTGTACCAAAAGTCAAAGCGGCTAATCAGGTTGTGGCTCATGTTTGAGTATGCGCTTTTGGCCAGCATACTCCTCAGTTTTTTTCCCAGAGCTGAGTTTGATATTATCTACAATATCATTCTCACCTTACTTCTGATATTGGGCCTGGTGCTGTCTATTAATCTAAAATGGGTAGCCTATCTAGACTTTAAGCAAAAATGGAAGAGTATCATCATTATGCTGGCTGTCAGTATTTTTCTTGCGCTCTTTCTGATTAATCTTTACTCATTCAGAGAAAATCATTACAACTTATACGAGGAATTTCCTCTACTGCCAGTTGACATGCTTAATGTGGCATTTGTACTGGCTTTGTTCGGTTTTACTTTTGTTTACAATATATTTTCTCTTCTGGTTATCTTATTTAACCTTCCTACTTCCTCAGTATTTGAGCAAAAGCTGGAAGAAGTTATCAACTTTCAGCGCCTGAGTCAGTCTACCCAAGCAGGCTACAAGGTAGACCAGATCTTTGAGATACTGTTGGAAAGCTCAGTGAAAGCAGTCTTTGCAGATGCAGCCTGGGTAGAAATAGACGATTACGAAGAGCATGTATTATTAGCCAGGGGTATTGAGGAAGAAGAAGTTCCATTACTCAAGGAGCAACTCAAAGATGAGGCCTTACAATCGGATGGGACAAAGGGCCTTGGCAAGCCCCGCCTATCACGCAAGGATTACCGCTCTCATCGTAAAAAACATCGCCTGCTCCAGTTACCGGAATACAAGTCTGTACTTTGGATTCCTCTTGTAGTTAAGAATAATAATATAGGCACCCTTGTCGTGCTCAAAGAAGTAAGTGATGGGTTTAATAAAGAGATGGTAAGTATTATTGGTACTTTTGCCAGTCAGGCTTGTATATCAGTAGAGAATTTTCAGCTTCTTAATGAAACGATTGAAAATGAACGCTATAAAGAAGAACTGGAAATTGCCAATCGTGTGCACCAGAGTCTTCTTCCCAAAGAGCCTGTTTCCAATGAGTTCTTTGAGATTGCTGCTTTTTCAGAAGCTGCTGACCAAGTAGGAGGAGATTATTATGATATTTACCAGATCAGTAAACATAAGTTTATCATTATTATTGGGGATGTATCGGGTAAGGGTACTTCTGCAGCTTTCAATATGGCACAGATGAAGGGCGTTTTTCATAGCCTTGCACAATTGGACCTTTCTCCTGACCAGTTCCTTGCCTATGCCAACAGCGCCTTGAGCCGTTGCCTGGAGAAGACCTCATTTATTACCGCCTCCTTTTTTGTAGTGGATACAATACAGTCTACTATTGAATTTGCACGAGCAGGTCACTGCCCTACGCTTTATTATAGTAAAGTAGAGCAAACTGCCAAGTATTTGGAAAACCAGGGGCTGGGCCTAGGGATAATTCGCAACGAAAAATTTAACCAGTACATAGAAGTAACCAAGGTAAACTATTCACCGGGAGATATCGTAATGCTATACACCGACGGTATCACTGAAGCGGCTAACCCCGCTAATGAGCAGTTTGGTTACGATAGGCTTCAGCGCTTTGTAGGAGCACATGCTGCTGAAGATCCAAAAATAATACAGGAAGCCCTTCTGAATGATATTTTTGCATTCTGCGAAGGTCACGCCTTAGATGATGATTATACAGCTCTAATTATTAAGTTCAAGTAGGGTAAAAGAACATTACGCGCTAACTAGCGTATAACTAAATAGTTATGGTAGATGTAAGTGTTGATTTTGGTGAAAAATATTGTTTAATAAAGATAAATGGCGAAGTGGATGCTAGTTCCTCCATTCATTTGGATGAGGCTATGCAAAAGGCTGTAAATGCTGAATGCCCAAAAATTTTAGTAGATTGCTTAGATCTCCGTTATATTTCTTCAGCAGGCCTGGGAGTTTTTATGTCATATATTCAGGAGTTGGAAGCCAAAGACAAAAAACTTGTTCTCTTTAATATGAACGAAAAAGTATATAAAGTTTTTGAGATACTGGGTTTACATCAGTTACTGACTATTGTTGATAAAGAAGAAGACGCCAAGAAAGATTTTGTCGAATGAATTATAGTTTCAAAGTACCGTGTTGCAAGGATAAACTGCAAAGTATCAGAGATTTTGTAACCAATATTCTAGGTCATTACAATCTTTCAGAAGTTGATGCACATCAACTGGTACTAGCAGTGGATGAGGTTTGTGCTAATCTCATGATTCATTCTCATCAGTGTAATCCCGATGAGAGCATTGAGCTTATTATCAATGTAGATGAAGGTGCAGGTATTACATTTGAGATCAGAGATGAGGGTGCAGGGTTTAATATCTGCGACTATAAGGAGCCTAATCTCAATGACATTATTGGTACTAAGCGCAAAGGAGGAGTAGGTTTAATGCTCGTCAGGCGAATTATGGACCATATCGAATTTGATTGCTGTGCTAAGAAACGCCACAATATTTACCGCCTTCGTAAAAGCCTCACCTTTTCCCCCAAGCCGCCCCTTTTTATCAACAAAAAAGCCTAATTGAAAAACCAGGCATCTTTATTTGTGATAAGTGTGCTTCGCGACTATAGAAATACTACATCTTCTACAATTACTTCCCCAAACTCTCGTAGAAAAATAGAGAGTATTTTAGATTTAGACATATTAAGCTCCTGCTTAAGAGCCGCAGAACTCAGTTTTACATAAAGCTTACGATCATTGATGAAAATCTTATCTGTACGCCTTGCGATAGGGGCTCCCATAAGCCTCTCCCAGGAATTGATGAGTTGCGTTTGCTCGTATTTAGCCTTTAGTTTATAAGTATCCAACAGCTCGCGCATAGCCTCACCTACTGTAGAAGTTTCAGCTTTTCGACCGGAGGGCACTCTATTCCATCTTTGGTATGACATTGAATATTGTTTTCTTTTTGCGACAAGCTAAAGATAAAAAGATACTGCAGCTTTACTATACCTAGGTATGGAAAAAACATATTTTCATCTATGTAGCGTTTGGCTAAAAGACTACTTGTCAAATACTTACCCTATCTTTGCTGACCAAAAATTTTTTCATTCAGTCTTGTAAGTGTTTCTGTTTTGTATTCACTGTCAATGAGAAGTGAAATATTGAATTTACTTCCACCGTAAGAGACCATTCTGATAGGAATATCATCTATTGCATCCAATACTTGCTTGAGCATACCCACTTTAGAAAAAGGCATATTTCCTACTATACAAATAATTGTATGATTAGTATGCACCTCTACCTCACCAAAATCTTCTAACTCTTCTTTTATCGCTGATAAGTGCGTATGGTTGTCAATCGTTAGAGAAACGGCTACCTCAGAGGTTGTGATGAGGTCAATGGGTGTTTTGTAATTCTCAAATATTTCAAAAATCTTTCTTAAGAAGCCATAAGCAAGCAGCATACGCGATGATTTCACCTTAATAGCAGCGATACCATCTTTGGCAGCCACAGCAGTAAAACCTCTTTCAGGTTCAATGTCTGCAGTGATAAGTGTACCTGCTGCATCGGGTTTCATCGTATTTAGTAGTCTTACCGGAATATTAGCATGCTGTGCCGGACGGATTGAAGAGGGATGCAAAATCTTTGCTCCGAAATAAGCCAACTCTGCCGCTTCATCAAACGAAAGCTTCGGGATAGGATAGGTATGTTTCACAATCCGAGGATCGTTATTATGCATCCCGTCTATGTCAGTCCAAATTTGTATTTCATCGGCTTTCACTGCTTCTCCTACCAAAGAAGCTGTATAGTCACTCCCTCCCCGCTGAAGATTATCTACACGATTACTACTATTGAGGCAAATGTAGCCCTGGGTTACAAATAGTTCTTGTTCGGGGTACTGATCAACCAAACGCTGCAGATGCTCTTTAATATAAGGGGTATCTGGCTCATTAGCGTCGTCAATACGCATATACTCCAAAGCTGGAAGAAGTCCTGCAGTAATACCTTCCTGCTCCAGATAGGTAACAAAAAGTTTGGTAGAGAGTAACTCTCCCTGGGCGAGTATTTCTTTCTCGATATCCATGCTATACTCACTACTCTCCATAGAGCGCAACACCGTAAAATGGGCTTCTACAATCTCAAGCCCTTTTTTTAGGCTAGCTGTATTGTGTAAGAGGTTCTTACAGTAAGCCTGGTATGTGTCATAAAGGTTAGTAATGATCGTATCTGCTTCTGTCTTATTCTGTTGCGATAAGGCTGTGGCGATATTTACCAGGGTGTTGGTGGTACCGGAAACTGCCGAAAGAACTACGATTTTCTTTCCACTTTCTTTATTAATCAGATCTGCTACGGCATGCATCCTCTCCGGACTACCTAAAGAGGTACCTCCAAACTTGAGAACTTTCATAGTAAAATTGGATATTTAAGTAAAAAAATACAATGCTTAATGTTTTGTTCAGAATCCCAGCATTTTGATAGCAGTGTAGGCAGCCTCGTCTCCTTTGTTGCCGTGCTTCCCTCCTGCTCTATCCTGAGCCTGTGCTAAGTTATCGGTGGTGAGTACACCAAAAATAACCGGTTTATTATATTTGAGATTGATATCTTTTATTCCCTGTGCCACTGCCTGACATATATAATCAAAATGAGGTGTTTCACCCCGTATCACACAGCCGATGGCAATAACAGCATCTACATTAGTATCTTCTGCCAGCCACTGCGCTCCTAAGCAAAGCTCAAAACTACCTGGCACCCATTTACTACTGATATTAGACTCAGCAGCACCATGTTTTACAAGTGTCTCAAAAGCTCCCTGATACATGGCTCCGGTAATTTCTTCATTCCACTCAGCAGTTACTATGGCAAACTTCTTTGATGAAATATCAGGAAGTTGTTCCGTATTGTGTTCACTAAGATTTTTGTGTGCAGTAGACATATACTTAATTCATATCAAGATTCATAAAAAAAGGATAAGGCCGTAAAGCGGCAACTTAACACCGCATAGCCTTATCCTCTACTTACCTGTATAAGGTACAATGATTATTATTGCTCGGAAGCAAGGCCCTGAAGCCTGGTTTGTTGTTTTAAGGCTTGCTGGTACTCCGTTGCTTCAGGAAATTCCTCTATAATACGATCATAACTTTCAATAGCCTGCTGGTAATTACCCATTTCTTCATACGCTAAAGCTGCCTTTACTAGATACTGAGGGGTAAAAAAGCGATTAGGCTTATAGTCAGCAGCCTGATTGTAATAACTTACTGCCTCCTGATAATTCTCTAATTCCATATAAGCATCACCGATCAAAGAATAAGCACGGGCTTGCACCAACATATCAGAAGCACCAAAACTACTAAGATGGTCAATGGCCTCATTAAATTCCCCTTGACGGAGATAAGCAACGCCTGCGTAATAATGAGCAAGGTTTGCTGCTTCGGTGCCACCATACTCATCTATTATCTCCAAAAGACCGTAGTTGTTACCATCTCCATTCAGCGCAAGATTCAGGCTATCAGCTTCAAAATAGAATACCGCCTGAAACATTTCATCCTGTGCTGCTTCATTTTGGCTATCCAAATAATAGGTATAACCAAAAACTCCGGCAATAATCAGGGCAATAGCGGCACCAATACCCAAAGCTACATTCTGGTTTCTTTTGTTTTTAAAAAAGGTTCCGGTTTTATCAACCAGGGTTTCCCTGAGCGCATCAGAACTTTCCAGTAGCTCAGTGCTATCGTGCTTCTCACTACCCTTAGCCGACTTCTGCTTGTTTCCTTTTACTCTATTTGCCATCTTATATAATTTAAGGGTGCAAATCTACATTAATTTCTCTTAAACATAAAAAAAGAGCTTTACGTTTCTTTGCAAAGCTCTTTTAAATTTTATTCTCAAAGAGAATTAATCTAATATAAAAGGATAATCTTCCTGAGCATATACATCTTTTAGAGCTTCTTCTGGATCAGGGAAGGGAGATTCGTCAGCATATTTAATACAATCTTCTACCTGTTTTTTCACTTTATCCTCTATCTTTTTCAGCTCATCTTCGCTTGCAAACTTATGCTCGAGTATAGAATTCATGCATTGAACTATCGGATCCTGCTGCTTGTACTCTTCCAGTTCTTCTTTAGTACGGTATTTTGCAGGGTCAGAGATTGAATGACCCTTATAACGATAGGTTCTAAATTCTAATAAAGTAGGTCCTTCTCCCTTACGTGCCCTTTCAGCTGCCTCAGCCACAGCATGGTGTACGCTTTCAACATTCATAGCATCCACCGGGAAGGAAGGTATATCATAAGACTCCCCCAAAGTGTAGAGCTCGGTTACATTACTGGTACGCTTTACGGAAGTACCCATAGCATAACCATTATTTTCTATAATGAAAATAACTGGTAGCTTATAAGTCATGGCCATGTTCAGCGTTTCGTGAAAAGAACCCTGGCGAGTAGCGCCATCACCCATAAATGTAGCACAAAGATTATCTGTGCCTTTATACTTTTCAGCAAAAGCTAAACCAGCACCTAGGGGGATCTGACCTCCCACAATACCATGGCCACCATAAAAATGTTTTTCTTTATCAAACATATGCATTGAGCCCCCTTTTCCTTTGGAAACCCCGGTAATTTTGCCGAAAAGCTCCGCCATGATATATTTGGGATCAGTACCCAGGGCGATAGGGTGAGCGTGATCGCGATATGCAGTGATATATTTGTCACCTTCTTTTAGAGCAGTTACTGCTCCTGCAATACAAGCCTCCTGTCCGATATATAAGTGGCAGAAACCTTTAATTTTCTGACGGCCATACTGCTGACCGGCTTTCTCCTCAAACCTTCTCAGCAGGTACATCATCTCGTACCACCACATATAGGTTTCTTTAGAAAATTCAGTTTTTTTGGCTTTAGAAGATGTTTTCTTAGTTTTTGACTTTTCCTTTGTACTACTTACTGCCATAATACTTTAATAATTAAATAATGGAGTTTCTCTTGGAAGTAAACACACGGCTTGCGTTACTGTTTTACCTGCGCAAAATAATACAAAAACATTCAACAACGAACTAATGTGGCTTGAAAATATAAGTTTGCTCAACTTCAAGAACTATGAGGAACTTACGCTGAGCTTCTCTGAACAGATTAATTGTTTGGTAGGAGAAAATGGCAGTGGGAAAACCAACCTGCTTGATGCTATCTATTATTTATCATTGACTAAAAGTGCATTCAGTAGCACTGAAGCACAAAATGTACGACATGAAGCGCCTTTTTTTATGATCAAGGGCTCATTTTATAAACAGAACGAAAAGTACAATGTGCAGTTCAGCTTACAAAGCGGTCAAAAAAAACAGTATAAAAACAATAGAATTCCTTATGAAAAGCTTAGCGATCACATAGGACTGTTTCCGGTAGTGCTCATTACTCCTGATGACACTGATATCATTAAAGGGGGCAGCGAAATACGGAGGAAGTTTTATGACGGAATTATTTCTCAAATTAATAGTGACTACCTGGACAATCTCCTTCGTTATAACCACACCCTAAAGCAGAGAAATTCCCTCCTCAAGCAGTTTGCCGAACAAAACTACTATGATAACGACTTACTGGACTCTTATAGTGATCAGTTATTAGATACCGGTGAGCACATTCACAATTACCGAAAAAACTTCATTAGCCAGTTTTTTCCAACCTTTATCAATCATTATAATAACCTTTCGGGACAGAAAGAAGAGGTAAAGATCACTTATCAGTCAGATTTTGAGGATGCAAATTTCAAAAAACAGTTTTACAAAAATTACCGCAAAGACCTGATTGCACAGCGTACTACTCAGGGGATTCACAAAGATGACTTTCTTTTTGAGATCAATGGCTTTCCGGTGAAGAAATATGGCTCCCAGGGACAGCAAAAATCTTTTGTAATTTCTCTAAAATTAAGCCAGTTTGATATTATTAAAGAAGAAGTGAAGACCAAACCTATTCTCCTGCTGGATGACGTTTTTGACAAACTGGATGACTTCCGCATTGGCAAACTAAGCGAGATGGTAGCCGCCCAGTCTTTTGGTCAACTGTTCGTTACGGACGCCCGTCCGGAGCGCACTTACCAGATCTTTGAACCTATAAAAGCTGATAAAAAGGTATTTACCATTCATCAAGGACAAGTAACGCAGGTAAATAGTATGTGATTAAACTGGTATAAAAGCAAAGAATATCAGCCAAATCAGAATTAAAGCCGGCAGTAAGAAAGGCAGGGAAAAGCGAATGATGTATCCAAAGAAAGATGGCATTTTAATACCGATCTGTTCAGCAATGGACTTTACCATAAAGTTGGGGCCATTACCGATGTAGGTCATGGCACCGAAAAATACTGATGCCACCGAGATTGCCGTTAGCCTAAGTACGCTATCATGATATTCGCCCTGCGCAAAAGCCACTACCTCACTGGCATCACTTATGCTAGCCCCCTGTGAAGCCATGGCTGCTGCCAGAAAGTTAAGATATGTAGGTGCATTGTCCAGAAAACCGGAAAGTAGACCTGTACCCCAATAAAGAGTATTATGCGTAATCAGCGCAGCTCCTGCTTCTGAACGGGCAAAATCACCCACCAACTCAAGGGCAGGCATCATGGTACCAAAGATTCCGATGAAGATAAAAGCTACTTCACGTATAGGTTCAAAATTAAAATCATTTCCTTTAAGCGCCTCTTTGCTGGCAAATCGGAATGACAGGTAAGCTACCGAGAACATAATGATTTCCCTTACAAATGAGAAGGTAGCACCATCATATTCTATCCCCGGCACAAAATCAAATTTATTGGGATCTATAAATACGGCAATAATGACTAGACCTAACCACAGAAAATTACGTGTACCTACCAGTGAGATTTTGTTGGTATAGGTAACCGGCTCCTCTTCCACTCCATTCTCCGGCTTGTTTCTGCTATCAACTACAAAGAATATGATTACGATAATAAGAAGCGTTACTGCCCACTCTAATATATTGTGCTCCAGCGTCCAGAAGAATGGCACGCCTCTCAAAAAACCCAGGAATAGTGGCGGATCACCAATAGGTGTTAATGCGCCCCCCACATTACTTACCATAAATATAAAAAAAACGATGTGATAAGCTTTTATTCTGTTCTTATTAAGACGAATAAAAGGGCGTATCAGCAGCATGGAAGCCCCGGTAGTACCAATCAGATTGGCAATAACCGAGCCTATGATAAGCAAAATTGAGTTAGCCAAAGGAGTTGCCTTTTTATCAACCTTGATTAATATACCTCCTGAAGCAATGTAGAGTGAGGATAGGAGCGCGATAAATTGTACGTATTCTGCCAGGGCATGTACGGGTTCGTGCTGGTTATGCAAGACAAAGAGATAATAGGACACAACAATTACTGCCAGCAAGACCGCAACAATGGGATAATTCTTATGCCAGAAGTGTTCATAAAAAAGCGGGCCGGTAGCAATCATCAACAGAAGCACTACAAAGGGGATGACCGTCCAGCCAGGAGCACTTCCGTGGTGCTCTTTTCCATCGGCGGAAACGTGCTCTTGTTCATCTCCTCCACCATGATCCTGCTGGATATCGTATACTGCCACCGAAGTCATGTTGGCTGGAAAGAATGTATCCGATATAGGATTAGCCTTAGGGGAGGAGATTGAAAATAAAGTGAGTATAAGAAAAATCAAAAGAGTATACGCGCCCTTGCTCATCTAGAATGGTTAGTTTGTGTATTTATTCAAAGCTTATAGTAATCAGAACCATAAACTTTGATGATGTCATTTTACAATATTAAGCTTTAAAGTTAAGACTGATATGAGCAAAGATAGTATAATCGTAAAGTTTTTGAATTTAAATTTGATAAACCACATATTTTTTTGAAAAATTTAGTTGTAGATATTGGTAATTCTTTTGCAAAAGCAGGCTTATTTGTTAACGGGCAATTGCAACAAACTTTTCCTCATTTGAAGACAGAAGAGGCCTACCAGCTCATTGCACTAAATAGCTTTGATGCTCTGATGATATCTTCTGTAGCGGGAAATATGGCAGACCTAGAGGAAAAAACGGCTGATCACCCTCATCATTTTCTGCTTAATGCCTCTACACCTTTACCTTTTACCAATCATTACCAGACTCCCCAAACCCTGGGAACTGACCGTATAGCCGCTGTTGCCGGAGGTTTATCATTATTTCCAGATCAGGCCATACTAGCCATTGACGCTGGCACCTGCATTACTTATGATATTGCTGATGCGCAAAAAAACTACTGGGGAGGTAGTATTTCTCCAGGTTTGCAAATGCGCGCCAAGGCCATGCATACTTTTACCTCCCGATTACCGTTAGTCAGTATATCACAAAAAGAAGTGAAAGAAGTCCCTTTGGCTGGACAAAGTACATCTTCCGCACTTCAAAGTGGTGTATTACATGGCACACTGGCAGAAATAACCCAAATGATTCGGATGTATGGGGACAAATTCGGAGATTTGCAGGTTGTGATCTGTGGGGGGGATGCGATCTTATTAAACCAAGGTATTCGTATTGCTCAAACTGTTACTATTGTGCCAGAACTTATTTTGATTGGACTCAACAGAATTTTAGAACATAATGTATCATAAAATTTTATATGCCTCTCTTTTGATACTGCTTACAGCGGGTATCGCCTTCGCTCAAACTGACAAAACCCCTTATTCCTCTCAGGGGCTGGGAAGTTTGACTGGCCCTTCTCTGATGCACAATTCCGGAATGGCCGGGCTGGGAATTGCCACAGGCTCAGGTTTACACATCAATAATGTAAACCCTGCTTTGCTTTATCAGAATAGCCTCAGCGCCTTCGACGCTGCCTTCCAGGTAGAATATAAAAATATGTCTAAAAATGGCGAGTCTGCTACCAACCTTAGCGGAGGCCTAGCTTATGGTATATTTGCTTTCCCTATTGTGACCAATCGCTGGTCTATGAGCTTGGGGTTATCACCCTACTCCAACGTTGACTACCAAATACAGGAGTCGCGTGTTGTTACCAGTAATGATGAAGTAGCCAACCTTACCCAGGAAGGTAGTGGAGGATTAAGCCAAATCAGCTTTTCTAATGGCTTCAGGTTATTTCAGGGCTTAGGGCTGGGAATCAAAGCCTCTTATCTTTTTGGGGCTATTGATGAAAACCTGAGTATTCTTCCTATTACTGGTGATGATCTCAATCTGGTCACCACGTATAGTGACAATATATTTTACCGGGGAGTAACCCTTGAGCCAGCCCTTCATTACTCACTAAAAACAGGAACTAACACCAGTGTAAATCTTGGAGTAGTTTACCAGCCCGAAGCTACTTTGAAAGCAGTAAGAAACATTAATTTTGAAAACCGCCAATTGGGTGCTAATCAACTGGTGAGTAGTGATACTATCGTAAGTGATCAGGAAGGTAATGTGGTGCTGCCTAGCAAACTGGGAGTTGGTCTTGCATTGGACAAAGCCTTCAAATACATGGTAGGCGTTGACTTTACCATGCAACAGTGGGAGGAGTTTGGTGCTTATCAATCTGACGATAATGACAGCCCACGCTCTAATGATGGCATGCTGAATGCCTACACACTTGTTGTCGGAGGGCAGATCATCCCTGACATTAACTCGGTAAACAATTATTTGAAAAGAGTAGCCTACCGGGCAGGATTTCGTTACAATGTTACTCCCTTCAATGTGAGCGATACCCAGATTACTAATATGGGGATTACGTTTGGCTTCACACTTCCCATGAGTAACCTATCCAGTCTGAACCTTTCATTTGAAGCAGGTACACTAGGTACCACTGACAACAACCTGATCCGTGAAAATTATTTTAAGGCTGGGTTGGGAATCAGTTTTAATGATCGTTGGTTCATACGGAGAAAATACGATTAAGTATTTTTGCAATTTATACAAAGTCTTTTCTTGATAAAAAGTCACAAGCTCAGAATATTTATTTTTAAGAAGTGTAAAATTGTCTTTTAACAAGCCTGAATATGGCCTCACTAAGGTAAATTTTGGCATTTGTTAAATATTAATTTTGATTTTGTAAGCTTTAGGCGCTATTTTTGTATTTTCATTAATAAAGTGCGTGTAACTTTTTGGATTGTTTTATCATTTTACATCCCCAAAGTTTTGGTTCACTGCAACTTTACATAAACATATTTGTTTAGGGTTTAAGCTTTAATAAGTTTTATTAATGGCTTAGCATGTTAAAATTAATCTATTCACCAATAAAGAAGGAATCATGAATTTTATGCTGAATCAAAAATCATTCTGGTCGGCCTGCCTTCTGTTCACGATGTTTGCTACAATAGCAAATGCTCAAGATGGATGGAATTGGCCTGAGGACAAGGCAACTGCGCAAGAAAAAGTCGTGTTATATACCGACATGAAGAAAGCCAAGAACTATGAAGCTGCCCTCCCCCCATTGAATTGGTTATTTGAAAATGCTCCTAACCTTAATAGCTCTATTTACATCAATGGAGCCGATATATATGAAGAGTTAGCGCTCAAAACAAAAGACCCTCAGAAAAAACAGGAATACGTAGACAAGACGCTTAGTATGTACGATCAGCGTATTGAGCACTTCGGCGATGAAGTCAACGTCATGAATCGTAAGGCTAGTACTGCTATGAAACTGATGTACAGTGACAAGAGCAACTACGATCAGCTTAATGATATTTACAGCAAAGCGCTTGATGTTTCTGGAGACAACCTTGCTTACTATAATATCACCCCATTTATGAACATTGCCAAGGTTCAATATGAGCGCGGCAAGTTCGAGGCTGAAAAAGTGATTGAACTTTATGACAAGCTCAGTGCAATCAATCAGGCGAATATAAAAGCTGGTAAATCTGCTGACAAATACAAAGATCAGCAGGAAAAGATTGATGCTATTTTCACTTCTACTGTTACTGTAAGCTGCGATTATATTCAGGAAAAAATGGTGCCTAAATTGGAAGCCAATCCTGATGATCTTGACTTAGCCAAGAAGATCATTGCACTTTCTCTATCTTCTTCTTGTACTGACATGCCGTTCTTTACCCAGGCTGCTGAAGCTACTTTTAACAAAGAGCCTAATGCAGGCTTAGCCAAGACTATCGCTTCTCGTAAACTGCGTAATGAAGAGATTGAAGATGCTAAAGAATGGTTCAACAAAGCACTGGAGCTATCTACCGACGATGCTCAGAAAGCTGAAATTTACATGGACCTTGCTTCTATTGATCAGAAAGAAGGCAACAAGGCTGGAGCTCGTAATAATGCACTTCAGGCAGCTTCATTAAGCTCTGAAGAGGCTGAGCAGGCTTACAATATGGTAGGCAACATGTACTTCTCCAGCTACGATCAGTGCAAAGGCGGTGAAGATGTGGTAAAAGACCGTGCGGTATTCTTAGCTGCTTATGAAATGTACAAAAAAGCAGGAAATTCATCTGGCATGGCTCAGGCTAAAGCTCAGTTTCCATCAAAAGAAGAAGTCTTTACCTACAACTATAAAGTAGGAGATTCTATGAGCGTAGGCTGCTGGATTGGAGAAAGCGTAACAATACAGACTAGAGATTAAGTCCTAATAAAATATTCCTTCAATAGCCATTCTCTCTTTTGAGGGGATGGCTTTTTTCATACAACTATTCAGCATAAAAACAGGTATATTATTGATAAGTATATGTAAGTAAGATGTTAAGAGGAGTGATTATATTAAGCCTTTTGTATTTGTCCGTTGCCTGCTCAGAGGATAGCCAAAGCCCTGATGACTTTAAGGATTACGACGGGCCGGTAATGGAGGCTACTGATGTAGAGCTACTGCATAGTGACTCTGCTATTGTCATTGTCAGGCTTACCGCAGACCGTCAATGGGAGTTTGAAAACCAGGATCGCGAATTTCCTGAGGGAATCTTTATTGAGTTCTTTGAAAAAGATGAAACCAAAAATGCATCTATTAAGGCAAACCACGGTTACTTCAATAAGCAGGAAAATAAATATACAGCTACCGGAGATGTAGTAGTACAAAACTATAAGTCCAACGAAAGACTGGAAACTGAAGAATTACATTGGGAGCCCAATAAGAAAGAGATTTATACTGATCGCTATGTGGAGATTATCTCTAATGGTGATGTACTGATGGGTGAAGGACTTACTTCAGATGAATCTTTTACCGATTGGCAAATCCTGAAGCCTAAGGGCACTCTACCTCTCAATGAACAAGCACCAAGTGAATAAAAAATCATGCGATTACTAGACGCCATTTTACTTTCCCTGAGTGTAGCATTTTTTATCATAGGAGTCCACCAAACTATGGTGGGCAGTGAAACCATCACTGAAGGTGTAGCCAATGCTTATGTCTTCTACATGGTCTCTCTGATTTTGCTATTCTGGTACAGAGTACGCCGTAAAAATCAGCAACAGAAACAGGCAAGTGAAAAAAAAGGAGAGAAAAACAAAAAGAAAAAAAGATCAAAGTAAAATGAAACTGGTATGTTTGCTTTTCCGCTCATCATTCAAGTCCAGTGATCGCTAAACCACCATATGGATTATTACAGCATTACTATAGTATTAATATGTCTCTTGTTTTCTGCTTTTTTCTCAGGAATAGAAATAGCTTTTATCTCCGCAGATAAGTTAAGAATTGAGCTGGCAGGTAAACAAGGCGCACTCTCTGGCAGGTTATTATCTCATTTCCTTCAAAAACCTTCCCGCTTTATTGGCACTACTCTGGTAGGAAATAACATAGCCTTAGTGCTTTACGGTATTTTTATGGCAAATCTGCTGGAACCTTTACTGGTGGCGCAGTTGCCGGAAATTATCAACAATGATATTACGGTGCTCGTCTTACAGACAATACTAGCAACCATACTGGTACTGATTGTGGCTGAGTTTACTCCAAAAAGTGCTTTTTTAATAGATCCTAATGGCCTGCTCACCATTTTCGCTATTCCTATCACCATGATTTATTATATCATGTATCCTATTGTATGGATCATAGATAAGGTTTCACAGTTTGTTATCATATATGTGTTGGGCTTCAAATACAGGGAAGATAAACCTGTTTTTGGGCTTACTGACCTTAATAACTATATCAAAAATACCCTTAGTGATGAGGTGTTACAGGAAAGTAATAAGCGAAATACCCAACAGACACCTCCTCGGGTAGATACTAAGATTTTCAGCAATGCGTTAGAATTTAAAACGGTCAAGGTAAGAGAATGCATGATTCCGCGTACCGAGGTGGTAGCAGTAGATATTGAGGATAATATTGAAGAGCTTAAGGAAGCTTTTATGCAAAGCGGGCACTCCAAAATCATAGTATATAAAGAGTCTATAGATGAAGTAATAGGCTATTGCCATTCTTTGGAGCTTTTTAAAAAACCTGAAAGTATCAGCCAGATACTTACCCCTATCATTATCGTACCGGAAACCATACCCGCTAATGAGTTGATGATTCAGTTTATTACTGAGCATAAGAGTCTGGCACTGGTAGTAGACGAGTTTGGAGGTACTGCCGGGATCGTGAGTATGGAGGATATCATTGAGGAGATTTTTGGTGATATACAGGATGAACATGATGCAGAAGACTGGGTAGAGATGCAATTGGATGAAAATAACTTTCTCATCAGTGCCCGTCATGAAATTGATTACCTCAACGAAAAATTTAACTGGGTGATCCCCGCAGGGGATTACGATACGCTGGGAGGCTACATTTTGTCTCTCACAGGGGAAATTCCTACCACTGGAGATGTAGTAAGAGTACCGCCTTTCACCCTTACCATCATGTCTATGCATGAAAACAGGATAGACAATGTGAAAGTGACAGTAAATAGCAAACAGCAGGATGCTTAAAAAATATTGATCTCGCTGAAAAAGAGTAAGTTTCAAGTGGGAATCATTGATCTTCTCTCTATGTTGAACTTTGAAATTAGAGGCGAATACATTTATTTTGGGATTCTTTTTATAAAGTGAATAAACAATGGCATTAATCAGTAAGATTCGTGAGAAGACTGCCTTAGTCGTAGGCTTTGTTGCGCTAGGTCTTTTCCTATTTATTGCAGCGGATGTTTTTACATCCAGCTCAGGGCTTTTTGGCCGCGAAGAGGCAGAGGTAGGAGAGATAGCCGACAAGGATATTTCCATACAGGAATACCAGCAGGCTATCGAGGAAGTAAAGTATAACTTTTCTGTCAATACCGGACGTAATCCTTCCGAGCGGGAGATGATTTCAATTCGTCAGCAGGCTTGGGATAAGCTCATCGCTGACATTGCTTTTACCGAGCAGTTTGAAGAACTCGGAATACAAGTAACTGAAAGTGAACTGGTGGATATGGTGCAGGGTAATAACATTACTCCGGAAATTCGTCAGGCATTCACCAATCCTGAAACCGGAGAGTTCAGCCGTGAGCAGGTGATCAGCTATTTACAGAACCTTCCTCAGTTGCAGCCTCAACAGCAGGTGGCCTGGCAAGTGTTTGAAAATAACCTGAAAACCGGTCGCAGAAGGATTAAGTACGATAATCTTTTTACTTACTCCGACTATATTACTACCAAGGAGGCTCAGCAGCAGTATAAAGCAGAAAATACTGTGGCGGAAGTACAGTACTTATACGTTCCTTTTTATGCGATCAGCGACACTGCGATTGATGTAACTGATGCTCAACTGCAATCATATCTGGATGAACATCAGGACGAGTTTAAAGTAGAAGAAGGGCGTACTCTCCGCTATGTTACCTTTTCTATTGCTCCCTCAGGAGAAGACACTACTTATTTCATGGAAGAGCTTGAGCAGCTAAAGGCCAACTTTGCCAGCGCTACCAATGATTCTTCTTTCGCTACAATCAACACTGATGGCACTGGCCAGGCATACAGAACATATGCACCAGGACAGATTCCTGCTCAACTTCAGGGCGTTCCACTACAGGAAGGGGAAGTTTACGGGCCTTACCCAAACAATGGAGCATATACCCTTTTCAAAGTATCTGAAGCCACTCAAGATACTGTTTCTTATGCCAAAGCAAGTCACATTCTTTTCAAGACAGAAGAGACTCCAGAAGCTGAAGCCAGAAGAAAAGCGCAGGATGTATTGAATCAATTGATCAATGGAGCAGACTTTGCCCAGCTAGCGCGTGAAAACAGTGAAGATGTGACCGCCTCACGTGGAGGAGACCTGGGATGGTTCCCTGAAGGGCGTATGGTAACTGAATTTGAAGATGCTATCTTCTCAAGAAATGAAGCCGGGCTGATCAGAAGATTGATCAAGACTGACTATGGATACCATATTATTAACGTTACCGAGGCACCTACCGATCAGGTGTATAAAATTGCTACTGTGGTAAGAGAACTCTACCCGAGCGATGCTACTCGTGACCAGGCGTACCGTAAAGCAGATTATTTTGCCAGCAGTGTAGATAATGCCAGCAGTTTTACTGCACAGGCTCAGGAGGATTCTTTGAATGTACAAACAGCTGAAAATATAGCTAGCTCAGCACAAAATGTACGTGGACTCGGTGATGCACGCCAGGTGGTACGTTGGGCTTATAATGACGCTTCCGTGGGTGAGATATCTCCGGTATTTGAACTGGATGATGCTTATGTAGTAGCTGTACTCACTGGTAGTAGAGAAGAAGGAACAGCTCCCCTTGAGGCGGTGAGAGATGAAGTAGCTACCAAAGTGAGAGCTGAACTGAAAGGAGAGCAAATTGCCGAAAAACTGAAAGGTTTATCAGGCTCCTTGGATGAAATTGCCAGCGCTTTTGGAACAGATGCCAGCGTTTATTCAACCAGCGACCTCAAAATGAGCAGCAATACCTTGCCTAATGTAGGCTTTGCTCCTAAAGCTGTCGGCAAAGCATTCGCGCTTAATGAAGGCGAAGTGTCAGAACCTGTTCAGGGAGAGAATGGTGTAGTAATGATTCAGCTTGATGCGCTTACCCAGGCTCCTGAAATTGCCGATTACTCAACTTACAAGGAACAACTACAGCAGCAGGCAAATCAACAGAGTAGCTTTAATATCTCTGAAGCAGTACGAGAGTTTGCTGATATAGAAGACGAACGCTATAAATTTTACTAGAAAATAGTAACCATCAAAATATAGAAAGGCTGCCCAAAAGGGCAGCCTTTCTTTTTTTTACCAGCAATCCACCTCTTCTTTTTTCGTTATACAATCCAAGTTTTCGCCAGAATATTTAGAATTTAACGAAAAACATATTTACTTAAATAGGTTAATTAAAGCTCACCATGTATCTTCCATAAAATAGCCTAATAGCCTCATTTAATACTTTTACTATTCTACACAACCTAATTCATAATCTAGATGCAAATCAAAAAGTCTTCAAAAGTCTATGACGCCATTATTGTTGGCTCAGGAGCAGGAGGCGGCATGTCTGCTAAAATCCTGGCCGAAGCTGGATTAAATATAGCTATCGTTGAAGCCGGACCGTTCTTTGATCCTACCGATCCGGCGCAAATGACTCAACTGAAGTGGCCCTGGGAATCGCCCCGCAGAGGAGCCGGTACTACCCGTGCTTTTGGTGATTTTGACGCCGCCTACGGGGGGTGGGAAATAGAAGGAGAGCCTTATACCAGAGCCAATGGTACTGAGTTTGATTGGTTTCGTGCCCATATGCTGGGCGGTAGAACTAACCACTGGGGAAGAATCTCTTTGAGATTTGGCCCGGATGATTTCAGAAGACATGATCTTGATGGACTGAGTGATAACTGGCCCATCAGCTATGATGATGTGAGTCCTTATTATGATAAGGTAGATAAACTCATAGGGGTTTTTGGAAGCAAAGAAAACATGAGAAATGAGCCGGATGGATACTTTCTCCCAGCTCCCAAACCCAGGTTACATGAGCTTTATTACATCAAAGCAGCCAGAAAAGCAGGAGTAACGGTAATTCCCGCCCGAAAGTCTATGCTCACCAAGCGCATCAACAACGACAGAGGAGTATGTTTTTACTGCGGGCAGTGTGGTAGAGCATGTTCTGCCAAGGCTGACTTTTCTTCCGGTACTTCACTGGTTTTTCCTGCGCAAAAAACAGGCAAGGTAGACCTCTTTGTGAACTCAGTGGTAAGAGAAGTGACGACCAATAATGAAGGTCTGGCCACCGGGGTTTCTTATGTCAACAAAGAAGATCGTCAGGAGTATCAGCTCAAAGGCCGTACGGTAGTGCTGGCGGCTTCTGCCTGTAGTTCAGCCCGTATCCTCATGAACTCTAAGAGCGCTCAGCATCCCAATGGGTTAGGCAATGGATCAGATATCGTAGGCAAATACCTGCACGACTCTACCGGCAGCAGCAGAAGGGCTTTTGTACCTGAACTGATGAACCGTAAAATTTACAATGAAGATGGCGTAAGTGGCATGCACATATACAGCCCATGGTGGTTGGACAATAAAAACCTTGACTTTGCCAGAGGCTATCATATAGAAGTTGGAGGCGGAATGGGCATGCCTTCCTACGGATTTGGAAGTGGAGTCACGGAGATGAACAAATTTATTGGTGAGCAGACAGGCGGCTACGGCAATAAGCTGCGCGATGATGTCAAAAAGTTCTATGGTGCTTTTATTGGCGTATCCGGCCGGGGTGAGTGTATTGCCCGCAAAGATAATTACTGCGAAATTGACCCTAATGTGGTAGATGAATGGGGAATTCCGGTACTGCGCTTCAATTATACATGGTCCGACCATGAGCGCTTACAGGCCAAACATATGCACCAGACTTTTGAAGAGATCTTTCATGCTATGGGTGCTACTGTTTTGGGCGCTACACCGGGTAAAGATCAGGATTATGGACTGGCTGCTCCTGGCAGAATTATCCACGAAGTGGGTACTACCCGTATGGGCAATGATCCTAAAACTTCGGTAGTCAACAAACATCAGCAGTTACATGAAGCCAAAAATGTATTCGTGGTAGATGGCGGGCCGTTTGTTTCCCAGGCGGATAAGAACCCTACCTGGACCATACTGGCACTCTCCTGGAGAACTTCCGATTATATGATTGACCAATTCAAAAAGCAAAATATCTAATCCCAATACATCATGGACAGAAGAGAATCATTAAAATCAATGTTGTTAGGTTCTGTGGCGGGAGGATTAATCATCAACGGCTGCGGCCCTAAAGAAACGGCTGCTCCCGAAGGCCCTGTGGCTGCTGAGAGTGGCGCATATGGACGAACCGAAGAGGAAAAACTCCGTGACCAAAGGCTTCTTGAGGTAGACTTTTTCACTGAAGCGGAATTGGCTACTGTCGCTACCCTCTGTGACCTGATCTTACCAGCCAGTGAGAGCGCTGGCTCGGCTACCGATGCGGGCGTTCACGAATTTATCGCCTTTATCGTAAAAGATATCACTTCTCACCAGACTCCTATCCGGGGTGGGCTGATGTGGTTGAATAACAGAGCCAACAAAAAGTTTGATGTCATTTTTGATGAGTGCAGTGAAGCGCAGCAAAAGGAGTTACTGGATGAAATAGCCTATCCGGATAAAGCTTCTCCCGAAGTAGCTCAGGGAGTAGAGTTTTTTGATCGTATGAGAAACCTTACCTTAACCGGTTACTATACTTCCAAAATGGGGATAGAAGACCTGGGCTATCAAGGTAACCGCCCCAACGTATGGGATGGCGTACCTGAAGATGTGTTGAAAGAGCATGGCATGGCCTACGAAGAAGAGTGGCTGGCCAAGTGCGTCAATCAGGAGACCCGCAATGAAATCGCGCAGTGGGATGATAAGGGCAACCTGATTACTTAGCCTGTAATGAGAAATGAATAATGATTAATGTTGGGTTCAGATGCATATCTATTCATTAATCATTATTCACTCATCATTCATTATTATCATCTACTCTTCTCTCAATGACTTTACCGGATCAGTGGTAGCGGCAGCAATAGACTGATAGCTCACCGAGATCAGTGTGATGGCAAAAGCACACAGCCCTGCCACGATAAATAACCAGAACGGGATATTAGTACGGTAAGCAAAATTTTGCAGCCAGTTTTCAGTATAATACCAGGCGAGAGGGATAGCAATCAATAGCGCTATAAGTATTGGTCGGGAAAAGTCTTTGGAGACCGTTAGGAAAAGTTGGGCCACTGTAGCGCCTAATACTTTGCGAATACCTATCTCTTTTCTTTTTCTCTCTGCAGTAAAGGTCACTAGTCCAAACACCCCCATACAGGCAATGAAGATGGCCAGTAAGGTCAGGCAACCCAAGACCATCCCCAGTTTTCTCTCGGTCTGAAACTGCGCATAGTAGTCATCCTTCAGAAAGGAATATCTGAAGGAAGCATAGGGAGCGTAGGCCTGCCATTCCTCCTTTAGCCATTGAATGGTCTCCTGAATTTCATCCATAGAGGCCCTGGCACTTGCCGGACGAATAGTGAAGAACCTCCTGCTGCCTCCCCACATGCTGCTGCCCTGCGGAAAAAGCGCCAGCGGCATGATATCCTGATGCAGCGATTGAAAGTTAAAATCCCTGGCTATTCCTATTACTTCATACTTTTCCTGCTGAGTATACTGTAAGTATTGCCCTACTGCATAATTGGCGGAGTCCTCATGAGTGCTCCAGCCTAATGACTTTACCGCATGCTCATTAAGAATTACTGCCTGACGCTCAGCTTCGCTATCTTCTGTAAAGTTGCGCCCGTTCAACAACTGAATATCCAAAGTAGGAATAAAGTGGGCATCTACTATCATCGTATTAACCGGGATAGCGGCTTCATCGCTTCCGTAAGCAGCAAAATTATCTTCTCCCCATACCGAAGGAGGCACAAAGTTAGAAAGACTGGCCTCAGCAATACGGATGTCTTCACGCAACTGATTGAGCAGACTTTCACCTTCATTGGGTAGTTGCTCCACCTGATGCAGTATAATCAGATGATCCGAACTAAAGCCCAGCGACTTGTTCTGAGTGTAGTTTAGCTGGCGGTAAATGACCAATGTGAAAATGATCAGGCTGATGGAAATGATAAACTGAAAAGTCACCAGGCCATTTCTTAAGAACAATGACTTTATGCTACTTCGCTGAGGAGCATTCTTTTTAAGCGCTTTTATCGGGTTAAAGGATGACATGAAAAATGCCGGATACATACCTGCCAATACACCTGTCAGCAGGGCACAGCCAAATATCAATCCTCCGTACTCCAGGTCCAGGGTATCCAGCAGGGAAAGCTGCTTGCCGGATATCTGGTTGAAGAAAGGGCGCAGTAGCTCTGTAAGGGATAATGCCAGCACCAGTGCTACCATGGCGTAGAGGACTGATTCACCTAAAAACTTGCTAAGCAGATTATGCCTGGCTGAGCCTAGTACTTTACGTACACCCACTTCTTTGGCCCTATGAGCGGAACTGGCAGTAGAGAGGTTCACAAAATTAATGATGGCCAGTACCATGATCAGTAAACCAATCGTCAGGATAATGTACACATTATTGACATCGCCAGTAGCACCCAGCCGGTTGTACGAGTCATTAGAAAAGAGGTGGATATCGGTAAGAGGGAGAAGAAAGAGTTCCCATTTCTTACCTCTCTGCTCATACTCTTCAAAAGAGTATCCGTAGATTCTTTCCAGCACGGCCCCTGCATAGCGCGAGGGAAGATCACTTATTTTTTGCGACAGCTGCTGTGTATTAGCTTCCTCTTTCAGCTTCACATAGGTCACGAAAGTAGTCCATACCCAGATGTCCTCTCTCTCTTTCACTTCCGGAAAGGTGGGCATAGAAAGCAGCATGTCAAACTGAAAGTGAGACTGCTCCGGCAGTGAAGCTACTACTCCCCCTACCTTTATGGTTTTCTTCTCTCCACCTACCTCCAAAGTCAGCAAGCGACCTACAGGGTCCTGATCGTCAAAGTATTTTTTGGCGGTAGCTTCTGTCAGTACTACCTCATTGGGTTGGGTTAGCGCTTTTTCAGGCTCGCCTTGCAGTTTCTGCACACTAAACACATCAAAGAAACCGGAGTCTACTGCCAGCGCATTTTCTTCTTCAAAGATTCGGTGCTGCTCTGCTCCCTCCTGTACAGAAAAGTACAGTAAGTTAGGCGTATGTATTCTCACTGCCGTAGCGATTTCGGGGTACTCGCTTCGGAGAAGACTTGCTACCGGGGGCGGAGTAGAACCAAAACGCTCATTCTCTTCTGCCCAGATGTTGGTCATATCTACTCTATAGATGCGGTCTGCATGCTCATGAAAAAGATCATAGCTCAGCTCATCTTTGATGTACAGGCTGATCAGCAGACAGACTGCCATACCAATTGCCAAGCCAGCTATATTAAGTAGGGTAAACAACTTATGGCGGCGCGCATGTCTGATGATGGCTTTGAAGAAGTAAGTGATCATAATCTCTTGATGTCAATCATGAACAAACAATGAATGATGACTAATGAGGAATGAATAATGATTAATGAAAAGACATGTGCTTGAATCCAACATTAACCATTATTCATTCATCACTAAAAACTACTCATCCCTCAGTGAGTCTACCGGATTGGCGATAGCTGCTTTGAACGACTGATAGCTTACGGTAAGGATAGCAATGACTAGGGCCAGTATGCCCGCCACCACAAAGGATGTCAGACCGATGTCTATCTTATAAGCAAAGTCGTTGAGCCACTGCTGTACGGCATAGTAACTTAGCGGTATCGCCACCACAAAAGCAATAACTACCAATTTGGTGAAGTCTTTGGACAGCAGCAGCATAATACTCTTCACTGAAGCGCCCATTACTTTGCGAATGCCTATCTCTTTGGTGCGCTGCTCCGCCATAAAAGCAGCCAGTGCCAGCAGTCCCAGGCAGGCAATGAGGATTGCCAGGGAGGTAAACCCTCCGAAGATTACCCCTATCCGCTGATCGGCACGAAAGAGCGCATCAAAGTCTTCATCCAGAAAGCTGTAGTCAAAGGGTGTACCGTCAGCATGTAGGCTCCATTGCTCCTCCAGCATGCTTATCGTTTGGGGCAGGTGATCGGAGCTTACCTTTACCTCTACAAAGTTCTGCTCATCGGAAAGGACAATCACCAGCGGCTCTACGACCGAGTGTAAGGATTTGAAGTGAAAGTCTTCTACCACACCTACTACTGCTGCCTCGTACATCCCCCCCATCAAAACAGTATTTCCTACCGGCTCTTTCATCCCCAGCACTTTCACTGCCTGTTCGTTAAGGATCACAGCGTGGTAGGCAGAGTCCGATGCTATGTCACGAGAGAAGTTACGCCCCTCTTTCAGTTGAATCCCCAGGGTAGGCAGGTAATCATAGCTCACCATGATATCGCTCAGCACCAGGGCATCCTCATCACGATAGGTGGTATCGCTGCTGCTGGCCGGGATAAAGCCGGTAGCTTCATAGCCTCCCAAAGGCGATACATTGGTAAAGCTGATACTTTGCACTTCGCTCATCTGCATCAGGGCGTTTTGGAAGCTTGCGGTATTCGTCCCTAAAGCCTGCGCATTTTCAAGTACGATCACATTTTCTTTGTCAAACCCCAGGTCTTTGTTTCTGACAAACTGCAACTGCTCATATACCATCAGGGTACAGACGATCAGTACGATAGAAACGACGAACTGAAATACTACCAGCGAATTTCTTAAGTAAGCGTTTTTGCTTCCTGCGCCTAAGCGCCCTCTGAGCACTTCTACCGGTCTGAACCGGGTCAGGTAAAAGGCAGGATAACTCCCCGCCAGCACTCCTACGATGATTCCCAGCAACAATACGGCAGGAATAAACCAGGGAGAGGAAAGTGGAAGCTGGATATCTTTGTCCGCAATATTACTAAAGGGTATCCTGAGTAGTTCGGCCAGTCCCAAAGCCAGCAGCATTGCTACCAGGCTCAGTAGCAGCGATTCCGCCAGAAACTGTCTTACCAATGTAGCACGCCCGGAGCCCATTGTCTTGCGTACACCTACCTCTTTGGCACGATCAGCCGAACGGGCAGTCGCCAGGTTCATAAAGTTGATGCAGGCAGTAAGCAGGATAAAGAACGCGATAGCACCAAAAATATAGAGGTATTTGATATTACTATTTGCCTCAAACTCACCTAATATGTGAGAATGGAGGTGAATATCTGTCAGAGCCTGGGTAAACATTTCTATGGTATAGCCCATCTCCTGAAACATCTCGTACTCTCTGAGGTACTTCTTCAGCAGCGGGTCCAGATTAGCCTCAACTTCTTCTATACTGGCCCCTTCACGCAGGAGAAAGTAAGTAGCAGCATCAAGCTTACCCCAGTTCTCTTCCCTGCTTATGGGGTCAGTAATATAGGAGTAAATAATATCAAAGTGAAAGTGGGATGCCTGAGGCATGGGCTCCATGATACCCGTAACCTGAAAAGGCTCTCCATCCAGCAGTAGGGTCTGCCCCAGCGGATTTTCATCCTGGAAGTATTTGCGAGCAGTCTCCTGAGTCATCACTACCGCATTAGGCTCCCGCAAGGCTTTGTCAGGATTACCTTTGAGCAGAGGAAAACTGAATAGCTTAAAGAAATCCGGGTCAGCCGCCAGCACTTGATCTTCTTTGATCGTAACCTCATCCTTTGTGACAATACTACTGCTCCCCCGGTTCATCCTTACCACCATTTCCACGGCAGGAGTCTCTTCTATGAAAGGCTGTGCCACCGCCGGACTTACCCCCGCTCCGATAAAACCGCTTTCTCCCACCTCCAGATGGGTAGCCAAACGGTAAATACGATCAGCCTTCTCATGGAAACGATCGTAGCTAAGTTCCTCCAGTATGTATACCGTAATCAGTAGCGTACAGGCCATGCCGATTGCCAGGCCAAAAATATTGATAGCGGCATAGAACTTTCGCTTGTACAAATGCCGTAAGGCGATAGATAAGTAGTTTTTAAGCATGAAGGTAAGTTTGAATACTGCGCAATATAGAGCAAATGCGCTTCCACCCTACCAACAAAATACACAACTTACTGACCTACAGCTATTTAAACATATCATCCTATCCCCTTTCCTTCTCTAAGTGTTATGAAAACGTTACACTTATTCGTCCAAAAGCGTACGCTAAGTTTCACTAATGATGAATGAATAATGAAAAGCAAAGCCCACCATTCATCAATCATTCTGCATTCATCATCCACCATACTAACTTTATTGAAGCTGGTGTAGGGTGTAAGGTAACTATACTTCTTTGCAGAAATATATAGGTAAAAGAAGCGATAGGATCAGTAGGTTTCCATCACCGACGTGAACACATGAACTTATATTATACCCAAAGCCTCTCAGACCTTACCCATCTTCATGCCGTGTCATAGCAGTTAACACGGCGTGTTAACCTGAATAATACGGCGTGTAACTGGCATCAACAGGTCGTATCATGGGGTGATTGCTTAGTAGGGAATACCTTAAGTACGATCGTCAGTCAGTATAAGCAAGCTACTGCTACCAGCCGAAGTGACTTAGGGTAATACCTGAAGCAAATGGCGCAGCCTACCACTGCGGATTTCCTGGCTGTTGCTAAATGCACTACGTACTTCCAGATGATACTGCCCGGCAGGCAGGTTTTCAGGCACGGTCAGTAGTAGTTTTGTGGGATAATTGTGGTGAATCCGCTCCGCTCTATACACCTGCTGGGTGGGTACGTGTATAAAGAATACGCCCTGATTGGTATCCTCCGGATTGTTGATCTTGAGCTGCTCTCCCCTTACTACGGCTACAAAAGAAGGGCTGATCAGCTGATTCTTGACATCAGATTCCCAGTCTTCAAGGATCATAGGTTCAGGGGCAGGTATCTCGGTTTCTATACGCTGTACCTTCATGTTACGCATAGCCTCCTGCATCTTTTTGGCGAGACGAAAGTTAACACTGGGCCGGTGGCGCTTAGGGTCATAAGCATCCTGTTCGCTTTCAAATACTCCTCTCAGGCCGGGAGTAAGGCGAAAGTAGGGAGAGAGGAAGCCATTACCTTCGGCAAGTTGCTGGCTAAGATAATCCAGGAAGCGGTAGATTACCGCATAGCATTCCGTATACTTCAGGATAGAACCGGGCTGCGTAAGCGCCTCTATGGCATCCTCTATATTGACATACTGTACATGCTTGGGCACAGCCCGATACGTAACTTTGTCTCCTCCATTGCGGATGCTGTTCTTGTGCAGGGTATAGGGTAAAGGCATAGCTTTTTTCTATGAAACTACACTACTATCACCTGACTTTCAGCAACTTAATTCCAACAAATCCTACAGGTAACAAAGTCCGTCTTTGTCACTCCGCCCCTCATGTAAGGTTTATGATAATGATGAATGGGTAATGAATAATGAGTAATGAAAAGCAATTCTTCATTATTCATTATTCATCAATCATTAAAAACTACTCATTCCTCAGTGCGTCTATCGGGTTAGCTACCGCTGCTTTAATGGATTGAAAACTGATGGTAAGCCAGGCAATCAGCAATAAGATGAGCACAGCCAGCAGGAAAGGCCAGGCTTCTACCGAAATATGATAGGCAAAGTCGCTGAGCCACTGCTGCATCAGCCAGTAGGCCAAAGGTACTGCCAGCAGAAAAGCCAGCAAGATCAGGCGGATAAAGCTACCCGAGAGCAGTAATACCACATCTCTGACCGAAGCACCCAGCACCTTGCGTATGCCTATCTCTTTGGTACGCTGCTCAGCAATGTAAGCTACCAGACCCAACAAGCCCAGGCAAGCTACAAAAATAGTGAGCCCGGTAAAGGTGGCACCGATCACGCTCAGGCGCTGCTCTGTCTTGAAAAGGTCGTTGAACTTACGGTTCAGAAAGGAATAAGAGAAAGGGGCTTCCTGGTTGTGCTCCCACCATGCTGTCTCAATCTGAGCTAGTGTTTGCTGTATGTCTCCTCCATTCATTCTGACAGATACATAATATGGCCAGTTATCCGTATGCTGCAAGATGATAAGGGGCACGATATCCAGCCGTAAGTGCTCAAAGTTAAAGTCCTTTACCACGCCTGCCACCTTGATTTCCTCGCCCCAGAAAGTCTCAATGGTACTGCCTACCACTTCTTCTATGCCGAGTTGTAGGGCGGCACTTTCATTGAGCAGCGCTTCTCTCATGCCTGCCGTATCTGTTTTGATGTTACTTCCCTCCAGAAGTTGAAGAGCAAACACATCAAAAAACGCAGCATCAGTGCCTAACCATTTGGCCTGGTGCTTGACTTCACTGCCCCTTGTACGATAGGTAGTAAAAGCATTAAAAAAATCTCCGGGAGCGGTGCTGCTAAAGCTTACTGCCTCTACCTTGCTGTTCTGTAAGAGCTTCTGCCGGAACACCTCCTTATTCTTCAGTACATGCGCATTGGGGATGAGCACGACATTATCTTTGTTGAAGCCCACATCTTTGCTTTGCATATAGAGGAGTTGCTGATAAACCAGAATAGCACAGATGATGAGTGTGGCCGAGATACAGAACTGAAAAACTACTAATCCATTTCTGAAGCGGCTTTTACTGCTTTGTATAATTTTACCTTTGAGCACTTCTACCGGTTTAAACAGAGAAAGATAAAAGGACGGATAAAGTCCTGCTACGATTCCGATAAGCAGGGTCAACAGCAGAAGTATCAGTATCCACCAGGGTTCCTGTATGATATTCAAAGAGATTTGTTTACCGGCAAGACTACTGAAGGGCATACGCAGGATTTCGGTCAATCCCAGGGCTACAATCATGGCCAGAAAAGTGATGAGGATAGATTCGCTCATAAACTGCCCTACCAATTGTTTACGCGTGGTGCCCAGTGCTTTGCGTATCCCCACTTCTTTGGCCCTCCGAGCAGAGCGGGCAGTCGCCAGATTCATATAATTGATACAGGCAATCAGCATCATGAATATCCCGATGGCAGAGAGGATATACACATACTTCATATTCCCCTCGCTAATCAGATGAATATCGGTAACAGGCACCAGATAGTGGCCCAGTTCATCCTTCCGGGCTTCAAGCGTAGCAAGCGGCACCGCCAGTCTTTCCTGCATGGGTGGCCACTGGTACAGCTTTTCCATAGCCAGAAAGTCAGATTTCAGAGAGGCAGGGGTAATGCCTTCCTGTAGCACTACATAAGCCATAAAGCCAGCGGGCAACCAGTAGTCCTGTAGTTGCTCTACCCGCTCCGCAGCAATATTGCTCATGATGATATCAAAATTCAGGTGGGAATGTGTCGGTGGGTTTTCCGCAATACCGGTCACTGTAAAAGCTTCTCCCTCTGATGTCAGCGTCTTTCCTAAGGCCGGATGCTGAGTGTAATCATTTTCAGCAGGCATCCCGAAGTAAGCATCGGCCACTTTTTGAGTAAGTACAATGCTATGGGCTTTGTCAAGCAGCGTTCCCGGGTCGCCAGCCAGCAGTTTGAAGCCAAAAAAGCTAAAGAAGTTAGGGTCAGCGCGGATGGTCATCTGTTCATCCAGTATTTCGTCTCCTTTCTTGTAGATAAATGGATTCGGATACTCCATGCGAATGGCTTTCTCTACCTGAGGGACCATTTCACGTACGCCCTGTACAAAGGCCGGAGCCACATCTTCCATATCAAACTCCCGCTCTCCTCCCACAAACTTGGTTCTCACCCTGTACATGCGATCGGCATCCTCATGAAAGTTATCATAGCTCAGTTCGTCCACTACGTACAAAGTGATGAAAAGACAACAGGCAAGTCCTATGGCTAACCCCAGGATGTTGATCAGGGCATAAAACCTTTGCTTCAGCAGGTTACGGTAAGCTATTTTCAAGTAGTTCTTTAACATCTTTTTGATGATTAGTAAGGAATGATGTACGAAAAGCAAAACTCATTATTCATTCCTCATTATGATTTATTCATCTCTCAGTGAATCTACCGGATTGGCCAGTGCTGCTTTTACTGACTGAATACTGATGGTAAGCCAGGCAATAAATATCGCAGAGAGACCGGAGAGCACAAATATACCGATACCAATTTCTGTGCGATAGGCAAAATTCTCCAGCCAGCGTTCTACTGCCCAATATGACAAAGGAGCCGCCACCACAAAGGCTATGAGTACCAGTCGGAGAAAGTCACGGGAAATAAGATGATTAATCTGCACTATTGAGGCTCCCATTACTTTCCGGATGCCTATCTCTTTGGTCCGGCGAGCCGTCACAAAAGCTACCAGTCCCAGCAAGCCCATACACGCTACCAGTATTGCCATAGCAGTAAACACTTTCAGCACATTACCCAGCCGTTGCTCAGCACGAAAGGCATGGTCAAAGTCCTGGTCCAGAAAGGAGTAGACAAAAGGATTCTCCGGTTCAAACTGTGCCCACACTTCTTCTACCTGCTCTACCGCACCGGATACATCACCGGCGTTCAGACGTACTACCACAAAATCGCTGAGGTAAGAAGGTGCATAATACTGCATGGCAACAGGTTTGACCTGCTGATCAAAAGACTCCGTATTAAAGTCTTTGACTACCCCTATGACCTCCAGATGTTGCTCATCATTTTCCCCTTTGTTTTTGATGATACGTTGGCCTATTGGATTCTCTATGCCTAAAGCTTTTACTGCGGCTTCGTTCAGCAGTAAGCCATTTTCATGATCAGAAGCCCTATCTTCCTGAAAAGCTCTGCCTTCCACCACCTCCAGCCCCAGGCTGGAAATATAGTCCTGGTCAATCCGAAACCACTGCATGCCCTGTCCGTTGGCTGATCCTTCTACCCTAAAGTCACGCATGACATTAGAACGGATAGACTGCAAAGGTACGCCGGAAGTAAAACTCACCTGCTTGACATGGGACTGCTGCCGGAGCACTGCCTTAAAATCTTCCCAGCCTTCTTCAATTTCTCTGTCGTTCTTGATCACCAGTACATTTTCTCTGTCATAGCCAATGTCTTTGGTTTGTATAAAATGCAGTTGCTGCACTACCAGGGCCGTGGTAATGATGAGACCAATAGAAACAACAAACTGAAAAACAATCAAAGTATTACGCAGCGGAGTGCCGCCCAGCGGGGTGCCGCCCAGCGGGGTGCCGCCCAGACGTCCTACGCCTATTGAGGAATTGATCTTTCCTTTCAACACGTTTAAAGGACTGAAGGCTGAAAGGTAAAGCGCCGGATAACTCCCTGAAAGCAAACCTATGAAGAGGATACCCCCGACAAGTGAACCTAGTAAAAGGGGATGATTTACCCAGTCAAAGGTGAGCTGTTTGCCCACCAGTTCATTGAAAGGCATGCGTAAAGCTTCAACTGCACCCAGCGCCAATAGCATAGCAATCAGACTTACCATCAAAGACTCCAGCAGGAACTGAAACACCAGATGCTTACGGGGAGAACCCAGCACCTTGCGTACACCCACTTCTTTAGCCCGGCGGGTAGCCTGGGCAGTAGTCAGATTCATAAAGTTGATACAGGCCAGCAGGATGATCAGTAGAGCGACAATCGTCAACACATATACCGTTTCTATACTGCCATTGGCCTCATGCTCCCTCATCAGGTCAGAGTGCAGATGGATATCCGGTACAGGCTGCAACTCATAGGCTAATTGTGTATTTTCTTCGGGACCAATTTCCCCTGCTTCCATAAAGGGACGGGCATGCTGCTCCACGATCTGGTCCAGCTTTTGTGCCAAAGCCTCCATTTGCTGAGGATCATCCTGCACTCCGGGACGAAGCTTGAGGTAAGTATACATGATATTCCAGGCCCAGTTATCAGTATCGGTGATCTTCTGATATCCGGTAGGGGCCACCAGCATGTCAAAAGGAAAATGTGTAGCTCCAGGATCTACTACCCCACTCACGACCCGCGCAGCGTGACTCCCTCCGAACAAAATTTCTTTGCCCAGCACTTCACCTTTTTCTACTGCTCCTTCTCCAAAGTAACGCTCGGCAGTGGCTTTGGTAAGCACCAGCGCATTGGGCACACTGAGTGCTGTTTCCGCCTCACCCACCATCAGGTTAAAATCCAGCACTTCCAGAAACTCAGGATCAATGATAAATATGGATGTTTCCCGAAACACCTTCTCCTGGCTCTGGTCTTCTTCCAACGGCAGACGCATGGTCGAATGGTTCCAGGTGAAAGCTCTGGCTACCTGTTCCACTTCGGGTATGCTGCTTTTGATGGCTTCTGCCAAAGGCGGCGGCGTAGTGGCTAGCTGATAGTATTCTCCACCATTGGTAATTACTCTAAATGTACGTTCGGCATCCTGATGAAAGTCATCATAGCTTAATTCATCCATCACGTACCAGCCAATCAGCAAACTGCTACTGATGCCCAGTGCCAGCCCTACCACATTGATAAAAGTGTAGAATTTGTTTTTAAGCATATTGCGAAGGGTGATATTGAGGTAGCTTCTAAACATAATGAGTAATGATTAATGAAGAATGAAGAACGAAGAATAAAGAACAAAAATGAGGAATGAATATTGATGATATTCTCAGCCTTAGCTGGCGAAAGAGCTTATGGAGAAAAAAGAAAACATCATCAAAAATAAAGCATATAGCTTTGTACTTGACATAGTATCGCTTTACAAACGTATTACCGTAGAGAAGAAAGAATACGTTCTCTCCAAACAACTGCTCAGAAGCGGTACTTCTATTGGTGCTAATGTAACAGAAGCCGATGCAGCCATCTCCAAAGCAGAGTTCTCCGCAAAGATTTCCATAGCTTACAAGGAAGCTATGGAAACAGCTTATTGGCTGAATCTTTTGCATGATAGTAAGTTTATAAGCACTTCTGATTTTAATGTTATGCATGACAGTTGTACTACTATTTGTAAGATTCTATTCTCCATTCTCAGGTCAACAGGTAGAATAAATAGGTAATGATTAGTGACTTATGAGGTATGATTAATATTCAATTTTTTTCTATTCATTAATCATTATTCATCAGTCACTACACATTATTCATTCCTCAGCGAGTCTACTGGGTTGGCGATGGCTGCCTTAAAAGACTGATATCCTATAGTGATCAACACCAGGATGATACTTGCCAAAAGACTGATAAGCAAAGTGAGTAAGCCCGGCTCAATTTTATAGGCAAAGTTATTCAGCCATTCCTGCATCAGGTAGTAGGCTAAAGGAGCCGACAATACAAAGGCAATTAGCACCAGTTTGAAGAACTCTTTTGAAAAGAAGCCCAGAATATGCCGTGCCGTAGCTCCCAGTACCTTCCTGATACCGATTTCTTTGGTTTTGCGTTCGGCCATAAACATAACCAAGCCATATAAACCTAAACAACTGATAAAAATCGCCATGCCGGCGAAGAGTTGAGCCAGTGAGTAATTGCGGTCATAACTTTTATAAAACCCGGCTACTCTGTCATCCAGAAACTCATAACGGAAATCGTATTCAGGATAATTTAACGTCCATACTTCCTCCAGTTTTTTTAGCAAGCCGGGAAGCTGATCCATTTCCACTTTCATACTGAGATTATGATACTCACTACTGCGATTCGTAATGAGCAAGGGGGGTATTTTGGCACCAAAATCTCTGGTATGATAGTCAGCTACTACTCCTTCTATAGGCTTCTCAAACCCCCATATACCAATAAATTTTCCAATTGCCTGTTCTGCATGTGCTAAGCCCAGCTCATGTACAAATGACTCATTGACCACAAATCCACTACCGGAGTCAGAAGAAGTAAACACTTTACCTGCCAATAGCTCCATACCATAAGTCTCAAAAAAACGATGATCGGCAAAATGGATGTTGGCCTGATCTTCTGTTTCTTTTCCATCTACGGAATAAATACCAGCCGACATACTTTGGGAGATCGCGCTGGAGGTAGAAAAGGTCATTTGCTTTACCGCACTTTCTCTATTCAGAACAGCCTCAAAACGCTCCCTTTTTTGCGGGTCACTATCCATCAGATCTACGGTGATGATGGCTTCTTTGTCAAAACCCAGAGGAGCATGCTTTAGATAATCCAACTGCTGGGCTACCACCAGGGTACAAACGATAAATACCTGAGAGATAAAAAACTGGAACACGACCAGCCCCTGGCGAAGCGAGAATCTGCTTTTCCCTATTACTACTGTATTGTTTTTAAACATCTGCACCGGCTTAAAGCGGGCCAGTAGCCAGCCCGGATATAAGCCTGCTATATTGGTCACGCCTAGAAGGAGTATTATAAAAAAAATAATTACCTCCCAACTGAACGCAATGTTGACCGGCTCCAGGTAAGCGTAAAGTTTCTTTAATTGTAACAGTCCTACCTCGGCCAGTCCCAAAGCCAGACATAGGGCAAGAGTGGTGGTTAGCAAGGCTTCACCCAGAAACTGCCAGACAATCTGGTAACGGCTACTGCCCATGGTTTTGCGCACGCCTACTTCTTTGGAACGCTGTGTGCTTAGTGCGGTAGCCAGGTTGATAAAGTTGATACAGGCCAATATGATGAGCAATAATCCCAAGCCTGATAAAGCAGCTAATATCTCTCTCGGCATTTTACGGTTCGGAAAGCCAGAAAACCTTTGGACGTAATGCAAATCTTGTAAAGGTTGCAAATACAAGCCGGATTGGTACTTTTCTATAGCTTCTTCTCCAGTATATTTCTTCAAAAACTGCTCAAACTGACTACTCAGGGCTTGAGGGTGAACCTGATCAGGAAGAAGTACAAATACATTGAAGGCTGAATTAAAATTATCCCAATGATAGTCCAGCCGGTCTTTCTGCACACGATAAGGTAAAAGCATTTCAAAGCGGAAGTCGGTATTTTGCGGCAAATCATCCATGATTCCGGCTACTTCCAACTCATAGGCTTCTTCCTCTCTCACAAAAGTAAAAGTCTTACCCAAAGTATACTGCTCCTTGCCAAAAAGCTTTTCATATAAGGACTTTGTTAATACGACTTTATCTGGATTACTCAACACAGTAGAGGGATTGCCAGCGATCAGGGGAATATTAAAAAATGAAAAGTAGGCGGTTTCGGTAAAGGCTTTAGGCTCATCAATCAATATCTTTTCTCCATCCAGTAGCACATACCCATGGGTTTGATTTAGCACAAGCAGTTCTTCTATTTCATCAGCAAAATCTTCACGAAAGGCTTCCGGTAAGGGTTTAGCTACACCATTGAAATAATGGGTTTCTCCTTCACGTACAAAAGAAGAGGTGACTCTATAAATACGATCGGATTCAGGATGAAAATTGTCAAAGCTCAGCTCATATTGCACTATAAAAAAGATAACAATGCTGCTGGCTATACCTACCGCCAGTCCTAATACATTGATCAGTGTCTGAGTCTTACGCTTCCATAAGTTACGTATCGCTATTTTGAAGTAGTTTTTTAACATCTTATTCAAAGGTTAATGCCCAGACAGCGCAGATTGTCAATTTTTTTCTCTTCATTAATCATTCTTCATCAGTCACTCTTCATTACAAGTTATTCATTCCTCAGCGAGTCTACCGGATTAGCGATGGCTGCTTTAAAAGATTGATAACTCACTGTAAGTACAGCAATCAGCAAGGCCAATATGCCTGCAATAGTGAATGAAGCTATTCCGATATCTATTTTATAAGCAAAGTCATTGAGCCACTGCTGCACAGCAAAGTAGGCCAGGGGAATCGCTACGAAAAAAGCAACGATCACCAATCTGGTGAAATCTTTGGAAAGCAGCAGCATAATGCTTTTCACCGATGCACCCATAACTTTGCGAATACCAATCTCCTTGGTACGTTGCTCAGCCATGAAAGCAGCCAGGGCCAGCAATCCCAGACAGGCAATAAGAATGGCCAGCACCGTAAAACCCCCGAAGATCATACCCACCTGCTGATCTGCACGGAAGAGTGCGTCAAAGTCTTCATCCAGAAAACTATAGTCCATAGGCGTACCGTCGGCATGCAGATTCCATTGCTCCTCTATCATACTGAGTGTCTGCTGCAGGTCAGAGGATTTTACTTTGATCTCTGCATACCTGGGTTCATCTGCCAACACCAGTACCAGCGGCTCTACTGCCGAGTGTAAAGATTTGTAATGAAAATCTTCTGCTATCCCCACTACTTCAGATTCAAACTCGCTGCCGGTCATAACCTTGCTGCCTAAACCAAGGCCTAAGATTTTTACCGCCTGCTCATTCAGGATGACGGCATAGTTAGCAGAGTCAGCAGCAATCTCTCGGGAGAAATTGCGTCCTTCCTTGAGCTTGATACCCATAGTAGGCACATAGTCGTGGCTTACCTGTATGTAATTGAGCACTAAGGCATCCTCATCGCGATAAGTAGTGTCATTCTCCAGCGCCGGAATAAAGACGGTAGCATCGTATCCTCCCAGCGGAGGGACATCCGTAAAGCTTACTCCCTGCACCTCGGTTTGGGCAGACAAAGCATGGTGGAAGGCATCTTTATTATTTCCCAATGCTTTCGCATTGTTGAGTACGATGATATTCTCTTTGTCAAACCCCAGGTCCTTATTTCTGATAAACTGAAGCTGTTTGTACACCATAAGGGTACACACGATCAGCACAATGGAGATCACAAATTGGAAAACCACCAATGAATTGCGTAGCCAGGTATTTTTGCTACCCCCGGCCAGTCTTCCTCTTAATACTTCTACAGGTTTGAACCTGGTCAGATAAAAAGCAGGATAGCTTCCCGCCAGTATGCCTACCAGGATGCCTAAAAGCAGTACTGCAGGAATAAACCAGGGGGAAAGGATTGGTAAATGAATGTCTTTATCCGCAATTTCGCTAAAGGGCAACCTCAGCAACTCCGCCAGGCCTAAAGCCAGAAGTACTGAAAATAAGCTCAACAAAAGCGACTCAGCCAGAAACTGCCGTATTAACGCGTGACGCATAGAGCCCATCGTTTTGCGCACCCCTACCTCTTTGGCACGATCGGCTGAGCGGGCAGTAGACAGGTTCATAAAATTGATGCAGGCAATGAGCAGGATAAAGAGTGCAATGGCTCCAAAAATATAGAGATATTTGGCATTACCATTGGCCTCAAACTCCCCCTGTAAATGGGAATAAAGATGAATGTCGGTCAGTGGCTGCGTGAACAGTTCAATGGTATAGCCCAATTCCTGGAAAAGATCATATTCTTCAAAATATTTCTTCAGCAGAGGGGTAAGCTGCGCATTTACATTTTCTATGTGGGCATGCTCCTGCAGCAGGAAATAGGTAGCCGTATTCAGGTTCCCCCAGTGTTTTGCTTTGCTTTTAGGGTCTGACAAAAAAGAGTAGACAATATCAAAATGTATGTGCGAGGCAGCAGGTACCGGCTCCATGATACCTGTTACCTGAAAGGGGTCGCCATCAATTTGTATACTTTGCCCTATGGGGTCTTCATCCTTAAAATACTTGCGGGCAGCAGCGGCTGTCATCACCACTGCATTAGGTTCACTCAGCACACTGGCAGGATCACCTTCTACCAAAGGAAAGCTGAATATCTGGAAAAAGTTGGAGTCAGCGGCCAGCACCTTATCTTCTTTGATGCTGATTTCATCTTTCCTGAAGGTCATATTGTCCCGCTGATTCAGCCTGGCCACCATTTCCACTTCAGGGATTTCTTCCTTAAATGCCTCTGCCGTCATTGCACTTACCGCCGCTCCGGTAAACTCACTTTCTCCAATTTTCAAATGCGAAGCAAGGCGGTGGATACGATCTGCATTGGCATGAAAGCGATCATAACTGAGTTCACCTAATATATATACTGTAATGAGCAGCGTGCAAGCCATACCTATTGCCAGCCCCAGTACATTTACCGTAGTATAAAAGGCCCGTTTGCGCAAGTTGCGGATTGAAATTTTGAGGTAGTTTCTGAACATAGACTTTAATGATTAATGAGTAATGAAGCAATAGATTCATCATTCATTACAGAATATTCAACTTTCCCACCAAATAAAGCATAATTACCAAAATCAACTGATATTCAGCAAGTTAATTATTCATTCATCATCATTCATCAACAGAAGTGTATCGTTTTCGTGACACCGAGTGTTTGCTTTCGTGACATCTGATCAGCTATATTTATCCGATGAAACCCTTTATCCCCTACCTTCTCCTGAGTCTTTTGCTATGGCAATGTCAACAAGCCCAAAAGCAGGCTGAAAAAGCTGAGGCAAAAACTACTTCCTTTTCTTTTGAGTGGCAACATTTGAATACACCAGGCCAGGCCAGCCTACGGGGACTATCGGTGGTAAATGAGGAAGTGGCCTGGGTTAGCGGCAGTGAAGCTAGCTGCATGAGAACTATAGATGATGGTCAGACATGGCAAAGTTTTTCTTTTGAGGTTCCTGACTCCCTGCAATTCAGAGATGTGGAAGCTTTGGATGAACGAACAGTTTATCTGCTCAGTGCAGGCTCTCCCGGCCTGATTTATAAAACCACTGATGGTGGTCAAAACTGGACACTACAATATGAAAATACCCATCCTGACATATTTCTGGATGGTATGGCTTTCTGGGATGAGCAACACGGCGTAGTGATGGGCGACCCACTGGAAGGTTACTTTAATATTCTCCGTACCGAAGATGGAGGCGAAGACTGGGAGCGGGTTCCCACGGAAAATTTACCCCAGCCCCGGCAGGGTGAAGCGGGATTTGCTGCCAGCGGTACCAACATTATCGTTAAGGGAGAAGCTTTTGCATGCTTTGCCAGTGGTGGCGGGGCTTCCCGTGTCTTTTACTCGGTAGATGGTGGCCAAAACTGGCAGTTTAGCGAAACGCCCATGAAACAAGGTGAGCCTTCTCAAGGTATTTTTTCTATGGCCTTTGCTGATACTTTACGAGGCGTAGCCGTTGGTGGTGATTATCTGGCACCGGAAGATACTTCACGTATTGCCTGCTATACTCCGGACGGAGGAAAAAGCTGGCAACTGGCGGAGCAGATGCCTTCCGGCTATCGTTCCGGTGTCGCTTACTTTCCTGAAGACCAGCTATTCATCGCAGTAGGCACCAATGGTTCTGATTACTCTACAGATTTTGGCAAGAGCTGGACGCCCTTAGATACTACGGCTTACCACAGCATACAAGCCGTACCCGGAGCTTCAGCTGCCTGGCTGAGTGGAAGTGATGGAAAAGTGGCGAAGCTGAGTTGGTGATAAGCCGAATACCTAATAACAAACAATTTCCAGCTCTGCTTTATACTAATTCTCTTCACCTTGCAAATCTATTTTAAATGTGATGGGAATGATTTGCCGGGTAGTAATCGGAATATCATTGATCATCGCAGGGTACCAGGGCGACATATTGCCAATGAGCCTCAAAGCCTCCTGATCAATATCTTCGCGTACACTTTGAATAACCTTTGCGTCCTGTGTGCTGCCTTCTTTGTCGATTTTGAACTCAATCATTACTGTACCCTCAATACTATCTGTTCTGGCAGTAACAGGATACTCCAGCGCTTCTGCAATGTAAGTGTAGAGCGCTTCATACCCTCCTTTTGGTCGGGCTTCAGTAAAATTTCCTTCAGTAGATTGTGCTGAATCTTTTATCGCCGGAGCATTTTCCAACGGATCAGAAGTCTGCCTCTTCGGGGCGACAGTAGGTACTATTTCAGAAACTTTATTAATTGGATGCTCGGGAATTGATAATGTGTCAATTATTGATACTGATGGCTTTAGGGATTCTAATTTGGATAAAGAGGGTACGGAGGGTTTGTCCTCTTCTTGTTGCATAAACTGAAAAAGGACAATACTTCCTATGAACAAAGTCACTATAGCCAAACCCATTGCCCATTTTTTCATTAAGCTTCTTTTCTTCAGAATCTTTTCTCGCTTTTCCAAAAGCTTATCAAAGTGCTGAGAAGCCTTGATATCTTCATCAGAAGGTGGCGTATCGTTGAACGTAAACTTATAAGGAGGTGCCATCAGTTATTGAGTTTTTTTCTAAGCTTGTCCAACACACGATAGGTTTTCACTTTAGCGTGGTTTTCCGTAATATTCAGGATATAGGCCATCTCTTTGAAAGCTTTCTGTTCAAAGAAGCGTAATTCAATCAACTGTAGATGCTCCAGAGACAAAGTATTGAGTGCCGCAATCAGCCTTTGCATGATTTTCAGCCGTTCTTCATCAATCTCAGTATTATCGGATTGTATCTCGTTGATGATTGTCTCATCTACCACTACTTTGCGCTCTTTTTTGCTCTTACGATAGTATTGCCGTACCTCATTATGCGCGATGCGGTAAAGCCAGCCAATAAAAGGAACACCTCTGAACTGATATTTCTTAATGTTGAGTAATGCCTTTAAAAATACCTGAGAACACAAATCAGCTGTAATGGCCTCATCCTCTATCCGACGATGAATAAAAAGGTAGATCGTTTTGTAATGCGCATTGTACAAAGTTCTGAAAGCATCAGGCTCCTGCTGTGCAGCTTTTATGAATTGGGCTTCCTGTTCAGGGCTGTATGTAGGTGACTGATCGTGTGAAAACAAGCTTAGCTGTGTATGATGAAGTGTATCATGATTGACAATAACGCCTGGAAGTCATTCTTCAAATCTTGTTAAAAATTCTCCCTGTATTTTGCCCATAAACGCACCCTCACTATCATACAAATTTGCGTCAACCTCCAGAAGCACTTCGTACTCCATTTTTTCAATCTCAGTATTGTATTTTTTAGACAGTCGCACTACTTCTATGCTGCTTTCACTCTGGTCGCCAGCTTTTGTATAAGCGTTGAAAGACGAGGGAAACAAATCGGATAAAGTATCTCCAGAGGAAACAGAGAAGTTGAAGCCAGCCTGACCACCCCTATGAAATGTCTTTACTCCTTCGGCAAGGTAAGCGGAGGTGGGAGGAAAAACCTGGTCAACGAAAGGGTCCTTATATTCCAGGTAGAAATACATAATAAAATCTCTACTAATACAGTTGGGGCCACAGCTTGTTTCTGTGTGGTAAGAAAAATTGGAAGATAAAATGAGATGACTTTTGTCATTATCCGGTATCTCCTCTATCCTTCTATTTCCTCCAAAAGAAAAATCTTCTTGTATATTCCGGGTATTGAGTGCTACATCCATGATGGTGCCCTCAAAGTAAGGTGCCTCCGAGAAAGCCTGGTACTCTTCCTCTACCGGATCTTCTTCTTCACATGAGAAGGTAACTGCCGCAATCAGTAAGAAGAATAGAAACGAAAAGTGCTGTGAATAGGTAAAAACAAAATAAGGTAAATGCATAGCCTGTGGTTTTAAGTGGTATAAAACTAGCCTTTACCTCTATAATGCAGCAAATCCAAAAAGATACAGCTTACGGAGATTTTTTTTCAGGATTTATATTGATGTAACGAAAAAAGCTACCCTCAGCCAACATGAATCCTTAGCCGCGCTGGGCGTGCAGGGTTACAGCATGCATGGCAGCCCCTATGATTCCTGCATTGTTTCTGGACTCGGCTACTATGATCGGGATATCTACGGTCAGATAGTCTTTAAACTTTTCGTACTTTTTGCTAATGCCCCCTCCCAGGATAAAATGATCGGGTGAGCATATACGCACCATGTGGTGCAGGTAGTAGTCAAAGCGTTTGGCCCACTCTTTCATAGACAAATCTTCCTTTTTACGGGCGGAGTCCGCGGCATAGTACTCTACAGGCTCACCATCTTTATACAAAATCCTGCCCATCTCCATATTAGGAATAAGCTGGCCATTATAGAACATACCCGTACCCAAGCCGGTACCAATGGTGATCATCATCACTTTACCCATCAACCCACGACCGGCGCCCAGTTTCATTTCGGCCACACCGGCCAGGTCGGCATCATTGGCCAGATAAAAGCTGAGGCCGCCGCAATGCTCGCTAAACAGTTCATCCGCCTGCATGCCTATCCATTTTTTGCTGATGTTGCCAGCCGTCATGGATTTACCTTTGATAATCACTGCCGGAAAACTGCATCCTACAATACCTTTCCAGTCAAAGTGTTCCACAATTTTGCTGACGGTTTTGGCCACCTTCACCGGCTTTGAAGGTTGGGGGGTATCCAGCCGATATCTTTCCGATATCAGTTCACCTTTGTCAGTGTCTACAATGGCTCCTTTGATTCCTGAGCCGCCTACATCCAGACCTAAAATTTTCATACCCCAAGTATAACAAAAAAATCGTATAGGTACAGGATATAGGCCAGCCCAGCGTACTACAAAAAATGCTAATCTACAGATGACCCAAAGGTAAAGTAGAGATTTTCTTTTCATGGTTGAGGGAGAAAAATAGCGTGCATAAAGACTATTATTGGTCCCAAAATGCTATTTTGACACGAATGTCATAAGAATGTCGCAGGGCTGGCACAAGGAAAAAGTAGTGTACCCCCTAGCTTTGGTAAAAACAAAATACTATGGAAAGTAAACTTATTTTATCCGAAAGGATTCGCCAAAGAAGAATGCAGAAAGGCTACTCACAGGAGTATCTCGCTGACAGTGCACAGCTCAGCATTCGTACACTGCAAAGAATAGAAGCCGGACAAACCGAGCCCCGCGGACATACGCTGATCGCGCTGGCCGATGCGCTGGACGTTGCCATTGAAGATCTGATGGATTTTACCAAGAAAAACGATCGCTCCATCCTGCACCTGATCAATTTGTCGGCACTCTCTTATTTCTTTTTACCCCTGGGCAACATCATTCTTCCCCTTATCATCTGGATTTTATATAAAGATAAGGTGGAGGGAGCGAATCAGTTCGGGAAGAGGCAGATATTTATACAAGCCGGATGGACTACGCTTATTTTTCTCTCTTTTATGATAGGACAAATAGCGGGGATTCTTCTGGTGTACGTGCTAGATGCCATATACATCATTGCAGTAGCCCTGCTGATTGCAAAGAACAAAAAGGTATCCTTTTTAGGCATGAGGTGGTAAAAAGAGTAAGGCGCCCTGGAGCGCCTTATAATAGGGACCATTCTGATTTTTTACAGCTTATATCATTGAAAGAAGAAAAATCAAGTTTTCAATCTTCCAGACGGGGTCGTCCTTTAGATTTGCATAACAAAGCAAGACTTTAAAAAGTACTACTTTGAAAAGAACCGAAAGTGCAGGTGGTGAACTATGGGGTCGCCTAATAAATTAGTCTTATGTCTGGAATTAGTCCCTTGCACTTTTGTATCAAGTCTGTGCCATTTAGAATATTAAGAAAGACTTATTAAAGGGATTAGCTGCTTGAATACATTCGGCTCTTGATGTTTCACTCCAACCACAAAACTATGAAATCAACTTGGTTCATCGGTGTTGACGTTTCTAAAGCTACTCTAGATGTTGCCTTCTGTCATAATGAAAGGCCGTATTCGTTTATTCATCAGCAATTTGCTAACACCAAGGCCGGATTTAAGCAGTTGACTGCCTGGTTGAAAAAGCAAAAAGTAGATGCCTGTAATAGTTTTTTCTGTATGGA
>NZ_JBBPHP010000018.1:0-124939 GCF_038039535.1 Catalinimonas locisalis | reverse complement strand
GCTACTTTGGCAAAACTGTCAAATTATCATCAACCGACTGGCGTAAATACCAAATAGAATTTTTAAACATGATCTAATGATGGACACACTCAACGCAATATTAGTAGACGATGAAAACCACTGCCTGGAAACCCTTCAGTGGCAGCTTACTCAGTATTGTCCTCAGGTTCAGGTGATTGCCAGCTTCACCTCCAGCCGGGAGGCCTTATCTCAAATACCTGAGTTGAAACCCGACTTATTGTTCATGGACATTGAAATGCCTTACCTCAATGCCTTTGACCTGCTTAATCTACTGCCCAAAACGCAATTTCACCTGATATTTACCACCGCTTACAACGAGTATGCGCTCAAGGCTTTTCACTTCAGCGCGCTGGACTATCTTCTCAAGCCAATTAACAAAGATGAACTGATCAATGCGGTACGAAAAGCCTGGGAGCGAAACACCACGCACCCCGTGTACCATCAGATGGAAATATTAATTCAGCAGTTGAATAGCAAACAAAGCACAGAACAAAAAATATCACTGCCTACCCAGGAGGGACTGGATTTCGTGTTGGTCAAAGATATTATTCGCTGCCAGTCGGATAGTAATTATTCCAACATATTCTTGCTTTCCGGCAAGAGGCTGATGGTTTCCCGCACACTGAAACTGTTGGAAGAAACACTGGAGCACCATTCCTTTTTGCGGGTGCATTATTCTCACTTGGTCAATCTCCAGCATATTGAAAAGTACATCCGAGGAGACGGAGGCACTCTGATTATGGCCGACGGAGCAGAAGTAGCCGTAGCTCGCAGCCGTAAAGACGTACTGCTGAGAACCTGTAAAAATCTTTATTGACTATAGACCCGAATTCTTACCTTCTTCTGAAAGTAACAACTATTAATGTAAAAAATATAACTATTTTTATAATTAAAGTGCTTTTAGCATAGACTAAATATGTTTTAGCACAAATAAAGTTGATCAAATTAAAGAATAGATTTTGATGCTTGATAATGAAATAACTCTTGATACGATTATACATCAAAGTATTTGATTCTAGTGCTCTGGAAATAGAAGATAGAATTTTTGACATTAATGGATTGATTGCAATTCATAAACCTTTTACTGTCATGAGTACATAACTGAATTTGTGCCGTTTTACATACTTCTCTTAGGCATAGGGAATATATCTATTATCTTATTGAGATATAGATGCTGTAATTACATAAACCTTAGTTTGAAAATCTGATTGGTTGAAAATCAAGAGTAGGTGTAGCATAGATGATCTGAAAAAAACCAACTAAAAGAAGTTTTCATTGCGTTTATCGTATTCTTATAGCTTTTGAAAAATTTAATAAAATTTTCTAGTAGATATGACCTAAAAAATATGTTTTGGAGTTTAAGAAGAGAAGCTATTAATAAGCATCAATGAAGTAAACGTGGCCGATAAGCAAGTGTATTTATCTCTTCTATTTATGATTTTAATGTATTATATTTTGCACAGCAACTACACATATTATTTTTTTTCAAATTGATATGTTACTCCTTGAAGCACAACTCAAGACTGAACTGACAGAAGTCATATTAATCATATGGTTCATCTTTTTTGTAGTTATCATAACCTTAATTATTGTAGACAGGGTAAAGGTTGTAAGCCTGAGAAAACTTAAAAAAAGCAAAAAGGTGAAGCAGAAAAAAAGAGAATACTATTGATGTGATGCACCTATTTAACTCACAAAAAAGTTTCATTCTTTTCTTGATGATAGTTTTTCAACCTTATACTTTTTTGGAACTACTGTTAAGCATTTTTTTCACTGATTGATATCATACATTTACATTAAACAACTGCGGTATAAAGAAATGATGATGTTTAGATACCATCATTTATTGTCTTTTTACACATTTCTACTTTCCCCATTTTCTGGAAGCTGTCTGGTCTGCGGAAGGAAAATCTTCAGGGATATCCTGGCTTACCTTACCGGTAGCGGCCCATTCTGCTCCTCGTTGGAGAGTGGTAATAAATCCAGCACATTCCATAGAATAATCAAAGTGCCCCAGGGCGGTATGAAAAACGCGTCCCTGACCATAGTTGATAGCCATCAGCAGAGGCACATGTTGTCCCATACCTTTGACAGACGGGTTCCAGGGCGGAGCATTGCCTTCTACATCAGAGTAAGCTGTCGCTAAAATGGTGGCATTTTCAAAAGGACCTCTCATGCGCTCATACAATTCATCCTGGGCGTGTAGCCATTCGGAAGGTAAGCCTTTCATGATAGGATGCTCCGGTGTACGGGTGGTCATCAAAAAATCATATTCTGCTCCATGTGAACCGCAAATGCCAGCAGAATGATCTTTTTCAAGCTCACCGTCATCCGTATAATACACATAAGGTCCGGTGGTGCTGTCGCGTCCACCCCAGGCACCTACACCAATCATTTTGTTGTATTCTTCCCAATCTCCCCAGGCATTGTTGGCAGCATGCACGATGACCAGTCCGCCGCCGTTTTGCATATAATTTTCAAAACTTCTTTTGGTCTCCTCTGGCCATTGGGGGGAATCTGCTCCCAGGTTAGAAACCACGAGGTCATACTGACTGAAGTCTATGGAAAAATCAGAAGTTTTGATAGGTTTATCGGAGATCCCATAAGCTGCTGAATCCAGCGGGTAAGTTTCTATGTAAAAGGTGTAGGGCTCTGGTCGGGACTGGTTGTATTTGATGCCAAGCCATACCGAATCCATACGATGGATATTCACCTCAAAAAGCCCGGTCTGTTCCAGATAGTCCTGCATCATCATCGTTGTTTTAGGCCAGACATAATGGTTATTCTGTCCATCAATAATAAGAGCCTTAAGTTTTGAAGAAGGAGCTTCTGTTTCGGTAGTCTGAGTGCAGGCAGACAAAAGGAGAAAAACTGCAATAATCCGGTTAAGTAGCATGTAAGTATAGTTTTAGGTTGCTTCAAGCGATTGAGCACTAACGCTTGAACTAACTCATAAAATTAACAGAAAGTCCAACACCTACAAAAGTGACTACCATTTATTATATACCAAACTTAAAAGCTTAGTGCTTTTAATGAACCTCAATTAAAGGTAAGGTGGCGAGTTCATAGCCAATTATAGAAGTCTCCCTGAATTTCAACATAAATTTAAATCACAGGCTAGACCACCATGAGAAGATTGAGACTATCAAATAATTCATATAACTGTAGAAGCTAGCAAGTACCTGGCTAATCTAGCGCTTAATTCTTCAATATCCTTTGCTATGGATTTAGGGATTACTTTTGAAATATGGATATAGGGCATTGACGTTACTGTGGAATATAATTGTCACGACAAAGCAGTAACTGATTTGTGCGAGATTTTTTATCTTGGGTGAAAGTAAAGGTTGAGCACAATTGATTCTTAATCGCTAAAACATTGAATATCGTTGAACAAAGATTTAGTATTCGCTAACATTTCCAAGCATATTGAACTAACACAAGAAGAAAGAGAGCATGTTGTAAAGCTATTTGAGGAGTGTAGTTTGAAGAAAAATGAATTTATTCTTCGTCAGGGTGATCCATGTAATTACATCAATTTTGTCAATGAGGGTACGCTGCGAGCATTTTTTGCTAATTCTAATGGAAAGGAGTCAACCCTCATGTTTGCTGTAAAAGACTGGTGGATCACAGACATGTATTGTTTTTTGAACGAACTTCCAGCAATGGTTAGCATTCAAGCAGTGGAAAAAAGTAATATTTTGAAATTGTCAAAGAAAAATCTGGATGTACTTTTCCATATCATGCCTTCATTCAATACGTTTTTCAGAATTCTTATGCAAAATGCCTATTGCAGAGAGCAACTGCGTATGATTCAAAACCTCTCTCTCCCTGCACAGGAACGCTATGAAAACTTTATCAGCAAATACCCACAGATTGCTAAGAAAATTCCTCTAAAGCACATTGCATCTTACCTTGGCGTAACTCCGGAATTTCTAAGTACTGTCAGGGCTAATAGAAAATTTATTCAGTAAACCAATCATTTCTTAATATACCTTATTCTTTTTGAGAGGTAGGATATGCTTCTTTGTGAAAAAAAGATATGCTGATATTAATAGCTGGTCCCTATAGAAGTGGTACAAATGATAATCCTGATTTGATCAGGAAAAACCTTGATAATCTTGAAGCCATGGCTTTGCCTATTTTCAGAAAAGGGCATGTTCCCATGATTGGAGAATGGGCAGCCTTACCTTTGTTGAGATTAGCAGGGTCAAAAAAACCGGGTGATGATGTCTGGAACGAGATTCAATATCCTGTTGCGCACAGATTGCTAGGGCACTGCGATGCTATTTTAAGAATCCCCGGCGCATCCAAAGGAGCGGATCAGGATGTTGAAATTGCAAAACAAAGAGGACTTAAAGTTTACTATCATCTAGATGAAATCCCAAATGCTTAACAACAGGGTTAAGAATCTGCGTAAAGAGTTGCTTTCCGATAATTGGTACCGGCTGGACAAAGTAACTTATGATTTTCAGCTAAGCAATGGCCAGTGGGAATCCCATACCAGAGAGGCCTATGATCGTGGTAACGGTGCTACCATATTGCTTTATCACCCACCAAACCGGACGGTCATTCTTACCAGACAATTTCGTCTTCCTACCTACATAAATGGTAATCAATCAGGATTTCTCATAGAAACATGTGCCGGTCTACTTGATAAGGATAATCCCGAAGATTGCATTAAAAAAGAAGTGGAAGAAGAAACAGGGTATCGTGTAGATAAGGTTGAAAAAGTTTTTGAGGCCTATATGTCACCCGGTTCGGTCACCGAAATTCTATACTTTTTCCTAGCCGAATATTCAGAAGATATGAAGGTTAATGATGGGGGAGGGTTGGCAAAAGAACAGGAAAATATTGAAGTTTTGGAGTTTCCGCTGGAAAAAGCTTTTGACATGATACGCACCGGAGAAATTAGAGACGGAAAAACCATCATGCTGCTACAATATCTCAAGCTTCATAAGAAATTATGAACCTAATTAACTATATGAAGAGATGCTTCACGCTGCTCGTTTGAAACTGATGAAAGAATCCATTTTTTATTGGTAAGAAGATCCTCGGAATATTGACGGAAATACTATAATAGTAAAATGCTGCCTCCAATAAGGTAGCATTTTACTATTGATATACAGTTTATCAATTATTTAGTGCGTTTTTTACTTCTGCAGCCATAGGAGTTGTAGGCCGCCCGATCAATGTAGAGAGGGTTTTACTATTGTCGTACAAATCTCCCTTAGATGCACTTACATCCCAGCTCGCAATACCTTCTGCAAAAGCATCAGGGATTCCCATACCTTTAAGTGCTTTACTGTACTCTTGCTCTGGTAAGTTTTGATATGGAATATTTTTACCTGTTTGTTTAGAAATTTCTTCTGCCAGCTCAGTAAGTGTATATGCCTGGTCACCGGCAAGTTCATACACTTTCCCCTGGTGACCTGTGCCTGTCAATACCACAGCTGCGGCCTCGGCAAAGTCAATTCTGCTGGCTGATGAGATTTTGCCATCTCCTGCACTTCCAATGAATGCTCCGGCTTCTACTGCGCCTGCCACTGAGCCAGTATAATTCTCTGTATACCATCCATTTCTCAAAATCGTGAATGGAATGCCTGAATCTTTCAATAAGTTTTCTGTAATCAGGTGCTCTTTGGCAAGGCTAATTGTAGAAGTGTCAGCTTTAAGGATGCTGGTATAGACAATCCATTTCACATCAGCTTCTTTTGCTGCCTTGATTACGTTTTCATGCTGTCTGGCTCTTTTGCCGATTTCATTCCCCGAAATCAACAGCAGACTTTCTATGCCTTGTAATGCTCCAGGCAGTTTATCAGGTTTTTCGTAATCAAAAGCTCTCGCTTCTATTCCTTCTACTTTTTCAGGAGAGCGAACAAGTGCTACCAGATTGGCTGCATCAGCCCTTTTTTTCAATTGTTCTACTACTAAAGTTCCTAGTTGTCCGCTTGCTCCGGTAATTCCAATTTTCATAAGTTTAAATTTTAATTGTAATAAAATATGTTACATTAATGGTTAAAAAAAGTCAGTGAAACTCTGCCAAAAAACTTTCCAGGGTTTTACCTTTCAGCTCCTCAATTACAGATTGATCAATCCTAGTGAATAAGCCGTCTAGTTTTTGATTGATATTTTTACCTATTGGGCATTTCGGATTGGGTTTCAAATTTTTCTTGCCTAATACCTCTGAGTTTTTGACTGCCAGGTAGACGGCATCCAGTGTAATTTCAGTACTACTTTTAGCCAGTGTAGACCCACCTATTTTACCTTTTCTGCTCTGTACAAGTCCAGCCTCATTTAACACACTGAGTTCCTTGCGAACAATTACAGCATTAATATTGATGCTGGCTGCAATCCATTCAGAGCTTAACCATTCACCTTTGCTATCTGCAAGAAGTGTTAAGATATGAAGAGCCGTTGCAAACCTAGTGTTGTTCATAATTACTTTCTTTAACTTAATGTAATAAAAAATGTTACAATTAAAATTGATTTTTATCAAACTTATTCTCCCACTGCACTTGTAAAACAACTTTAGCATTAAATGCGATACCAATCAGGTATAATAATGTAGTTAAAAGGAGTTGTTTACGGGCTATGATAAGCTCCAACTACTTTTACTTTCAGAAAGTCTATTTCGGATGAAAATATCTACAAAAAGCACAGGGCTTTACACTCTGATTCTTGGAAAGTCTCATTTTATATTAAAAATATTTAGTAGTGTTTGTTTAACAACAGAATTCATTTAACTTTGAAATTCAAAGTACTTTCAAATGAAAAAAGAAAGAGATTACATTCAGGATATTGCAGATATACGTTCCATGATGGAGCGTTCTTCCAAATTTCTGTCGCTTTCTGGCTGGGCTGGTATCATGGCAGGGATGTATGCATTGGTGGGAGCTTATATAGCCTACAAGGTTTTTCATTTTAATCCTGATCAAATCTTTGAAAATACCTCAATATCCGCCGGCTCATCTACCGGTTTGGGAATGGTTATTATTCTGGCCCTTATCATTCTGGCATTGGCAATAGGTACTGCAATTGTACTTTCCTCTAAAAAGGCTCAAAAAAGAAATGAAAAAGTGTGGAGTGCGACTTCCAAGCGGCTTTTGACAAGTATGGCTGTTCCATTGGTAGCAGGTGGGGTTCTAATACTGATTTTACTGTCAAAGGGTTTGATAGGATTGGTTGCTCCCTTAACACTACTCTTTTATGGTCTGGCTTTATACAATGCCAGCAAATTTACCTACGATGAAGTAAGGTCTTTGGGCATGATACAGATAGGATTAGGATTGATAGGTTCACACTTTACAAGTTATGGTTTATTTTTATGGGCTGTTGGATTTGGCCTTGTTCATATAGCCTACGGTATTTATATGCACATTAATTACGAGCGGTGAAAATATCAATCCATGGTTTACATAAGGCTTTTGAAAACCGCATAAGACTAGGAATTATGTCGGCATTGGTGGTTAATGAACAGTTGGATTTCAATGCGCTGAAGGAGTATCTGGATGTGACCGATGGCAATCTGGCAAGTCATCTGAAAGCTTTGGAAAAAGAAGATTTTATCAATGTAGAGAAGTCGTTTGTCGGTAGAAAACCAAATACAAAATATTTGATGACCGAAGAAGGTAAGAAAGCCTTTGATAATCATCTGAAAACATTAGAAAAACTGATCAGGGGAATGCCTGAATAGGGGAGCATTCTCTATTGTAGCAAATGAATCATCTGATATTTTTTTGTGAATATACTTTGTAATTCAAAGTGCTTTGAAAAATAAATATTCATTAATTACTTGTTAACAAAATGATTATGACACTCAAGAACAATTTTTCATCTCGCTACATTCAGCTTGCTTTGCATATTGTCAGCTGGATATTTGGTCTGATTTTTTTTTCCATTGGCATTCTAAATCTGTTTTGGGGAAACGATCCTGGCTTTGGGGTTTTTATTATTCTTCTTTCTTCCATTTATTTTCTTCCCGTAAATGATATGCTCAGGAAAACAGTCAGTTTATCAATACCTGGAATGAGCATAGTCAAAATCTTCTTGGCCATCTTTATCATTTGGGTAGCGCTGGGTGTGGGTGAATTATTTGACAAGCTAGAATTAATGAAGATGGATCTGTAGTGCCTCGTGCATTGACATAGAAACAGACAATACCTTTTTAATAGAAAAAAAATGTTGACAAAAAACAATAGACTTACCGGCATTTTACTCACAGTAGCATTTATTTTACTTGTACCATTCATAGCAATACAGGTAACAAATGAAGTGAGCTGGACATTTTTTGATTTTGTGGCTGCTGGCATACTGCTAATGGGTACTGGCCTATTATGTGAGCTTGTATTAAGAAAGGCTAAGCAAGAGCAAAATAGAGCCCTTGTAATTGTAGTAATTCTGGTAGTACTCTTACTCATTTGGAGAGAACTTGCAGTTGGTATCTTCGGTATATCTTTGGCTGGAAGTTAGAGCTTAAAACTATGAGAAGTTTCAGCAGTATATTTTTTACAAAATTACTAAGTCATGAAAGAGGAAATTCGCACCCATCTCAATGATCCCGTGTACCTTGAAAGGCTCTACCGAACAAATAAAGCTTTTTTTAAACAGGAATTCAGCTCAATTTATCCGGAAATTAAAGGCAGCACTCTTGCTGATTTCTGGAATGAAAGGCTTCATTATGAAAGTGATGATATCCAATGGGGTACAGGCAGAGACTTATTGTTTATAGTTTTAGCTTCGCTTGTGGCGGGGTTGGTTGCCAAAATACCTCACATATTCCTTGTAAATGAAGATTTTTTTTACCCTAGAAATGTAGGTTTCATCGTTTTTCCACCTTTACTGGCTTACTTTGTATGGAAGAATGCTTTACCCATAAGTAAAATTGTTTTCATAGCTGGTACATCCTTCATAGGTTTGATCTTTATCAATTTTTTTCCTGCCAATGAGGAAAGCGATACGCTGATTTTATCCTGCATTCATTTGCTTCTATTGCTATGGTCAGTATTAGGTTTTGCTTATGTAGGTGAGATGAAAAATAATCATGAGAAGCGGTTGAACTATTTAAAGTATAATGGGGATCTTATTGTCATGACCACCCTCATCCTGATTGCAGGCGCTGTAACTACGGCGATGACCATAGGTCTTTTCTCAATCATCGGCTATGATATTAAAGATTTTTATTTTGAAAATATTGTAGTTTTTGGATTGCCTGCTGTGCCCATTGTAGGCACCTATCTCACGCAAACCAATCCGCACTTGGTAGGCAAGGTTTCATCTGTTATAGCCAGGATATTTAGTCCACTGGTACTGGGGATGTTGCTTATTTATCTTATTGCTATGATCTTCTCAGGGGGAGATCCTTATGACGATAGAGAGTTTTTATTGATGTTCAATGCTTTACTGATTGGCGTTATGGCTATCATTTTCTTTTCAGTAGCCGAAACAACGAGAAACATGAAAAGCCAGACAGAAATTTTGGTTCTCTTTCTGTTATCTGTGGTAACCATCATCATAAATATTATTGCGCTTTCGGCTATATTATTCCGGATCACTGAGTGGGGAATCACGCCTAACAGAGCCGCAGTTTTGGGGGGTAATGTATTGATTTTGATCAATCTTCTATGGGTGACGCTGCAGCTTTTCAGGGTACTTTCTAAAAATGAAGACATAAACAAAGTAGGAAAAGCCATTGCCTTGTATCTGCCACTCTACTTCTTATGGACCATCATCGTGACCTTTATATTTCCGTTAGCTTTTGGGTTTGAGTAAAAAATGAAAGTCATGTTTTTAAAGTGCTTAAAAAGCAATTCCGCAAATCAATTATGATAAGATTATATTTTGTAACACTTTATCAGAAGATTCTACTCTTAACATAAAACTTCAAAGCTGTTTTAAGAATTGAATTTCTTCTTATCTCTCAAATTCCGATTAATATTAAAATTCAGGTATGCTCAAGTTTTACTAAACTTTTAGTTAACTCAGCGTCTTAGATTCTTATACTAATCTTTGTATGTTCAGCGAATGATGTTGATTACTTCTTCTTCAGTAAGCTTAAACAAACAGATGCGGGGGAAGCGTCCGGCTACATAAGTTTTTCCTAATACCATAAGTCCTCCGTCTGAGGTAGCAGTAATATTTCCTATTTCATAGGGTGAAGTTTGTCCGAGATACTCAATTCCTAAAAGAGAGCCATCAGCAACATCATAAGCATAAATCATAATACGCTTACTTTTAGAATGTGTAGCATAAAAAACGATTTCCCGCCCCTGAACCTCATACTTTTTGATAACTACCGGTGCCTGAGCATCTATTTCAGGGAAGTGATTGGCTTCCAGATCACTGCTGGAAGTGACTGCCTTTTCATCGAGCTCAATTTGAGGAATAAGGTAATTATCTCCATAACTATTTTTTGACAAAGCAAAATTGCCATTTGGGAGAGAATACGCAGCATTGATAAAGCCTAAGTCTCTAAACCCGTTCATCACCCCCATAGGCTCACCATCGGCAGGATTTACAAAAGTGAGTGAGATCGTATAATTATTAAATCCGTTGAAATAATAATAACCAGAGTTTCCATTTCCCTGAGCGTATCCATTGAAGAAGGGAAGTCTGCTTCCAGTTCTGGTCAAATGCTTGATAATTCTTTCTTCCACGTCTTCCAGTATGTCATACTCCTGCTGCCATTCTTCAGAAAAACCTGCATTTACTTTTGTCAAAGTTGTTTTTCTGGACTCCCGGTTATAACCCTGTATCAACCACCCGCCATCCTGAGTTAACTGAGCGGCTAAAGGATAGGTAATACTGTTATTCTGATAAACTACTTCAGGTGCTCCACCGGAAGCATTTACCTGCAAAATATATGTACCCAGTTGAAACTCATCCATGCAAACAAAATATACATTGTTATTTTGTTTGAAGAGTTGAGGTAAGGGATTCACATAGGGTTCTGGTAAACTTAAATCCCAAACAAATTCTCCTTCCGTGTCGGCTTTAAGCAGATAAGCATTCCATTTATCAGTAGCGGCCAAAACCAGATAGGAACTGTCATTGAAGCTTGCCACGTCCAGAGGTTCGTAGCTTTCTGTAAAACTCGTATTGTTATAGATTTTGGAGAAACTGATTCCCGGTTTTATTTCATTCTCACTGATATCACAGGATGTAGTGAGAATAAGAGCGCATGCAGCTACAAAAAAGCTGTTATATAAATTGCTGAGTTTCATTGTGTCAAAGAATTACAGGTTTAAAATCTTTGGTCAGAAATTTTAGAGGGAAGTAGCAGCCAAATGAGACTTCTATACTCTTAAAACTTAAGTCATCCTGCACATTTCCGAATCCATAAATATTGCGACTTCCGCTAAACCTCTGTTTGGCACTGGCTACATTGTGTAAACCGTACCGATACTGACCATCGAGGTAAAAAATGATTGTGCCCAGATTATAACTTGCTCCTCCTCCGGCCAATACACCCGCATTTGATTTGATGTACAAATGGCTGATATCGGTTGACTGAGGAGCATCTTTAAAGTTAAGTTGCCCTCCTGAGGCCTGGTCTAGGCCTTCAGTGGTTACATGTTTTTGAGCATTTAACAAATAATTGTAATAGCCACCAGCCTGAATATAAGGTCTAAATCGCTTTCCGGCAGGGCTGAAACGTACCATCAGTGGGAGAGACAGATAGTGTAAGATCTGCTCGTGATGATAATTGTGTTCAAGAAAATTGTTAGCGTTTTCTTCATCCTGCCAGCTAAACTGACTATGATACTGGTATTTATAGGTATTATATGCAGGAGAAATTGTTACTGTCAGCAGTTTGCTAAACGAAAAAGCAGCAGATAGACCAAACTGACTTCCCAGATTCGCAGTTACGTCTTCATACACTTTATGATCATTGAGAATGTCAGAATCCTCATCAGTTAACGTGAAGTCAGAATAAGTTTGGGTTATTTGAGGGTTAGTAAAATTTACACCAGTATAAAGACCAATAAACCCTTGAGTAGAGCTAAACTGGCCTTTATTACTCCTGTATTTTCCTCCCTGAGCAAAACTAGCCGTAATACTACAGGCCCATCCCGCTAAAAATAGTACTATAAAACGTTTCAAAGCTTTTTTATTTACAATTTAAAGCTTAGAAAAGTTAAATATTGCTCAAAAATGCCTTTAACTATAGCATGTAAGTGATAAGGAAAATGTAAAAAAATAAGATAATGGAAATTTCTCTCCTGAAAGTCCACTATAGAGTCGGCAATTTATTCCTTAATACGGGCCAGATCAGCTTCAGCAGCAATGTAGCCAAAGGCTGCCCAATGACGTCCTTCTACAATATCTTCTAAAATCTCCTGCCCAACCTGCTGCTCACCGTTGTACAAATAAAAATTTCCTACACCATACCCCTGAGTAGCCAAAGCCAGATCGCGATCAGCTAAAGGCACATTTGAACCAATTGCTAAAAGAGAATCAGGTGATACTAATCCCTTATACATTAACAAACGCTCAAAATAACCTTCATTTTCGCGTATATCCATATCCTCACGAATCATGGCTAATGTTTCTTCGGCTACTTCATCCTCTCCCAATCGGCGATAAGCCATATATAGCCAGTCTGCTGTAGCTGCAATTTCATCATCGGTCTGACAATAGGTGAGGCATTGCTCATACGTTTCAGCGGCTTTTCCGTATTCTCCTTTTAAATAGTAGGCAAGCCCCAGATGATAATAAATATTGAACTGAAGTGTAGTAGGCCTGTCATCTTCCGGTAAGGGCAGAGGTATTCCATTTGGCTCATCGGTAAGTGGAATTGATTTGGCTAATTGAGCACTCTTTTCAAGATCAGATATTGCTTTTTCAAACTGTCGGGTAGAAATGTAACGGTGCCCACGGTGCCTGTACAGTTCAGGAGCATTTGGAAACAGTTGAAGCCCTTGGGTATAAGTTTTGATTGCTTCCTGGTATCTTCCCAGGTAAGCCTGGCGACGGCCCAGCCATATGATATTATCTAAGTTTTGAGGAGCATTGTTATAATTTTTCAATGCCACATCCAATGCGGAGTCGTATTGAGATTTACGTTCATCCGGCAAATCCAGGCGGTATAGAGTGTCTCCCAGAAGAGAGAAGGCTTCTACCACTTTGTCATCCGTGAGCACACTGTCTTCAGCACTATTTTTCAATGTGTGTGCTTTTTCCTGATCATTATCAGAAGTTCCGCAAGCAAATAAAAATAGTGCAAAGAATACGAAAGGACTAATTTTAATCATAGTAGCTAATTGAGCTTTGAAATTATAAAATCCTTTAGCTTAAACATGAATATGTGCTTTTTAATTTATTTCTAAAGAATTAGTGGAAACTTTAATCTCTAATATGATATTTATTCACATTTCATGATATATTTTCATCAGGTAATCTATCACCAATTGAAATTCACTTATGTTTAAGAAAGATTATTTATTGAAGCTACTCCAGCAATTGGATAAAGCCTTGAAAAAGACCAATCAACTAAGAGAGGAAGACGAAGCTGAAAGTGCTTTGCAAATTACTAAAGATACCTATCAGAAGTTACTTGATTTTAATATTGATGATTATGGAGATGAACCCTTTCTGGAAGAACTTTTAGAAGAAAGGTCTTTTGAGTTTGATGAGCTGAATGTCCTTGCTGAATTACTCAAAGAAGAGGGGGATATTTACTATGAAACTGAAAATTATCAAAAATCAAAGGCTAAATATGGGCAAGCTTTGGAGGTATTTGCTTATTTGAATAGGGAAGAGAAAGTATTTTCTTTTGAAAGGGAAGCAAAAATCAGCTTGATGGAGGAGCGCATGCAATACTAATTGCCAATTCCCAATCTGTTTCTGAATTGAAACAGCTCAATTCTTTGCAAAAATATAGTTTTTAATACGTTAAGAAGAGCTTGTGTGGAAATTTTATAATTTCGGCACACACTTTTTTAATGCAAGATACAATGTCCGATCAACATTTACATAATCCGGAATGGATCAGAGTGCTTACAACCTCAGATAATAAAACATGGAAAAGGTTTGGACCTTACCTTTCTGAAAGGCAGTGGGGTACAGTAAGAGAAGATTATAGTGAACATGGATTTGCCTGGGGTGCTTTTACGCACGATATGGCCAGAAGTAAAGCCTACCGCTGGGGGGAGGATGGTATTGCCGGACTCTCAGATAATAAGCAGCAATATTGCTTTGCTGTAGCCATGTGGAATGGTAATGATCCTATTCTTAAAGAACGTTTGTTTGGGCTTGCCAACCATGAGGGAAATCATGGTGAAGATGTGAAGGAGTATTATTATTATCTGGATTCTACGCCTACCCATACTTATATGAAAATGCTGTATAAGTATCCTATCCAAGCATTTCCCTATGCCAAACTTCTGAAAGGAAGTGCGCATCGGTCAAAACATGAGCCAGAGTATGAGCTTATTGATACAGGAATTTTTGATAAAAATGAATACTTTGATGTATTTGTTGAATATGCAAAGGCCGCTGAAGATGATATTCTGGTAAAAATAAAAGTGATCAATCGCTCCGCCAAAGCGGCTCCATTCCACCTGTTGCCTACTGCCTGGTTTCGTAATTCCTGGTCATGGGGTCATGACGATTATCGCCCGCAGCTTACTGCCTACAAAGCCAAAAAGCTCATTACTATCAAGTATAAAATGCAGAAGGATGCTTATCTGCATTATGAAGGTGACCCTACTTTGCTTTTCTGCGAAAACGAAACCAACTGGGAAAAGCTGGAAGGAGGAAAAAACGAAAGCGCATACACCAAAGATGGCATCAACGATTATGTGGTGAATGGCCTTCAAAAAAAGGTAAACCATGAGCTGGTAGGAACCAAGGCCTCTCTGTACTGGAAAAAAGTGCTTGAACCGAACCAAGTGTGGGAGACTCGACTGAGAATGTCTACAAACCCCAGTGAACCTTTTTCCGATTTTGAAGATGTTTTCGCTGAGAGAATAAAAGAAGCAGATATTTTTTATGAGGATTTACAAAAAGACGTAACTCACCCTGACCTTATTAGTATACAGCGTCAGGCATATGCAGGAATGTTATGGAGTAAGCAACTGTATTACTACGATGTCAACCAGTGGTTGAATGGAGATCCTAAATTTAATAGAAGTAACCCTCACCGAAGAAATGGTAGAAATAACAGTTGGCGCCATTTGGTAAACAATAATATCATCTCTATGCCCGATAAATGGGAGTATCCCTGGTATGCAGCCTGGGATTTGGCTTTTCACTGTATACCATTAGCACGACTAGATCCCATTTTTGCCAAGCGGCAGCTTCTCCTTATGTTAAGAGAATACTATATGCACCCCAACGGACAAATGCCGGCATATGAGTGGAATTTTAGCGATGTAAATCCTCCTGTACATGCCTGGAGCGCCTGGAAGGTCTATAACATTGATAAAGAGAGGATGGGCAAAGGGGATATAGAATTTCTTGAGAAGATCTTCCATAAACTGCTTATGAACTTTACCTGGTGGGTAAACCAAAAAGATACCAGTGGCAGCAATTTATTTGAAGGTGGATTCTTAGGGTTGGATAATATTGGGGTATTTGACCGAAGCCATGGCTTACCTTCGGGGGGCAGGCTTGAACAAGCGGATGCTACTGCCTGGATGGCAATGTATTCGCTTAATATGTTGAGAATGGCTTTGGAGATTTCCCAACACCGTCCATACTATCAGGAGATGGCCTCTAAGTTTTTTGAGCACTTCCTGGCTATTGCCGGCGCTATGTTCAACATTGGTAATGAGGGCGTTGATCTTTGGGATGAGACGGACGAATTTTACTATGATGCTGTACACTTGGAAAACGGATCCACGCAGATTCTCAAAGTAAGGTCTATAGTAGGTATTATTCCACTATTCGCAGTGGAGGTGCTTACTCCTGAACTGCTGGAAGCGCTACCGGATTTCACACGTCGTCTGCAGTGGGTACTCCGCAATCGCCATGATCTGGGCTCATTGATTTCCCGCTGGTATGAACATGGCAAAGGAGAAACGCGTATGCTGTCATTGGTTAGGGTACACCGCTTAAAATGTATCCTTAGGCGAATGTTGGATGAAGATGAATTCTTATCTGATTACGGCATAAGGGCGCTCTCAAAATACCATCAGAGTCATCCATATCAATATTCAATGGACGGTCAGACACATACGGTATCTTACTTGCCTGGTGAATCTGATTCATCCATGTTTGGAGGGAACTCCAACTGGCGAGGCCCGGTATGGTTCCCCATCAATTTCCTCATCGTAGAGTCTTTGATGAAATTTCACGAGTATTATGGAGAAAGCTTCAGACTTGAGCATCCAACGGGTTCAGGAAATTTTCTGACTCTGGACAAAATCGCACAGAATATCAGCCATCGTTTGATCAATATTTTTAAAAAGAATGAAAATGGAAAGCGTGTTGTTTTTGGTGATCAGAAAAAATTTCAGTCGGACCCTCATTTTCAGGATCATATCTTATTCTATGAATATTTTCATGGAGATGATGGGAAGGGGCTTGGAGCTTCGCACCAGACCGGTTGGACTGGTCTTATTACCGAACTAATCCATATGACCGAAAAAAAAGCTCATCAGAAATGATGAGCTTATAAATTTTAGCGGAACTTATTTTTTAGCATGGCAAGCTTGGACTGAAGGTCACCACTTTCTTCTTCCTGCTTACGTCCTTTTTTTGTAGGCTTATTTCCTCCTTTTTTAGGTGGAGCAAAAGGATCACTTTTCATAGAAAGCCCGATTCTTTTTCTGGCCACATCAACTTCCATCACTGTAACCTGTACCTGCTGATGTACCTTGACAATTTCTGCAGGATTATCAACGAACTTATCTGCGAGATGGCTGATATGCACCAACCCATCCTGATGTACTCCTAAATCAACGAATGCTCCAAAATTGGTAACATTGGTAATGATGCCAGGAAGTTTCATGCCCACTTTTAAATCTTCTAGTTCATGTACTCCTTCCATAAACTGAAAAGCTTCAAACTGCTCACGGGGATCACGACCAGGCTTTGATAGCTCTGCCATAATATCTTCCAAAGTTGGCAGCCCTACTTCTTCTGAGACATACTGCTTAAGATTGATACGCTTACGTAGATTTTCATCTTTGATCAGGTCTTCAATGGTACAACCCAGGTCAGCAGCCATCTGATTTACGGTCTCATATCGTTCAGGGTGAACCGCGCTGCGGTCTAGAGGGTTGGCAGCATCGCGTATTCTTAAAAAACCTGCTGCCTGTTCAAAAGCCTTGTTTCCTAAACGTGGTATGCTGAGAAGCTCTTCACGCGTTTTGAAGGGACCTTTTTCATCACGATAGTTGACGATACTTTGTGCTAATGAAGGGCCCAAACCTGATACGTAGGTTAGTAATTGTTTGCTCGCTGTATTGACTTCCACACCCACATTATTCACACAACTTACGACAGTATCATCCAGGCTTTGTCGCAGAGCCGTCTGGTCTACATCATGTTGATATTGACCCACTCCAATTGATTTCGGGTCAAGCTTTACCAGTTCAGCGAGTGGGTCCATTAAACGTCTGCCAATAGAAACTGCTCCTCTTACTGTAAGGTCATAGTCAGGAAATTCTTCTCGGGCTACATCAGAAGCTGAATACACCGACGCTCCGCTTTCATTTACCATTACCACCTGAATGTTTTTAGGCAAATGTTTGATGCTCCTTACAAAAGCTTCAGTTTCTCGGCTGGCAGTACCATTACCTATGGCAATGGCTTCAATATCATATTTTTGGCAGTAGGCCAGTATTATGGCCTCCGCTTCAGCCGTTTTACGCTGTGGCTCGTTAGGAAAAATAGCTGTATTTTCTAGTAATCTGCCTTGCTTGTTCAGGCAGACCAGTTTACAACCTGTACGAAAGCCAGGATCAATGGCCAGGGTATTTTTTTCACCCAGGGGAGAAGACATCAGTAATTCCCTAAGGTTATCGGCAAATACATGAATAGCCTCTTCATCCGCTTTCTTTTTTGTTGACAAACGGATATCAGTTTCTATAGAAGGTTTGAGGAGACGCTTATAGCTATCTTTGGTTGCCATCTCCACTTGTTCGGATAATGCAGAGTTACCTGTCACAAAAGTCTTTTTCAGAAGTTGCAGCGCTTCCTCTTCTGGTGGGGCTATATTAAGCATCAGAATCATTTCCTTTTCTCCTCTTCTCATAGCCAGTACCCGATGTGAAGGAGCAGTTTTGACAGGTTCTTCCCAGTCAAAATAGTCTTTGTATTTTTGTCCTTCTTCCTCTTTACCGCTAATCACTTTGCATTGAAAGCTAGCTTTGTTCATAAACAAATCGCGCATGGCGGCCCGTGCTTCCTGGTCTTCATTTACCCACTCTGCAATAATATCACGAGCACCCTGCAGGGCTTCCTCCTCGTTATTGACTTCTTTTTCAGCGTCAATGTATTTGTTTGCTTCTGTGGATAAGTCAGTTTTGCCTTGCTCAAATATTAAAGTTGCCAGAGGTTCCAGACCTTTTTCTTTTGCTATGGTAGCCTTGGTTCTTCTCTTAGGTTTATAGGGTAAGTATAAATCTTCCAGCCGGGCCATATTTTCTGCGGCATTGATTTTCTCAGCCAGTTCGTCGCTAAGCTTTCCTTGCTCCTCAATTGATTTTAAGATGCTGTCCCTTCGTTTGTCCAACTCTCTGAGTTGAGTTACACGGTCTCTTATGTTTGTAACAGCAACCTCATCCAGGCTTCCCGTCATTTCTTTTCGGTAACGAGAAATAAAGGGAACGGTAGAGCCTTCGTCTAGTAGTTTGATTGTTGCGGATACTTGAGAAGCCTTGATTTGTAACTCATCGGCTATCTTGGAAATATGCTGCTGCATGTCTTGAGCTTTTTAATGAATTTTTTTGGTATGGTCAATGTGATTTCTATAACATTTCGGAAAGCAAAAATAGAAAAGAAGCTTACTTATTAAATCTTGACTTTTATAAAAAATTGTAGCAGGGAGAATATATATCAGCTGAAAAATTATGAGGATTCTGAAAGAAATTTCTTAGAGTAAAATACAAAAAAATAAATTGGGAGTTCTTAACTTTAGTATAAAGTAAATGTCAGGGCTATGCTGGAAGACCAAGACGAAAATTTTGATAAGGAAATAGATAAAAAAATTGATGTAGCTGAGAAACAAGCTCAGAAACTAAGTGCCAGAGCAGATATGTTGCGCAAACTCACGGAAAGATACCGCGATACTTCAGCCGAACAAATCTGGGGTTGGGAGAAGCTTTTGCAGAAAATAAACTCAGAAGATTTAGAAGAAAACTGACCAAATCAATCTTCCACTGGCTGTGCTTCTTCTATTTCTTTATTTACCAAAGCTTGCGCTCTCTCAAATTCTTCACGTTCAATGGTATAAAAACCATCTTCATACATTTGTAAAATGTCACGATAGGTAAGCTCATGGCTTTCTATGTTGGCTTCACCTTGTTTTGTAAATATTTCAGTACCCAGATAGGTAAATTCGTTTTCAGGAAAAATAATGGGTTTTAGTCTGTAATAGATTTTTGATTCTCCCAATATATTTTTTACATAAAAATCTTCTAAGTGACGCATCTTTTTTGATTTTGAATGTTTTTTAATAGAGTTTCAAAATGCTCATCTTTTGCTAAATCAATTGTGTCAATGTCTACAGTAATGATGGGAGAATATGAATAACTTTCTATCCAGGAAGCATAACAATCATTTAAATCCTTAAGATAAGATAAAGAAATAGACTGTTCATAGCTTCTTTCGCCCCTTTTACCTCTATGACTAATTCTGTATTTCAAGTTTTCAGGCTTACCCTTTAAGTAAACCAAAATATCGGGTTTGGGCACAATCAATACCATTGATTGGTAAAGATTCAGGTAGTTTTCGTAATCTACTTTGCTCAGATACGATGAACGATAAAGATTTTTTGCGAAGACATCAGCATCTTCGTAAATCGTTCTATCTAGAACTACCCCTGTATCATGCTTTTCCAAGTTCAAACCCTGACGAAAACGATGACCTAGAAAATAAACCTGAAGAGGAAATGCCCAGCGCTGCATATCTTCGTAGAAGAGGGATAAGTAGGGGTTTTCATGTACGGCCTCATACTCAGCCCTGAACCTGAAATGCTTTGCTAAGCGCCCAACCAGTGTTGTTTTACCAGTGCCTATATTACCTGCTACAGCGATTAACATCAGGGTAACATATTATTCAAATCTAATAATAAATCTGAAACATCAAAGCTTATTTTCACCATTGTATTGAATACTTGTAATAAATTGTAATTATTAATTTTTATAGACTATTCATCTTATATTTTTAAAATTTCACTACAATCATTAGCAAGTAATTAATAAACCTTCCATTTGATTAAAATTATACTTTAACTTGAAAGAGTATTATTGAGGCTGCATGGTTAGTATTATTCTTAGGTTAAGTCAATTACGAAACTTCTGTTTTTTTGTAATTATTACATAAGTAAAAATAGGTTTACTAGTATAATTGTTTATTTATAGTAAGATTAATTTACCGATACTATTCCATCCAGGAACTCATTCTTGATATATTCCTTACTAAAGCTTTAGAAATTTACATGCGTATTTATTGTATATACATTAAATTTGCAAAAAAGTTATTTAACGAAAATAAGGTTCTGCTTCTTGTTTTAACCTTTGGGTATGTTCTATACATAAAACACCTGCCAGAATTAAGGGTAAGCAAAAGAGACATTTCCACCATTGACTTCCATGGATATGAAAATAAAATGCTGCAAAGAAAGGAGAAAATAAAAGTATCACTCCAAATGCCCAACCCAATAAATGTACTGTATGAATAAAGTAGTAGGCAGGTTTGTAATACCAGGTTTTCTTAAAAGCTTCATTGTTTTTCTTGAAGTTTTCATAACGCATTTTAGCCTGCTCCTTAGCACGACTACGGGCCTCTCCTCTTCGTCTATCCCTCTCTTCCTCCCACATATCACGATACGATTGCCTCCTGAAATTAAAGGATCTTCTTCCGTAAGCCTGCTGATGATACTGACGGGTTACTGTTCGTACCATTGGTGCTTTACGTATACCAATCAAAATTTCATAAGCTTCAGTGATCTGAAAGAAACGCTGACCTATATCTTTTCCATCATTTTTATCAGGATGAAATCGCATAGCCAATTTTCTGTAGGCTTTTTTGATCTCAATTTGAGAAGAGCCTTCAGGTATTCCTAATATTTGATAGTAGCGTTCCAAAAGATTTTTTAGTCTAAGAAAACAACGTGGTATTTGTGAAAAATTATTCTGCCAGTCTTAAAATATAGTGAGGATCTATGCATAATTGCAAATAAAATTTACGATCAGAGGGAGCAGCTACGCCGGGAAAGTCCCCCTTGTGTCCGAGCATATCAGTCATCATCTGCCAATGCAAGTGAGGAGGCCAGTCTCCGTTTTCTGGAAAATTACCAATGTCACCCAAATATTCTCCCGGCGCTACCGGATCACCCACTTTCCACTTCCCCAGAATTTTGCTATCCAGATGACCGTAAAGCACATAAAAAGTGGCCTCTTCCAAATGATGTTCTAGTATAAGGGTAGGGCCATAGTTTCCGAATCCCTGATTGTCCTGCAAGCTATGAATTTGACCGGCAAGAGGGCTGTAGAGTTTAGTGCCAGCCGGAGCCCAGATATCAAGGCCCAGGTGAAGACTGCGCGACTCGTCTCCGTCGTAATGTGAACTTCTGCGATAAATAATTCTATCCTCAAAAAAACCACCTATACCGACTTTTCCTTGAAGCACTCTATCAAAAATAAGATGGTGGAAGGCAGGCGTATCTTTGAGGTCTAGCTCTTTAAGATAGGGGCTGCTCTCAGTAAAATCCAAGGTTAGCAGATCCTGCTCTTTCAGTCCAGGTATGAGTGGGTGAAAAGAGGTTTGGTATTCTTCAATAAGCTTGGTGATGGCTTCTTTATTTGTTTTCATTGAGCTTAGTTTTAACTTTTCTTAAACTTATGTAGCGCTTCACAACCCTGTCAAATATTACAATTAATCAGCCGTGAAAGTGCTAATGCCTGAAAGTTTAAAAGTATCATTTTATACTCTGAACAAATAAACACCCTTTCCTAATTAGAAAATATAGTAGAAGGCATAAGACCATACGTCAAATGCAGGGGAAGATGACCGGGTCTACCCACAACTTAAGTTTGATTACCAGCGCTATATAAAAAAAAGGCTGCCTCCGCGGAGACAGCCTTTCTATTATACTGTGTTATTATAATTATCACTTCAGAAGTGATCTGAGCATCCAGGCCATTTTCTCATGTTCCTGCATGAGTGCAGTAACAAAATCAGCATTACCTGCATCCTGAAACTCATCTTCCAATTTCTCAATGTCCACTCGCATACTTTGAATAATGCTTTCGTGGTCTTTTACGAGTTGAGCTACCATGTCAGTATCGCTCAACTTCTCATTCTTAGATTCTTTAAGGCTTGCCAGATCCAGAAACTCCTGCATGCTACCAATAGCCCTGAATCCCATCTGACGAGCTCTTTCAGCAATCTCATCAATGTTAGTAGCCATCTGCTGATATTGTTCTTCCAGTAGGTTGTGTAGGCTATAAAACAAAGGACCGGTTACGTTCCAGTGGAAATTCCTGGTCTTAGTATATAAAACTGACTCATTCGCCAGTATATGATTCAAAATCTCTGCTGCTCCTGCACGGTTATCTTCTGATAAACCTATGCTGGCAGCGTTTTTAGTGTTTGGTTTTTTATTTACTAACTTTTCCATAATCAAATTTTGTTTGTTAGTTTTAGAACGAGTCAGAGAGGCATAATGTTAAAGGTTTTTTCCTATTTAAATCCTTTCTAAGGAAGTATATCTCCGGGCTATTTTTTTACGAATTCTCTTAGCTTATCAATTAAGCAGGCTAAAGCTCATCCTTAACGAATGATTTCCGTTTGTCTTACTAGTTCCTAATTTAAGCTTCCCTTGACCTTGGGTATAGGAAGCACAACTTTTTGCCATGTTTTACCTAAAGACCTACACAGATGAAAATCGGAATTGCTGCCGATCATGGTGGTTTTGAGCTTAAAGAAAAGCTCAAAGCGATTTTACAGCCCAATTATTCCATTCAGGACTTTGGTGCCCATATCTTTGATGTCACTGATGACTATCCGGATCATGTATTGCCGCTTGCCGAGGCGGTAAGTAAGGGTGAGATTGAAAGAGGTATTGCCATCTGCGGAAGTGGTATAGGTGCCTGCATCGTAGCCAACAAAGTAATAGGAGTGAGGGCGGCCCTCATCAACGAAAGCTACTCTGCTCATCAGGGGGTAGAGCATGATGATATGAACATCATTTGCCTGGGCGCTAGAGTGATAGGGGAAACCTATGCCGAAGAATTGATCAAAACTTTTTTGCAGGCGAAGTATTCGGGGGAAGAAAGGCACGAGAGAAGGCTGACTAAGCTGAAAAATATAGAAAGCAAACACACACAATAAGCAAATACTAACCAGTACAATTTACAAACTATGGACATACAAGCAAAGTGTGACTTTGGTATGATAGGCCTGGGCGTAATGGGAAGAAACTTCCTACTTAACGTGGCAGACCATAATTTTGAAGTGATAGGCTATGACCTTGACCATGAAAAAGTAGAAGCCCTGGACAAGGAGAAATCCGAAAGTAATGTGCAGGCCACTGCTGATATGCCTACATTTATAAAGGCACTTAAATCTCCTCGTAGAATTATGCTGCTGGTTCCTGCCGGTAAAGCAGTGGACTCGGTGATTGAAAGTCTGCTCCCTCAACTTTCCGAAGGGGATATTATCATTGACGGGGGGAACTCCCATTATGACGATACCACTCGTCGTATGGAATACCTGGATGAAGCTAAGATACATTTTCTGGGCATGGGTGTCTCCGGTGGAGAGAAAGGTGCCCGTTTCGGTCCCAGCCTGATGCCGGGAGGCAAGAAAGATGCCTACGAACCGGTACGTGGTATCCTGGAAGCTGCTGCTGCTAAGGTAAATGGCGAGGCCTGCGTGGCTTTTCTCGGACATGGTGCAGCCGGTCATTACGTGAAGATGGTACACAATGGCATTGAATACGCCATTATGCAGCTAATTGCCGAAACCTACGATGTACTGCGGAGGAGAGGCGGCCTGAATGAAGACCAGCTGCACAAGACATTTAAGGCCTGGAATGAAGATGTACTGCAATCCTTCCTGCTGGAAATTACGGCAGATATTTTCCTTCAGGCCGATGACCAGCAGGAAGGGGAGATGCTGATCAACAATATTCTGGATAGTGCAAAACAGAAAGGCACCGGCAAGTGGACCTCCCAGAGTGCGATGGACCTGGGCGTTGCCATTCCTACTATTGATTCCGCAGTAACCATGCGCTACCTTTCTTCGCTCAAGCAGGAAAGACAAAAAGCAGAAAGCCTGCTGAATGGCCCCGAAGTTAAGGTAACTGACCATCAGGAAGAACTGATTAGCCAGGCCCATGATGCGCTGCACTTCAGTATGCTAATCTCTTATGCCCAGGGTTTTGCCATGTTGCAGAAAGCTTCTGAAGAGATGAACTTTGCACTGAACCTTGCTGAAGTAGCCAAGATATGGCGGGGCGGCTGCATCATCCGGGCCAGAATGCTGGAAAATTTTATGAAAGCCTTTTCTCAGGGTACAAACTTACCCAATCTGATGGTGAGTCCGGTAGTGGCGGATACACTGAATAAGACAGCTGACAGTACCCGAAAAGTCTTAGGCCAATGTTTGCAGCAGGGTATTCCCACCGCCGCGCTTTCCGCATCTCTGCATTATTTTGACAGTTACCGTACGGCTCGCCTGCCCTCCAATCTGGTACAGGCGCAGCGAGATTATTTTGGAGCCCATACCTATGAGCGGCTGGACAAAACCGGCGCTTTTCATACCATCTGGGGGCAATCTTAAACTTTTAAATACCTAACCTATGGAATTTAGTAAAGCTAAGCTGGCCCCTACCGTGGTAATCATCTTCGGGGGGAGCGGCGATCTTAATAAAAGAAAACTCATCCCGGCCTTATTTAACCTCTACCTGGACAATTACCTGCCCGAACAGTTTAGTGTGATAGGGCTGGGACGTACTGAATACTCAAATGAAGATTATCGTGAGATGCTCAGAAAGGAAGTAGCCGAGTTCTCACGACGTGAAATCTCCAATGAGCAGGTCTGGAAAGGTTTCGCCGAGCATATTGAGTACTTCATTATGGATGTGAAGAAGAAGGAGTCGTTCCAGCAGTTAGATACCAAGATAGGAGAGTTGGAACAAAGCTGGAATATAAAGGCCAATCGCCTCTTTTATCTATCGGTGGCTCCTCAGCTTTTTGGCACCATCGCGACCAATCTTGCCTCTACCCAGGCTTGTCATGATCTGGAATGCTCTCGTATCGTGATTGAGAAGCCCTTTGGTCACGATCTGGAAAGTGCCAAACAGCTTAATAAACTGCTCACCGACCTCTATGATGAAAAGCAGATCTTCCGTATTGACCATTATCTGGGTAAGGAAACGGTGCAGAACATTCTTACCTTTCGTTTTGCCAATACCATCTTTGAACCCCTCTGGAACCGCAACTATATAGACCATGTGCAAATCACTGTGGCAGAAACCGTGGGGGTAGAAAGCAGAGGTGCTTATTACGAAGATTCTGGTGCTTTACGCGATATGGTGCAAAATCATGTGCTCCAACTGGTGTCTATGATCGCTATGGAGCCGCCCATCAATCTGGATGCTGATGAGATTCGCAACAAAAAGGTGGATGTGCTGAAAGCCATTCGCATACTGAAGCCTGAGGAGGTAGATAAAAATGCAGTCCGGGCGCAGTATGATAAAGGCTGGATCAAAGGTAAAAAAGCAGAAGGCTATACGGAAGAAGAAGGCGTAGACCCTGAGTCTACCACCGAAACCTACACCGCCCTCAAGTTTAACATAGATAACTGGCGTTGGCAGGATGTACCTTTCTATGTGAGAACAGGGAAACGCTTGGCGGATAAATGTTCGGTCATCACCATTCAGCTCCGCAAGCCACCGCATCGGGCCTTTGCCTATGATCAGCAGACTTTGAGAGAACCCAACCGCATCATCATCAACATACAGCCGGACATGGGCATTACGATCAGGTTCCAGGCTAAGCGCCCGGGCATTCATCAGATTCTGAATCCGGTGGAGATGGTTTTTGATTACCAGACCTTCTACGATGCCGAACCGCCCGAAGCCTATGAAGCGCTCCTGCTGGATGCGATGGAAGGGAACGCTGCCCTCTTCATGCGTGCCGATCAGGTGGAAGAAGCCTGGGAAGTAGTGATGCCCATACTGGACAGGTGGAAAGAAAATGGTAAGCATGCCCTGCCCAAGTATTCTTCGGGTAGCTGGGGACCACAGGAAGCCGACGAGCTGCTGATGCAGGAAGGGCATGAATGGATTAACCCTAAGGCCACCAATGTCAAAGAAACGGTGATAGAGGAAAATGAGCAGTTTCCAAAGAAGGGTATCCTCAATCTGCATGTCTACGAAAATACCGATGATCTTAGTTATAGTGCAGCAGAATTGTTTGTGAGAAAGAGCCGGGAAGCGGTAGAAAGAAACGGCCGTTTTGTGGTATGCCTTACCGGTGGTAGTTCGCCCAAAGGCCTGTATACTCTGCTTACTCAGCCTCCTTTTGTCAATCAGGTAGCCTGGAACAAAACCTATGTTTTCTGGGGAGATGAACGTCCTGTTCCCATTGAGGATAAGGACAGTAATGCGGGCATGGCCTATCAGACTTTACTTAAGCATGTGCCGGTACCTGAAGATCAGATATTTCCCATACACGGTGAGTTTAGGGCGGATATCGCTGCTTTGCAGTATGAAGAAACACTACAGGAGTTTTTTCAGGGCAGATCACCCCGTTTTGACCTGATCCTTTTGGGTATGGGGGATGATGGCCATACAGCTTCACTTTTCCCTCATGTGCCTTTCTCCCACAAGTCTATGACCTGGGTAAAAGAGATGTGGGTAGAAAAATTGGATACTTACCGTATCAGTATGATGCCCCAACTGATCAATCAGGCGGAGTGCATTGCTTTTTTAGCTTTTGGAGAGAAGAAAGCGGATGCTTTGCATGAAGTATTGGAGGGTGCTTATCATCCTGAAGAATATCCTGCTCAGCTGATCAAGCCTGAGGATGGTGAACTGCACTGGTTCATAGATCATCTGGCAGCATCCAGGCTGAACAAAACCATAAGCTAAGCTCAGGAAGGACTACCTTTAGAGGTAGGCCTTTTTTTTATTGATATGACTTTCTGTATCAATCAGTAGAAAAGATGGAAAAGTAGCAGAACTTGCCTATGTTCACTGTGGAGGGCATGCATAAACTTACATTTTCCTTACGCTCACCGGCGTGGGGACGCACAAACCTTACATCTGCAGCGTCCCCTCCATGGTGGGGACCAAAAAGTAAAAGGTATTGTGCATGCCCTCCGCTGAGGTGATGCATAAACTTACGTCAGCCTTACACCCACTGCGGAGGGAACGCAAAAGTAGTACGTCCGATGCGTGCTCACCATGGTGGGGACGTAGCAGTAAGTCCACTGAAGCACGCTCACTTCAGAAAACAGTCTATAAGTTCAGTGTCTAAAGCTTACACACCCTAGAAATCTGGCTGCTTACTTCCGACTATGCGCTGCCCACGGTGGTGAGCATGTTAATGAACTGCAAGCGCATAGGATTTTAGCAGAGATGGAGCCAAAAGGAAAAGGCTGCCTAATGCGGCAGCCCGTGGACTTGTTTACTTCTCAGTGAGTATCATCACCGGCCTGAAGCCCACATAGGGTGACGTACCTTCATATTGTGATACACTTTCTATCCTTACATCGTAGCCAGTATCGTTCCAGCTACCGCCCAGCGCAATTCCTTCAAGCGATACCATCTCGGCCACATTCCCACACATATTATGTAAGCCAAATTCGTTGGCATCATATGCGTTTACTTTGTCGGGTAAGCCATGTTCTTCATAGTCAGAAGGTGGAGGGACAATCTCGTAGACGTTCTTTTCTACATTATAAGTTACCTGTTCGGCACTGATTCGCTTGAAGTTACAATAAAAATAGCCTTTCCCATCTCGTAGGTAAGGACTTCCCCAGGCATATTCATTTTGTGTTTCGCCGCGGGCAGCGCGAATCCACTCAGCTTCGGTAGGCAAGCGAAATTGTATATTGTATTGACCGCTCACTTCTTTACTGGCCTTTTCGGATAACCACTTACAGTATGCCTGGGCTGCTGGGTAGCTAATCCCTAAGACAGGAAAGTCAGCGAAACCTTTGTAAGAAAAGTATTCCGGAAAGTATGAGTCGTTTACCAGAGGCATTTTTTGCCAGGAGGCAGGTTTCTGAGTCTTTGGTTGAGCAAGCGCATATAGCTCATCTTTTTCCTGGGCTTTGAGGTCATCCAGAAATGCCTGGTACTGCGCATTGCTCACCTCATATTTAGAGATGTAAAAATGGTCCAACTGCTGTTGTTCTTCATTCACATAGACTACCCCTGCCGGAACTTCTAAGAAGTCTTTGGCAGCTTCCAGTTGGGAGAGTACTTTTTTCTTAGGATTGGCTGCCACCAAGGTAAGGGCGAGCAGCAATAGCACGGAAAACGGATCTTTTTCATAACACCTGTTGTTTTGTTAAAAATAATCATTCATAACACCATAGTTAATATAGCGTTTTTTCAACAAAATTAAGTGTTACTGATATCAAAGTTGTGATATAGCACAAACCTAAAAGATTTATTACGAGCAATCACTTAAACACTAGGCTTTACTACGTCTAATATTTAAAAGACGAGACTAAGTAGTAAGCTTTTTGTCCTTTAGCATCTTAGCCTCCACATAGAAAGTAGCCGCGGGAATAAGGGAAGCTGCTAGTGCGATTGCAGTGGGTTTGAAGTTCCAGCGGTAACTATAGGCTACCAAAAGCACAAGCCCCACATACCAGATAAAGAGCAGACCGTGGGCATAGCCTACAAACATATTAGGTTCCGGCATGTCGGCAAGGTACTTAAGCGGCATGGTTACTGCCAGCAGTAATATATAAGAAATACCTTCCATGATAGCAGCGATACGCAATTGTCCGATGAGACCTTTCCTGGCAGTAAGTTGAGGCATGTCAGTTTTTGGTTTTGAAGTATATCGCCTATGTATACCCCAAATAGTTAATTAAGGTTCCCACATTTCACCAATAAATTCCTTCTGGTTACAAAGAGAGATTATCTAATAAAATAAAACCCTAAGAAGGCGATTTGCAGGATTAGCTTAGCTGTTATTGTTAAACGTTGTATTAGTTTTTAACAATGATGAAGGTAATAACACCGTAAATGTGCTCCCTTTTCCAGCCACACTTTCTACCTCTACGCTTCCCTTGTATTTTTCTACAGTGGTTTTTACAATATACAGCCCCATACCCGTTCCGTCTTTGTGACGGCTAAATCTTTGGAACATCTCAAAAATCTTGTTTTGATGCTCTTCATTGATACCAATACCATTGTCTTTTACTTTCAGTACCCAATGTCCATCATCAAATGCTGATGATACAGTGATCAGAGACTTGTTAGCGTACTTGGTGTACTTGATAGCATTGTCCAAGAGGTTATAGAGAATGATCTGTAAATGCTGAGGGGAGAAAAATATCACTTCATTGTCAAGCTCAAGCTGTATTTCGGTATTGTTCTCTTCAATTCTTTCTTTGTTGCTTTGCATGAAGTCCTTGATCATGGTTTCCAGATTCACATCTTCAAAGTCATCTCTGCCAGACCGTTTGATCTGCCCCACGTCTGATAGGTCATGAATGATCAATTTTAATTTGTCCACCTGCTTATTCATCATTCCCATGAGCTTGTTACTCTCTTTTGCCTGTTCTTCGCTACTTCTCTGTTCAAGCAAATGCATCAACCCTTCCAGGTTAGTAACCGGAGCTTTCAGGTCATGAGAAGCGGTATAGATAAATTTATCAAGTTCTTCATTTACCTTTCTTACTTCCTCACTCTTTTCTTTCTGGTCGTGTATATCGGTGGCGGTACCAAACCACTTAAGCACTTCACCATTTTCATCTTTCATTGGGTGGGCTCGGCCCAGATGCCAGCGGTATGAACCGTCTTTGACGTGCTTCATTCTGAATTCAAACTGGAAGTTTTCTGATGTTTTGACCGAATGGTTCCAGCGGTCAGTCAGGGCCTGCATTTCATCGGGATGAATAACCACCTGCCAGCCATAGGCAATACTCTCTTTTTCATCCAGGCCGGTATAAGCGTACCAGTTTTTGTTATAGTAATCAAGCTCACCGTATTTATTTGCTGTCCATACGATTTGAGGAATGGTATCGGTTAAAAACTTCATGGCTGCCATACTTTCGGTAAGCTCGGAAGTACGATTTTCAACCTGCTTTTCCAGACTTTCGTTGAGGGTGGAAAGCTCCTCATTGATTTGCTCCCACTTCTGTGCACTGGGGATCAGAATAAGTTTGGGGGTAATAAATATCAGCAAGATAGCGGTACCTACCGAAGCAAGTGCTGTGACTATACGGATACCGGCATCTATTCGGTAAAAAGGAGTCCAGATGTTGATGACATCCATCACATGGGTAGCGCCGCAGCCCAGTATAAAAACAGCAAATAATACGAGCATCCACATATACCTGAAGTCATTCCTTTTTCTGACTATTTGTACCAGGCTGATGGGAATGGCAAAATAGGCAAGCGCTATGATTGAATCGGAGATTGCATGAGACCAGAGGATGAAAGGCTCCCAATAATAGCAATGACCGTGTGGCATAAAAACCGAGTCAACAGAAAATAATTGGCCTTCCATAGAAATATACTATAAATATGTAAAAAAATATAATTATTAAATTTAACCATAACATTTACTTGGCACAAAAATTTGAATTATTATTGTCTAAACATCTAATTTTATTCTGCCTGATGGCTAATTATCAAAAAATATTTCTGGTTGACGACGATGATGTTGCCTGCTTTATCAATCAAAACCTAATTGAAGAACTGGGTTTTGCTTCTGAAGTTCAGGTATTTACTGATGCGGAAGAAGTATTTCCGTATCTAAACGATAGTAAAACAAGGCCTGATCTGATTTTGTTGGATTTGAAGATGCCAGTATTTGATGGATTTGATTTTTTAGAGCAGTTTAATCAGTTAGATGAAGATATTCGCATGTCGGTAAAGATTGTGGTGCTGACCACTTCAGAAAATCCCAAAGACAAAAAACGGCTGGCAGAACTTGGGTATGAAAAATACCTCACCAAGCCCCTGACCAAAAACAAACTGTCAGTCATTTAATGTTGATCATTTGCTGTCAATTCACTAAGGTGAATAATTATTTGGCTTTGCCTTGTTTAAGCTGATATATTAGCCTTTCACTCGCTAACCTAACACCCAATGACGAACAAAACTCTGAACTTACTACTACTTCTTAATATCCTTCCTACTTTGTTATTTGCTCAGGATGAACTTACCGCTCCTCCGGCAGTAGATATGCGTATGTATGATATCATAGAGAGTGTTTCAGCGGAGCGAATTGAAAATGATATCCGTCACCTGGCAGGTTTTGGTACCCGCAATACTTTTTCAGATACTGTGTCTGATACCCGAGGAATAGGAGCGGCCCGTCGCTGGATCAAAGCTGAGTTTGATAAAATATCTGCCGACTGCGGAGGATGTCTTGAGGTGTTTTATCAGCAGGATTTTGTGGAGGAAGGGATGACTGCCCGTGTGCCCAAAGATGCCTGGGTTGTAAATGTGGTGGCGATTCAGAGAGGTACAGTAAATCCCAATCAGTACATCATCATGTCGGGCGATATTGATTCCCGGGCTTCCAGCTCCACCGATTATGAGATTGATGCTCCCGGAGCCAATGATAATGCATCAGGTATGGCAGGCGCTATTGAGGCCGCACGTGTGCTATCGCAGTATGAATTTCCCAATTCAATTGTATATGTAGGTTTATCAGGGGAGGAGCAGGGTTTGTTTGGAGGCAAAGGCCTGGCAGAATACGCGCAGCGGGAAGACTGGGGCATTATCGGAGTGCTCAACAATGATATGATCGGCAATATAGAAGGCATAGATGGCGTGGTAGACAACCGTAGCTTCCGTATTTTCTCCGAACCCGTTCCACCAACCGAGACCGAAGAAGAAAGACGCTTCCGTCGTTTTACCGGAGGAGAAGTGGATGGTATCTCTCGCCAGCTGGCGCGCTATGTTCATCGGCAGACAGAAACTTATATGCCCATGATGAACCCTATGATGATCTATCGCCTGGATAGATTTGGCAGGGGAGGGCACCACCGTCCTTTCAATGATCTTGGCTTTGCCGGTATTCGTATCATGGAAGCCCATGAAAACTACAATCGCCAGCACCAGGATATCAGAGTTGAAAACGGCATTGAGTACGGCGACGTGATTGAAGGGGTGAACTTTGCATTTGCCAAAAAACTCACGGCTGTCAATGCAATTTCACTTGCCGGATTGGGTTGGGCACCTTCTGCACCGGATAGCGTCAAAATTGGTGGCGTAGTACAGCCATCCACGACCTTAGCGTGGCAAATGTCTGATGATCCTAACCTGGCTGGTTATAAAATCTACTGGAGAGAAACCACTGCTCCGCAGTGGCAATACAGTCGCTATGTAGGAAAAGTGGATGAGTATACGCTGGAGAATATTGTGATTGACAATTACTACTTCGGAGTAGCCGCAGTCGGAAAGGATGGCAATGAAAGTGTGGTTTCGTTTCCCTCAGATCTGATTCGCTAGACCAACATTTATATTTTACACATCTCTTAAACCTTTATTCATCAGATGTAACCCGACAGACAAGTCTGCAAAACAATTATTTTATTCAGAACACCGTGCTGAAGGAACAGCTAAGGACTAAGCCAGGACTTTTTATTAGGCATATGCAAACTTACAGTACTATGCGGGTCTTTCAGATGATTACCATCAGAACTATGTATTGATGAAAATGAGCCTGGATAAAAGATATTGAAAATAAAACAGGAGAAGTTAGGCTTACCGAATATGATTTCTTCAAGCAAAACAACCGTATCCACATAACAATATCCAAGACATATAGGGAAGGTGTACATACAGAAGTACTGCAACGCTTTATTATGCTCTCCTTTTCTTATAACTTCCGTAACCTCCCCCTCTAAAGGGTAACATACAGATAATATTAGCGTCACATCCTCTTCATAAGTGGATGCTATATTTGTATCAGCAGGGGATTAGATTTTTTTGACTAAACGTATGGAATTTTTTAAACTTTTCTCCCTCTGCGAATTTCAAGCATCTTTTTAAGGTGCTTTTTTTATTGCCTCAGCCCCAAACATTTTGTGTCTATATACCCTTCACTATATGATACTATACTTTAGTATTATTTATCTAAGCAGTACATCAGCTTTCTTGAGTTAAAAACCATCCAAAAAATCATTCAATAATATATAGTATAATTTTATTTATTGATCTACCTTATTATGAAATAATTATACGAGGATAGATTAATAAATTATGATCATTACTATTTCATTACATCCTGTAGATATATTTCACTATATTTAAGGACTTATTTAAACTAAAATTCAATTACCAGAATGACGCAAACGAAACAACACTACGGAGAAAATCCTATTGAGGTAAGAGAAACAGATCAATACCAAATGGAATACGTCCATAGTTTTGTAGAGAAGTGGGATCAGCTCATTGACTGGGATGCCCGCGCCAAAGGTGAGAACGATTTTTTCATCAAAGTACTACAGGATTATAACAAGAAAAAAGTATTGGATGCCGCCACAGGGACTGGCTATCATTCTGTGCAATTGCTAAATGCAGGATTTGATGTCGTAAGCGTTGATGGAAGTCCTGTAATGCTTGCCAAAGCCTTTGACAATGCCCAGAAACACGGTCATATTATGAGAACTGTTCATGCCGACTGGCGTTGGCTCAACCGTGACCTCTACGGACGTTATGATGCCGTGATCTGTCTGGGAAATTCCTTTACCCACCTCTTTGATGAGAACGATCGCCGTAAGACATTAGCAGAATTCTATTCTGCACTCAAGCATGACGGTATACTGATCATTGATCAGAGAAACTATGACTCCATTCTGGACAATGGCTTCTCTACCAAGCATACTTACTACTATGCCGGGGAAAATGTGAAAGCTGAGCCTGAACATATAGACGAAGGGCTGGCACGTTTCCGTTATGAGTTTCCCGATGAGTCGGCATACCATTTAAACATGTTCCCGCTCAGAAAAGATTATGTACGTAATTTACTTTGCGAAGTGGGCTTTCAGAAGATTACTACTTACGGTGATTTTCAGGAAACCTATCATTCTGAAGAACCTGATTTTTATATACATGTAGCAGAGAAATCTTATAACCCATAAACCAGACTTTTTGAAACTATGGATGAAAATAAACTCGTTGAGATAACCAAAGAGTATTATAATAGCCAGGATGCCGATGAGTTTTACCACACGGTTTGGGGAGGAGAAGACATACACATAGGTATCTACGATGGTAGCAATACCATCAAGGAAGCTTCCCGTGAGACTGTGGTGCAGATGGCTGAAGAAGTTAACCATATCACTGACATTGACAGAGTGCTTGACCTGGGTGCAGGCTATGGCGGCGCTGCTCGCTACCTGGCTGACAGGTTTGGTTGCCATGTGGATTGCCTCAACCTGAGTACGACTGAAAATCAGCGTAATGTGGAGAAGAACCGTAAGCAGGGACTAGATCATCTGATCAATGTGATAGAAGGTAACTTTGAAGACCTGCCTTTTGAAGATGCCAAGTACGATGTAGTCTGGTCGCAGGATGCGATTCTGCACAGTAACCAGAAGTATAAGGTATTTGAGGAAGCATCACGGGTGCTTAAGCCGGGAGGAATCTTCATCTTTACCGATCCTATGCAGGCGGATGACTGCCCGGAAGGGGTACTGGATGCTGTGCTCAAGCGTATCCATCTGGAAGAGATGGGTTCAATGGCCAAGTACAGAGGGTTTGCTGATCAGCTGGGCCTCATGGAAATGAGAACCATAGATATGCCTGAGCAACTGGTCAACCATTACTCCAACGTACTCAAAGGACTGCAAACGCACTACGACAAAGTGATAGAAAATGTCTCTAAGGAGTATGCGGACAATATGCAGCAGGGCCTAAAGCACTGGGTGGAAGCCGGTAACCAAGGCTATCTGAACTGGGGCATCATGAAGTTTAAGAAGTACTGATTGATCATCAGTATGTAACAATACAAAAGCGTTCGCTGTGAGGCGAACGCTTTTTTTATCTTCCTACAAGTTCTAAGAGGTCATTCCGCAGCCAAAGGCGGAGCCCCCGAGGCCCGGGAATCTTTACCATCAGCCCTACATTAAGCTAAGTTTGACTTGCAGCGGGGTTAATCCCTCCAGGCAAGAATCCCTAACGGACTGACTTCAGAACGATAAAATGGAACTGTCATTCCGTAGCAAAGCGAAGCCTCCGTGGCGCGGGAATCCTGACCACCCTGAATTTCGGAAGTGTGGGTTGCAGTAAAGATCCCTCCATTCCATGGCGGCCGCCTTGCTGCGGGATGACCTGAAGATTAGCCTATTATCAATCCCAGTTCCCTGCCCAATGGGACACAGGCCAGGGTTAGCGATTTATTAATCTGTAATTTGAAATCTTGTAATCTGCAATTCTACACCTTCTGCGTAGGCACTATGATGCCCAGACTTTCCAGCAGTTGCGGCTCATCGGCCAGAGCGATGCGGGCTACTTTGCGGAACTGCGTCATCCAGCTTCTCAGCTCTTTCAGTTTGGCATTCCTTTTTTGGGTGGCATCCTGAGCATCACCTTTGCTCTGTACCTGCTGCTGACGGGCAGTAAACAGCGCCTCTACCATAGCTTTGGTCTGCGCCAGCTCTTCCGGGCTCACATTGTACTTAGCCATATCTTCGGCAAAAGCTTCTATTTTACTGTAAAAATTATAGATCTGGTTCAGCAAACCGTTGGTATCGGTTTTGAGCGCGCCGGCGATCTGTAACTGCTCCAAAATACCTCTCTGGCCTTCAAAAACCAGCTTAGCACGCTTTACATGCTGACGATAAAGCGCCACAATCTCCTGTCGCTGGCTATACATACTATCGGTGCTGGTCAGCTGCTGACCATATTTGTCCTGCTTTACTGAATCCAGCAACTGTAACTCTTCCTTCAGGCTTTTACCTTCCATCAATCGCTTGCGATCGTAATTGTAAGCAGACAACTTCTTAAGAATACCGTTATTTTGCATAGCATTCTCAATTGCGATATGAGCCATCATTAGCTCAGCGGGAATACTTCTCTTTTTCATAGTACTAAAATTTTTTGTTGTTGAATAAAGATTGAATCGGGTAGGATTTCGCTTACAATTTTGGAGGCAGAAATATCCGCGGATCAGGCATGATTGGCGTTTTCATAGAAGATGCAAGGAAGAGGTCAAATGCGTATAAATTATTTGCTGATACATACCGCACCGAACAAGGACTTATTGGCGTGATTGTATGGCTCTGCAGTACTGCAAAAAGATTTGTAGAAGTCAGAACTTACTTTGTTCCTACATCAGAAAGACTAAATGACCAAAATAAGCTTTTTTTTACAGCATGACAATAGCTTTCAAACAGTCTCTGACAGGCCTATTCCGATCAACAATGTAATATACTCTGATCAACAAGTCTTTATGTACTGCTACACAACCATTCAAACAGTTGAATAAATGATTGTGCAGTAGGTACAGCATCACGCAAACACCCTGGTAAGTCTTTTTGTCGCGCCACATCATGCGTTAAAAATATGCCCAAATGTAAGGAAATCCCTGCACAGGCATGTTTGACTCGCAGACCAAAATAAGCAAGAGCAGGTGCCCCAGGTAAGCTTTACAGGAAAAGAAATGCTTTATGAACAAGATTGTATAGAATACCTCCCAAACCCTGCTTGTGCCCGCTTATGTCTGATACCTGAGCTTTGATCTAAATGCGCTGATGGTCAAACTCCTATGCCAGATTTTGGGAAGAGTTTTGCGAAGGTATGTGATGGGGTGGTAGTACTATTGATTGGGTAAAATTCACAAATCGGTTTAAAAATCTTTGTTAGCGGTTATTAGGAAATACTTAGAAAAGAGAGTTTATTGATAAAGTAAAAGTAATTTATCTTTAGATGATATAAGTGAAACATGTACAACGCGCATATCCTATTGTTGTATGCCATTGAGGAAGATGAAGAACATAATCCTTATTAAGATTCTGATACTAATTTGTAGCTGCCAAAATTCAAAAAATATAGCACTAAAGGAGTATTCATATGATTGGAATGATGGGGAGTACATCAAGAATTATACGTCTCTTAGATTAAAGAAAGAAAAGGATGCTGATGATTATTATTCATTCACTTATTTCTACGACACAACCTATAAATATTCTTCCAATGAATTCATAACCGATCATGATGGATACTATGTTACTTTTAAAAAAGTATCTGGTGCCATAGGAAAAAACTACAGTTCATTAATAGCTATCTATGGTGATAAAAGACCAAGTGATTATTTCTCTATAGTAGATTCTTCAAATTATAAGATTGATTCTGTTAACTATAAAATAATTAAATATAAACGCGAAGATCCACCAGATGATGGTGATTTAGAACTCTACTGGAATAATGAATTTGGATTAATACAATCCTATAGTGTTGATTGGGGCATAAAAATGATTTATGGTGGATACGATAATATGAAATGGAAAATTAAGATTGATAAATTGAATCAAAGGATTTTAGAGGATAAAGAGTTATTAAATAAAAATTGAAACGGCCCCTCTCCCCCCTACTCTCGCAAGTTTAGCGTAGCGTAAATGTGGTAAACAAGTCCATTTACCGTTGCGCTCAAGCTTGAACCAGGAAGTTAATCCTGAAGCTTTCAGCTCATTAATGCATTAAGAACAAGCTTTCAGAATACTACATAGTACATTTAACACTACGCAATGAGAAAGATTATCTTGGATTTAGCGGCCACTCTGGATGGGTTTATTGAAGGGCCGAATGGAGAAGTAGATTGGTGTATCATGGATAAGGAAATGAAGTTTGACACTTTTCTTTCTGGCATTGACACTATTCTTTACGGTAGAATAAGCTATGAGATGTGGGGAAATTATCAGCCTGATCAAAATGCATCTGCAACAGAAAAGGCTATCTGGGCAGCAGTGCATGACAAACAAAAAATTGTATTCTCCACCAAAGCCTGGGAAGATCAAAAAGCCACTTATATCCATGCAGATATTGTGGAGAGGGTCACAAAAATAAAACAAGAATCGGGAAAGGATATCTGGCTTTATGGCGGAGCAAAACTCATAACTACTTTTGTTAATCTGGGACTTATTGATGAATACCGGGTATCTGTGCATCCTACGGTTTTGGGAGCAGGTAAACCTTTATTTGAGCATCTTCATGACAGGTTGAACCTTAAATTGATGCAAGCCAACCAGTTCAAATCGGGTGTAATTCAACTCATCTATCAAGCCGCAGAATGATAAAGCTATTTGTTGCGCTATTTAAACTTTCAGTCATTCTCCCGCAAGTTTAGCGAAGCGTAAATATGGTAAGCATTGTCCATTTACCGTTGCACTCAAACTTAAAACTGAAATGCTATCTTGTTTTATTCACAACATACATAGCCTGATTACAGCATGAAATACCTAGCCATAATATTTTTATTCAGTTGTTTTCAAACCAATGCACAAATCACAGGAAATCCTTATGTAGAGGATAGTAGTGCTATTACGCTAAATGCTAAAGCGGTCAACAACATGATTGGGAAATGGAAGTTGGTCAGGACAAAAGAGTATATTCAAAATGAGGAGCGTGTCAGTGACCGAGGTATTATTATTGCTTTTGAACAACAGGGTGCTCTTACAACTTCGTGGTGTGTGGATTGCCATCAGGAAAAAGCTGGTCAATGGCAAGTGCTAGATGAACGGAACATAAAATTTGATGTTACCCAAGCAGAAGAAATTAGATATTTAGCGGGAGATTGGGTAGTGTATAAGCTTACTAAGAAGGAAATGATACTGGCAAAGGTGTTGACCAGCAGTGGGGACTGGAAGAAAATTCACTATTTAAGCCGAAATATCGGAAATCCACCTGTTACGGAAGTTGAACAGTATTGTATCAATTGTTTATCAGGTGGCTCAATGTGCTTTGGTGACAGACCAGAAGAGGCCAAGCGGCAGTGGGTTAAGCTAAATGATTTAATTAATTCTGAAGGAAATCAACATCAGCATTCAGCAGAAATTTTGAAGATATATGATTGGTTGCTCAACAATGCTCCTTGTATCAATACTTTTTTGTATGTAGATGCTGCAAAGTACTATGAAGATCTTCTCCAGAGTGAGAAGGATAAGCAGGTGGCAAAATCGTACAGTGAAAAGATAAAGCAAATAAAAGCGCAAAAGCAGCTGTATTTTGACAATTAAAAGCTGCGAATACCCCCCTCTGAATGGAAATTGTACCGTAGTATGCTCTAACACCATAGATGAGTGCTGACGAATCATGCAGTATTCATATGATCGCTGGCAATAAAATCATATCTTAATTGCTGATATGATACCCGAAGATAATCAGGACAGCTTGTGGCCCATGCCGAAGTTTAGCTTTATGGTAAAATTTGGCGCGCACTTTAGTGCATCCTTTCAGGAAGTTTCCGGGCTGGATGATGAACTGCCTCCCACTGAAAACCAGCAGGATGAAGAGATAATGTTCACTGCCGGCAGTATGCCTGATTCCTCCAGGCTGGGTAAAGTCATCCTTAAAAACGGAGAGTTTGTACATAAAGATCACTTTTACGAATGGTACCAGGAGATGAAGACTAACATCCTCAGGCCCGTAAATGTCACGATTCAATTGATGGATGAAAACAACAATCCCACCCTTACATGGACGCTGACCAATGCCTGGCTCAGCAGGATCACCGGTACCGATCTGGAAGCTGAATCCTCTGTAAGCGCAATTGAAAGTCTGGAGTTAAGGCATGAAGGCATAACTACAGGATAGTAAGCATCAGCTTTAATATCTTCGCTTATGCTAAACCCTTCCTCTCTCGCAAGTTTAGCGAAGCGTAAACCCTGAACAGGATTCAGGGTAAATGTGGTAAGCAGGTACAAAAATGAAAACTTCATATTTCACAAAGTACAAGCGGCAATACTTTAAAATATGCTGTTAACCTAAGCCAGGTTCTGAGTTTCAAAAACAAAATCAATCTACTATTAAGCATAGTAATGATGCATGTATGCATTTGGACCTCAGTTGCAGGGTTAGTAGAGAGAAGGAGCAATTATTAGGTCTAATAGTAAAACATAGTAATGCAATTTCTCTGGATACATTGTTCCGCACGAATACAGCTTTTGTGGTGGAAAGAGAGCATTTAGATCAGAATTATTTCAGCTTGACACTAAGCTACCATACAGTGAAGAGGTTAGGAGGCAGTGGTTGGTTGATCTCAATCTTATCTATCGTATACTCTTCATAACGTTCGCCCTGGTGGTAAGAGCTAATCTTGTGGGCCAGCATTAGACCGTCCACAGATCTGTAGTTTTCGTAAATCTTATGTTTATTGATATCATCAGCATGAGCAAATGCATGCACTCTATAAGTTTCTGCATCCAGGTAGATGAAAGTCCGACCTTCAAGTAAATCTCCATTAGTAATCACAAGTTTGTAACATATTTTTTCGTAAGCTTCAGATTTTCCTTCATAAGCAAGGCTTTTATCTTCGTATGCTGATAAAATTAATGGGGTAAGTCCGAATAAGTACAATGAAAAATCCCTTGCCATTACTTCTTTCATACGCTCAGGGAGTGGTTCTTCATGCTTTGCAGGATAGCTATACAGCTTTGCATCACTTTGCCTGACTACGAAGGCGGTACTAGGTTCTTCCTCTCTATAAATATTCATGCGGTATTGATCGGGATGTTGATAGTAAAGCTTTTTACTTTTAGGGAGCTGATCACCTAAAAATCTTTTATGAGGAGGCATATAGATTGGTATTGCCCAATATGACTGCTCAGCGTAACAGGTTTTCATCTGTTGCCAGTGCTCTTGTCCACCCACTGCCCGGAAATGACGGTGAAGGATAGTATCTAATGTAATGTCTTGCGCTTGCAACAGGCTAACAATAAATACTGCGGGGAAAATCATAAACGAACGGATCATGATTATGTGGGTTAGTTATATGAGGTAATCTAGATTGCTCAGGCAGGACAGTGCAATCCCCTTGTTTAAAATAACCTATTATCCTGAAACCAGCAAAGCAAAGTAATCCTGGCAGCCATAATTAATAATTTAAGCCAAGGATTTATATAGCATTCGCTGGAAGGATAGGAGATTGATTTTATGGTCTCATTTCAATATCCCTCTACTAAACCCTATTTTGGCAGGGACGTAGTAGGTCCTAAATGAAAAAGAATTTGATTTACGTTCTCTTAACAGTCATTGCAGCATATCTGCTGGTATGTGGATTACTTTATGCGTATCAGGAGAAGCTTTTGTTTTTTCCTGAACAGCTCTCAAACGATTATGCATACTTATTTCCTTACCCTTTTGAAGAACTCAGTTATGAAGTAGAAGATGGCGTTGTATTAAATTCGGTACTCTTTTCCGCCGAAGACAGCCGGGGAGTGGTGTACTATCTACATGGAAACGGTGGGGCCATCAACCGCTGGGGAGAAGGTGCAGACGTATTCTTAAAGAATGGCTACGACGTGCTGTATCTGGACTATAGGGGATACGGCAAAAGTGGTGGTAGTATCCGCAGTGAAGCACAACTCATTCAGGATGCCCAGCTTGTGTATGATGATCTGAAAGATAGGTATGGAGAAAGCAATATTGTTTTGTCCGGTACCTCCATGGGTAGCGGGATAGCGATACAACTTGCTGCCCATAACAGTCCTCACAAAGTGATTCTCAATTCACCCTATGCCAGTCTGAAGCAGTTGATACGGGAGAAAGTACCCATAGTGCCCACCTTTATCATCAGGTACAAACTGGAATCGCTATATTATCTGGATGAAGTGGATTGCCCGATATATATCTTTCATGGAGAGGAAGATCAGCTCATTCCGCCAGCACATGCTCGGGCACTAAAAGCCGCGAAGGAGAGCATTAATCTAAGCATTATAGAAAATTATGGTCATAATGACCTGATTAGCAGCCGGACTTATTTTCAAGCCATAAGCGAGGTACTGCAATGATTACATCAACTCTCTTTCAAGACGAGCTAAGATCGTTTTCCCAATCTTTCAAATCAAAAGAATTGTATAGTTTAGCCGGAGTGAATGATGGATGATTTTATGCCTGCCCACCACCATTTTATCTTACATAAACCCTTTGGATATCTTTCGCAGTTTGTCAACAACCAGACTCGGAGGAAAAACAAAAAGCTGCTGGGAGCGCTGTATGATTTTCCTGAAGGTACAATGGCAATAGGACGACTGGATGAAGACTCGGAAGGCTTACTGCTGCTTACCACCGATGGTAAACTGAGCATGCAGGTACGTAGCAAAAAGGTAGAAAAAGAGTATTATGCACAAGTGGATGGCAAAATTACGGATGAGGCAGTAGTAAAGCTGAAGCAGGGAGTAGAGATCAGTATCAATAAGAAAAAGTATATGACGCTGCCCTGCGAGGCCAGACGTTTAGCAGTCACTCCGGCCTTTGCGCCCCGCGCCAAAAGGATCAGGGACGAAAGACATGGTCCAACAAGTTGGGTATCCATTACCATTACCGAGGGTAAGTTCAGGCAGGTACGCAAAATGACGGCAGCGGTAGGTTTTCCCACACTCAGGCTCATCCGCGTGCGCATTGGCCATATTAAGCTGGGTGATTTGGCGACGGGAGAAGTAGTTGTAGTAGATGAATTTGACTTAGGGATGGAGTAGTTGTGGAATTGATGCTTAATGTTGGGCAAAGTAAACAATACTGAAATACATCTTCGCTTAACTTTCTGCTTACCTAAAGTGAAGCTTTATTGCAGACAGGCTGACAGAAAACAAAAGAGGTGATCCCTTAGTGGGACCACCTCTTTATCCTTGCAAATAGGTGAGTCAGTTATTTAGCTAACTCAAAGCGGTCAAGGTTCATTACTTTATCCCAGGCCGCAACAAAGTCCTCTACAAATTTCTCTTGTGAGTCCTCACATCCGTAGACTTCGGAAATAGCACGGAGCTCTGAGTTAGAACCGAAGATTAGGTCTACACGAGATCCATTCCATTTCACTTCGCCACTGTTACGATCACGTCCTTCAAAGTCATTTTCAAATTCAGAAACAGACTTCCAGGTAGTGCCCATGTCCATCAGGTTTACGAAGAAGTCATTGGTAAGCGTTTCAGGACGCTTGGTGAACACACCACGCTGAGAGCCATCGTAGTTGGTATTAAGCACACGCATACCACCGACCAATACTGTCATTTCAGGTACTGTCAAGGTCAACAGTTGTGCTTTGTCTACCAGCATTTCCTCTGCGGAAGCGGAAATATTTTCACGCATCCTGATGAAGTTGCGGAAACCATCAGCGTACGGCTCAAGAGGCTCAAATGCTTCAGCATCAGTTTGCTCCTGTGTAGCGTCCGTTCTACCCGGAGTGAAAGGTACTGTCACTTCATGACCGGCATCTTTAGCCGCTTTCTCAATGGCTGCGCATCCTCCCAGTACAATCAGGTCAGCCAGTGAAACCTTTTTATTGCCAGACTGAGCACTGTTGAATTCATCCTGAATCTTTTCCAGGGTACTCAACACATTTGACAGTTGGTTGGGGTTATTTACTTCCCAGTCTTTCTGAGGAGCGAGACGAATGCGGGCACCATTTGCACCACCACGTTTATCGGAACCACGGAAAGTTGATGCGGAAGCCCAGGCGGTAGATACCAGCTGTGAAACTGAAAGGCCGGAAGCAAGTAACTTAGACTTCAGAGAAGCAATATCCTGCTCGTTGATCAGTTCATGGTCTACTGCCGGAATAGGGTCCTGCCAGATCAAATCTTCTTCAGGTACTTCTGGTCCGAGGTAACGTACTTTAGGTCCCATATCACGGTGAGTCAGCTTAAACCACGCACGTGCAAAAGCATCTGCAAACTCATCGGGGTTTTCGTAGAAGTGTCTGGAAATTCTTTCATACTCAGGATCTACTTTAAGGGCAATATCAGTAGTGAGCATGAAGGGAGCATGTTTCTTATTAGGGTCATGCGCGTCGGGCACTGTACCTGCACCGCCATCGCCTACTGGTTTCCACTGATGCGCACCGGCAGGACTCTTGGTCTTTTCCCATTCAAAGCCAAAAAGGTTTTCAAAGTAGTTGTTACTCCACTTTGTTGGGGTAGTAGTCCAGGCACCTTCCAGTCCACTGGTAATGGTGTCTCCGGCATTACCTTTGCCGAAAGTATTTTTCCAGCCAAGGCCCATCTGCTCAATACTTGCGCCTTCAGGTTCTTCACCTACATACTCTACAGGATCAGCGGCACCGTGGGTTTTACCAAAGGTATGTCCACCTGCGATAAGCGCTACCGTTTCATAATCATTCATGGCCATACGTCCGAAGGTTTCACGAATATCACGCGCTGCACCAGCCGGATCAGGATTACCATTGGGCCCTTCAGGATTTACATAGATAAGTCCCATATGAGCAGCACCCAGTGGATTTTCCAGCTGATGATCAGCAGAGTAACGTTGCTTATTGCCCAGCCATTCTCCTTCTGATCCCCAGTAGATATCTTCTTCCGGTTCCCATATGTCTTCACGTCCGCCACCGAAACCAAATGTTTCTAAGCCCATTGACTCAAGCGCACAATTACCGGCCAGGATCATGAGGTCAGCCCATGATAGTTTTCTTCCATATTTCTTTTTCACCGGCCAGAGCAGCAGGCGTGCTTTGTCTAAGTTAGCATTGTCAGGCCAGCTGTTGAGAGGTGCAAAACGCTGTGAGCCGGTTCCTCCGCCTCCACGTCCATCTGCTATACGATAAGTACCCGCGCTATGCCACGCCATACGAATGATGAAAGGGCCATAATGACCGTAGTCAGCCGGCCACCACTCCTGAGAAGTGGTCAACACTTCAATGATGTCTTTCTTTACGGCTATCAGATCAAGTTTCTTGAATTCTTCAGCGTAGTTAAAGGCTTTACCCATCGGGTCAGACAGCGAAGAATGCTGGCGGAGGATGTTCAATCTCAACTGATTGGGCCACCAGTCCCGGTTAGAAGTACCGCTTCCGGCAGTGAAATTCAATGCTCCTCCTAAAAAAGGGCATTTGCTAGACTCGTTTACTTCCCAACTCTTGTGGGTTCCTTCTTCTGAGGTTGGATTTGTGTGTTCTTTCATTTCAGATTAAATTATTTTCAAATTGAACTTCAATTTACATAATCCTTACTATAATTTTAATCAATAATGTTTATATAACTATAAGTAAAACTTATGTTTTCGGTTATGTAAATCTGATGTATTAATTTACAGAAATGTAGCACATTGGAAAATGACTTTGCTCATACATTCATCAGTCAACTTTTTATCGGTGAAGCGGAATGGATTAATAATTTGTAATCGCTGGTACGTATCTGAATTTTTTGGATAAAAAATACAGCAAGCCTTTTAGAGGGTATTTTTTTGAAGTTTAAAAATTTGATAGATTTCGTCTATGATCATCACACGCAACATTCAATTACGTCGTTTAATAAAGCTCACCTGGAAGACGGACATATTTTTAATATTATCCTGTACACTTGCGTATATTTTTGAAGAGTATGTGCTGGGAGATTATTTTGAACTTCCTACCATTATACCTACGCTACTAGGTACAGCTTTAGCATTTTTTATTGGTTTTAATAACAATCAGGCTTATGATCGCTGGTGGGAAGCTCGTAAAATCTGGGGAGAACTAGTAAACGACTCCAGATCCTGGGCCAGAGGTCTTCTGTATTATTGCAGCTCAAGCACCACTACTCATCAAACTACATTACCACAAAGGCAAAGCCTGATGATCAGGAGGCATATTGCGTTTTTATACGCTTTAAAAGCAAATCTTCGTAAAGATACAGATAATACCACCTATCAGAAATACTTACCAGAAGAAGAGATACAGATGGTACAAGGGCAGAGCAACATCCATAATGCTATTCTGGAGCTACAGTCACGGGATCTTGAAAACCTGGAGCAGCAAGCGATCATTGATGGTTTTCGTTTTATGGAAATGAACAAACTAATCGTCAGACTATGTGATAGTATGGGAAAGTCAGAACGTATAAAGAACACGGTATTTCCTACTTCTTATCATTATTTTACCCGCCTTTTCATTTGGATATTCGTGATCCTTATCACCTTCATTTGCACCCAATTAGTAGGTGGGTGGTCTATATTACTTGGTTGGCTCATTGGCTTCGTTTTTCATTCTACTCATATTATCGGTTTATCCTTACTCAATCCTTTTGATCCTATTCCATCTGGTATTCCGCTGAATCAGATCACTCGCACTATTGAAATCAATTTACTGGAAATGATAGGTGACAAAGATATTCCCCAGCCTGTTCAGCCCATTCATAATGAATATGTGATGTAAATTAAAGTATCACTGAGCCTAAGAAAGGTTTTGCTAAATTTAACGAACAAATTTAAGTTGCGTAAGTTTGTATCGTGTACGATATAATCTTAAACGATAAAAATGCTTGCTAAATACACTTCTACAAATACGTTTCAAAAAATTGCAAGGATCCTATTAGGGCTGTTTATGGTATTCGCAGCAGTTGGTCATTTGACATTTCAACGTGCAGAATTTCAGGCTCAGGTCCCGAATTGGATACCCATGAGTAAAGATATCGTCGTCATTCTTTCCGGCGTTGTAGAAGCAGTGCTAGGGTTAGGTATGATCTTTTGGGCTAAAGGAAAGGTGTGGGTAGGTATCGCCTTAGCTATTTTTTATGTGCTGATCTTCCCAGGAAACATTGCTCAATATGTAAATGGTACGGATGCCTTTGGTTTAGATACCGACAGGGCAAGGTTGATTCGCCTTTTCTTCCAACCTGTACTTATTCTATGGGCTTTATGGTCTACTGGTGCATTTAAAGTATTATTTCAAAATAACAAAAGTTAAAAATGGAGTCTAAATTTTATCAGTTTGAAGCTGTCAATTTACAAGGAAAGAAAGTCAAGATGCGTGATTTTCAGGATAAAATAGTATTAGTAGTCAATACAGCTAGCAAATGTGGATTAGCACCGCAGTTTGACGGTCTGGAAAAATTATACCAAAACTATAAAGATCAGGGGCTGGTAATTCTTGGCTTTCCCAGCAATCAGTTTGCTAATCAGGAACCCGGTGATGCCAAATCCATAGAAGAAGGTTGCCGGCTGAATTACGGGGTTACCTTCCCGATGTTCTCTAAGATTGAGGTAAACGGAAAAAATGCTCATCCAATTTATAAATATCTGAAAAGCCAGTTAAGCGGATTTTTGGGGGGTAGAATTAAGTGGAATTTTACAAAATTTCTGATTGATAAGAATGGTAAACCGATCAAACGTTTTGCCCCCACGGATAAACCAGAGAAAATAGATAAGTATTTGAGTAAAATTATGCGTGATGGAAAGTAGTAAGGAAGTTTTATGGTTGGAGAATCAGATATGTTTTCCTCTGTATGCGGTTTCCCGAATGGTAACGCAACTTTACACCCCTTTGCTGAATCAGTTGGATATCACATACCCACAATATCTGGTGCTGCTCGTACTCTGGAAAGAAGATCAAAGAAGTGTATCTGAGCTGAGTAGCACACTTTTTCTGGAAACCAATACTTTGACTCCTCTACTCAAAAGACTGGAGAAAAAAGGCTTGCTAATACGGCAGCGCTCTGAAGCTGACGAAAGGAGAGTAGAAATCAGTTTAACTCCAAAAGGTATATCACTACGAGAGGAAGCTTTGTGTATTCCTCATAAAATCTTGGAGGAGTTAAGCGATGAAGCGATAAGTGAAAATGAAATTCACCAGTTTAAAAATACCTTATCCAAATTGCTAAAATTGATGGGGAAGTAAACTAACGGGCATAAACCAGACTAGAAGTATGGGGATAAAAGCATATTTTGTCATATTTAAGCACTCAAACTTATATTTGACAAATGCACTCAGCCGAAGAATTTAGAAAGCATGCCCATCAGTTGGTTGACTGGATTGCGGACTATTATCAGGAGATTGAAAAGTACCCGGTCAAGTCTCAGGTTCAACCAGGTGATATTTTTAATCAATTGCCTTCATCTGCTCCGGAGCAGGGAGAACCTTTTGAGCAAATTTTCGCTGATTTTCAAAAAATCATCATGCCGGGCGTAACGCACTGGCAGAGTCCCAATTTCTACGCTTACTTTCCTGCCAATGCCAGTTTTCCTTCTATGCTCGGGGAGATGTTGATGTCTGCATTAGGCGCTCAGTGTATGATATGGGAAACCTCTCCCGCAGCGGCCGAGCTGGAAGAAAGGGTAATGAACTGGTTGAGAGATTTGATCGGCTTGCCCCATGACTTTACAGGGGTAATTCAGGATACAGCTTCTACAGCAACGCTTTGTGCCATGCTAACCGCCCGCGAGCAGAAAACCAATTTTCAAAGTAATGAGCAAGGGCTTCAGCAGTATAAACAGATGCGTATATATTGTTCTTCCGAAACGCACTCCTCGGTAGAAAAAGGAGTGAGGATTATGGGTTTGGGAAGGGAGAATCTGGTCATAATACCGGTAGATGAGGAACAGCGGATTAAAGTTGACCTGCTCAGTCAGGCAATAGAAAAAGATTTAGAAGATGGTTACATTCCACTCTGTGTAGTTGCTGCATTGGGTACAACCGGAACCCTCGCCTTGGATGCGCTTGATGAGATTGCTGAAGAATGCAAAAACGCTGATATCTGGTTGCATGTGGATGCTGCCTATGCGGGTTCTGCCTTTATTCTACCTGAATATCAGCATTATTTGAAAGGTATAGAGGGAGTAAACAGCTTTGTATTTAATCCCCACAAATGGCTGATGACTCATTTTGACTGTTCTGCCTATTTTGTGCGAGATCCTGAGGCACTGGTAAATACTTTTTCCATTTTACCAGAATATCTTAAAACTTCCACCAGAGGTAAAGTGAAAGATTACCGGGACTGGGGAATTCCGTTGGGAAGAAGGTTCAGGGCACTAAAATTATGGTTTGTGCTGAGGAGCTACGGTGTACAAGGCTTACAACAGATCATTAGAAAGCATATTAATCTCACTAATGAGCTTGCTGTGTTGATTAAGCAGCAAAGCGATTTTGTTCTAAAAGTACAGCGGATGAATCTCCTGACATTTTATTATCAGCCTTCAACTTTCCATGATCAAAAACAACTCAATGAAATTAATAAAAAGCTAATGGATCAGCTCAATGCTACCGGAAAGCTTTACTTAACTCATACCAAAGTAGATGGGCAGTTCCTTTTAAGATTAGTAATCGGACAAACCCATGTTGAGCGTAATCATGTCATAGAATCCTGGAAGATCATTCAGGAGACTGCCAGGAATCTAACCATTTAAGAAAAGATGTTGGAAATCATCTATCAGGATGAGCATTTTGTAGCGATCAACAAACCACACGGCTTATTGGTCCACAGGTCAAGAATTGCCAAAGATGCCACAGTGTTCGCCCTTCAGCTTCTTCGTGACCAAATCAATCAGACTGTTTATCCGGTACATCGCCTGGATCGTAAAACGGGAGGCGTACTACTCTTTGCTTTGGATGAAGAAATACATAAAAAAACTCAGCAAATGTTTGCTCAAAACCAGGTACAAAAACAATACCTGGCAATTGTTCGGGGCTTTACAGAGGACGCAGTAGAAATTGATTATCCCCTGAGAAAAGATAATGGCAATTTACAGGATGCTTATACTTCATTTAGGACGCTGACAAATGCCGAGCTTCCTATTCCTTTTGGAAGATATCAAACTTCACGTTATTCTTTGTTACGAGTACATCCGAAAACCGGAAGAATGCATCAGATTCGTAAACATTTGAGCCATATTCGCCATCCTATTATTGGAGATAGACCACATGGATGTAATAAGCAAAATAAATTCTTTAAGGAGCGTTGGCAAATGGATACCATGCTATTACACGCTTATAAGCTGGAATTTATTCATCCGGTACACAATGAAACTGTACTGATCCAGGCAAGTCTTCAATCCGAATTCCGGAGAATGATGAGTTTAATGCATTGGGAAACACACATTGATAATTAATCAGCGTAAACCAATTTGAAATTTTTAATCTGTAATTATTAATCTAGCATGAGCAAGAAGAACAAAAAAAATAGAGAAGGAATCGTCTATTCTACCAATCAGAGTTTTGATTATGACTATAATGAAGCACAGGAAGAAGAAACGCTACCACCAGCTGAACAGGATTTGCGAGTGATGCTGGATCGTAAGTCCAGGGGGGGGAAGCAGGTGACACTCATCACGGGTTTTGTAGGTACCTCAGAAGATCTCAAAGATCTGGGAAAAGTGCTTAAATCCAAATGTGGAGTAGGGGGCTCAGCCAAAGACGGAGAAATTCTGATACAGGGTGATGTACGAGATAAGGTGATGGATATCCTTCATAAAGAAGGTTATAAGGCCAAAAAATCTGGTGGTTGATCTGACAAAACCAGGACAGGAGCGGTTAAACAATTTGTTATCTATACCGTAATTGTATATACAACATTTGTTTGTGGGAACTAGAAATTTTAAAGATGGATAATACAATTACAGATACATTAAGCGATTTACTTAAAAAAAGATATAGTCCTCGCTCGTTTTCAAACGAAGCAGTAAGTGAGGATACGCTGAAAAGAATTTTTGATGCGGCTCGTTTAGCACCCTCAAGTTATAATGAACAGCCCTGGCGATTTATTTACGCGACTAAAGCTAATACCGAAGAGTACCAAAGACTTCTATCTTGTCTAAATGAATTTAATCAGGGCTGGGCAGAAGATGCGCCGGTATTAATTGTTGGAGTAGCCAAAAAAGCTTTTTCTTCCAATGGCAAGATTAATCGCCATGCCTGGTATGATACCGGAGCGGCGGTAGGTTTTATGAGTTTAAAAGCTACTGAAGAAGATCTTTTTGTACACCAGATGGCAGGTTTCCTACCAGAGAAGGCTATTGAAGTACTCAATATTCCTGAGGATTATGAACCAATAGTGATGATGGCTTTGGGCTATCTGGGAAATAGTGATAGGCCTGATAAAGGTAGAAAGCCTCTTGATGAGATTGCTTTTAGAGGAATGTGGCAGCAATAGACCCATTTTTGTGATTCTATTCTTCTCTTGCTGAGTGTTTGAATTCCCTTATATTTACAGCCATGAGAAGAATAGTTTTACTTAGCAGCTTATTAGTTTTGATGCTCTCAACCTCTCTTTTTGCGCAAGATAAACCCAGTGTGAAAATCGGAGTAGCAGGTTTGGTCCATGATCATGTACATTGGATTCTGCGTCAGGCCAAAGAAGGTAAAGTACGTATGGTGGGTATTGCGGAACCTAACCGTGCACTGGCTCAACGCTACGCTGATCAATATGGATTTAGCATGGATATCGTTTATCCCGATATTGAAAGCATGCTGGAAGAAACTGAACCTGAAGCGGTTACAGCATTCAATGAAATCAGTAATCATCTTACGGTAGTGCAGGCATGTGCTCCCCAGGGTATAGATGTCATGGTGGAAAAACCCCTGGCTACCAATATGGGCGATGCCCGGCAAATTGCCAAACTTGCCAGTCAGTATGATATAGAAGTAATCACCAACTATGAAACTACCTGGTACCCTTCTAATCACAGAGTATATGCTGAGGTGCATGAAAAAAAGTCTATCGGAGATTTGCGAAAAGTGGTAGTGAGAGACGGACATGAAGGGCCCAAAGAAATTGGTGTAAGTGACGAATTTCTCTCCTGGTTGACTGATCCCGAAAAGAATGGGGGAGGAGCCTTGGTTGACTTTGGCTGTTATGGCGCCAACCTTATTACCTGGTTAATGAAAGGCCAAAGACCGGAAAGTATTACTGCAGTGGTACAACAAATCAAGCCGGAAATTTACCCAAGGGTAGATGATGAAGCTACCATTATTGTCACCTACCCCAAAATGCAGGGGATCATCCAGGCCTCCTGGAACTGGCCATTTGGTAGAAAGGATATGTCAGTGTATGGTAAAACAGGCTACGTATATGCCCTGAATGCAGAAAATATGAAAATTAGAAAAGAGGGAGAATTTGAGGAAGAATTAAACGTGGAGGATTCAGCTTTCCCCTATCATGATCCTTTTGAATATTTATCGGCTGTTGTGCGTAAGGAAGTGATCGTAAAGCCTTCTGATCTTTCTTCAATAGAAAATAACCTGGTAGTGGTGGAGATACTGGATGCCGCCAAGTTATCCGCTTCTTCAGGAAGTACGATTTATTTAAAGTGATCGGCAGCAAAAAAAAGCCTTACTCCAAGAGAAGAAGTAAGGCTTTTGAATATCAAATTTTACCAGATCAGCTTAACGTCCATCCATCCCGATAGTCGCGGCTTAGGTGCTTGTTAACTTCCTCTTTATTGGTGAATTGCATGTTTTTACTGTCATATCTCAAAGTCTCACCCGGGGCGTGAAGCGCCACTACGCCAAGCAGCATGGTTTCAGTAAGCGGAGCTGCATATTCAAACGGGCTACATGCCTTTTCTTCGCCCAAAATAGCTCTAATCCAGTTCATCTCATGCGCATCGCGTCCTCCCTGTATCCTTTCATAAGTCTGAGGTACATCGGTATACTCCTGCATTAATGATTGAGGATACATTTGAGGATTTGAACCATAGGTTTCGTGCATGAGAATCCCTTTTTCTCCTACAAAAATCACCCCTCCTCCTCTGTCTAGCTTCACTTCATCGGGCAATACCGCGGGGCGGGCAGGCATTAAACCCCCGTCATACCAGTGCATCTCTACTTCGGGATACATCCCTCGGGCAGGGAAGGTGTAGTGTACAGTAGTGGCCAAAGGATAGGATACCTTACTGTTATCTTCTCCTCCCCAGGGAGTAGATGAGGCTTCTACTGTATCAGGATAATCAAGGCCTAAAGCCCAGTAAGGATGGTCAATCAGGTGAGCTCCCATATCACCTAATGCTCCTACACCATAGTCTGTCCAGCCTCTCCAGGCAAAGGGGTGGTACTCGGGGCTGTATTCTACATAAGGTGCTGGTCCGAGGAATACATCCCAGGCGAGATCTTTAGGTTTTTTTGCCTTTCCTTCGGGGCGGTCCATTCCCTGCGGCCAGATAGGTCGGTTAGTCCAGACGTGTACCTCACGTACTGGACCAATGGCACCTGCCTGAATCCATTCGTTAATGCGGCGGGCATCGTCGCTGGAGTGTCCCTGATTTCCCATCTGAGTAACCACGCCGGTTTCCTGAGCAGTTTTACGAAGCGTACGAGCCTCATGAACAGTGTAAGTTAGGGGCTTTTGTACGTACACGTGCTTGCCCATTTTCATAGCCATATTGGCCGCAGCAGCATGTACATGGTCGGGAGTAGCAATAACAACCGCATCAATATCCTGCTGATTTTCAAGCATTTCACGGAAGTCATGGTACCACTTTGCTTTTTCGTAAGCGGCTTTTAACTCGGCACGACTATCTCGAGAAACAGACTCTCTTACCCAGTTATGGTCGCAGTCGGCTAAGGCGACGATGTTTTGACTGGTAAGGCGGCTCATATTTGATGCACCCATACCTCCGGCTCCAATGGCAGCAACATTCACTGTGTCACTGGGAGCTTTATATCCTTTGCCTCCCAGCACGTTTCTGGGAACGATCATGAAGGAAGCTGCTGACATAGCAGAGCCTTTCAAAAAATCCCTCCTTTGCATTGCTTTACCTTTTTGATTAGGTTGTTTTTTCATCATGAATTGCGTTAATAAAAATGTAATTTTAACTTTTAAACATTGTCCTGAATTTAAAATAAATTACACTGAATAAGAAGCCATTTTTTATTTTGGGACTATTTACTAAGTAGGCATCAAGCATTTAGTAAGTGGATGCCCTCTTGTGAATACAGAAATCAGGATACAAGTTTAATTTCAGATATTACAAAGACATAATCATTGAAAAGATGACAAACTTTGAGGAAAGTGTACTGATGAAAAGTCAGCAGGTACCTGTGGTAGTTGATTTCTGGGCTCCCTGGTGCGGACCATGTCAGACTTTAGGGCCTATCATTGAGAGGTTAGCCAAGGAAGCCAGAGGAAAATGGGAATTGGTCAAAATCAATACCGATGAGGATCAGGAAATATCTGCCAAGTATAAAATACGCGGGATACCAGCAGTCAAAATGTTTTATATGGGCGAGGTAAAGGCGGAATTTACCGGGGCATTACCAAAACACCAAATTGTGAAGTGGCTGGAAGATAACCTTCCTCCTGATGATGAAAATTCACGTTTGACACAATTTGTAGATGCATTGTTTACCGAAAAACATGCAGAAGCTGTAGAAGGGCTTGAGCAGTTTACTGCTAAAAATACTGATCATGAAGAGGCATTGTTATGGCTGGCAGCAGCTACTGTGGGGCAGCATCCTGAAAGAGCAAATATTGCATTACATGAAACTCATAAACTTTATGAACTTGCCTTCAATGTAAAAAATCTGGCGGGGGTGATGCGTTGTGAGGAGGAAGCCTCTCCAAAAATGATAGAGAAAATCAAAGATGCGCAGGAAGCACTGAAAACTTATCGTTATGAAGAAGCTATACAGGCTTTAATTGCTGCTACCATGATAGATAAAAATTATTGCAAAGAACTGCCCAGACGAGCTACAGTTGCTTTATTTTTGATGTTGGGAGAGCAACACCCTCTTACCCAAAAATACCGACGTCAGTTTAACATGGCTCTTTATTAAAATTAAAATTAACCCCATGCCCGGCTATTTTTATAATCCCATCTCTAGGAAGACTTTTATCAGGCAGGGTGCTGCATTAATGGGAGCGGCTACATTCGGGAGTTCATTGTTTTCTCATGCCTCCACGCCTGGCAAAGAACTTCGTTATGCATTACTGTCTGATACCCATGTGGCAGAAGATGAAAAAAATGAATACCGTAATTTTTTTCCTTACCAAAACCTTCAAAAGGTAGTTGAGCAGTTGCATAATTTTCAACATGAAGGTATTATTATTAATGGTGATGTTGCCCGTTTGGAAGGGAAAATAGGTGACTATCAGAATGTTAAAAATTTACTCAGCCCAATGGCTAGTAAAGTTCCTGTGCACATGGGTATGGGCAATCATGATGATAGAGAACCATTTTTCAAGACTTTTCCAGATAATGAAACTGCAAAACTTGAAGGTAAACATGTCAGCATTATTGAAAGTAATCCCGTACGAATAATTTTACTGGATTCACTGCTTTATGTAAATAAGGTAGCGGGTTTGTTAGGTAAACCCCAAAGAGAGTGGCTGGAAGGTTTTTTAGCCTCATCGGATAATAAGCCTACAGTTTTATTTGTACATCATACTCTGGAAGATGGAGATACTGACCTGCTGGATGCCAATCGTATGTTTGAAATTATCCGGCCTTATGAAAAGGTAAAAGCGGTTTTTTACGGACATTCACATCGCTATCATATTGAGGAAAAAAACAATATTTATCTGGTCAACCTTCCGGCAGTAGGCTATAATTTCAATGATGATGAGCCTATAGGCTGGTTAGACGCTATTTTCAACGCAACCGGTGTAAAGCTGACATTACATGCAATAGGCGGAAATATGGAAGAAAATGGAAAGCTTTCCGAATTGAAATGGAAAGCTTAATGTGTTTCATTAATCAAAAATAAAAGTACCAAACTTTTTATATTCGTGGAAACTTCCGCTGGTAGGCTGCCATTGCCAGTATAATGGTTTGCCGGAATCGTAATCTATGCGGTACATATTTGCTCTCCATTGCGTTCCTTTCTTGGGTGGTATATTTCCCAATGGCTTAAGTAAAGCATAAGGTATAAAAAACTCAGCCGTCCATTCCTCTACTTCTGCCAGGCTTTCTTTAGGTCCGCCCTTCACTGAAGTGCCATGTCGGGTGCGTCTGTTTCCTTCGTAATGCCAGGGTCTCCAGCCGTAAAAGTCCTCATTTGTTCGGGGAATAAGTATGGGTAGCTCATAATCCAGAGGTGACAGCTCATACTCAAAATAGATAGGCTTTTCCTCCTCTGTCCAAAGAAAAACTTCTACCACATCTTCATTAAATAAGTTAGCAAAGTCTTCGGTGAGTGTAGCTGAAAGTTTGTTGTCCTCACACTGAATCAAAAAATAAATACCGGTTTCAGAATACAAAACTTTTGCCTGGGTAAGCATATCTCGGCCCTCACCATGTCTGAGGGGGAGTTTAACCCAGGACGCATTTTCCCACTGGGAAGCGCTGCCACTCCCATCAACTGAAAAATCTGTAACTCTGGGGATATGTAAAGTAGTATTCTGACTCATAGAACTTTTTGGAAAGGTTAGTATTAATAAAATTAGTATGATGAAATTATGCATCGTTTTTTGATTTCAAGATAAAAAAAAAGGTAGGCTAAAAGCCACACCTTTTTTTGAAATTAATGAAGAAGCAAACAGTTATAATCTATTGGTAAATGTTTTTATTGATTAGAAGCCTATTAATATGATTCAAGTCGCAGTTATGCTTACTAAATAGCTTATTTGTATAGAAATTGATCAAAGAAGGTAAATAGGAAACTGTCATATGTTGACTGAAAGACATGTAAGAGGAAAAGACATCCTTTAAAGGCACTGCTGGGAAAGCTGTCAACATGTTATTGGTCAAAGGTTGATAATATCACTTAATGTAAGATTTTTTTGACAAATAGTAAACAGAACATGGGTAAAAGACTGAATAAATTGTTTCTGTGATATGAAATATTGGTTTTGTCAAATATAAATGAGAAAAATAAAAAAATCCCATGCCTGATGCAGACATGGGAGATATATTATCTTTAATCTTTAAGTCTTTTATGCAGCTGAGAGGCGTTTAAACTTAGATTTTTCAAACTTTTCCTGAGCATAATTTCTGTCTATTCTAAAAGATTTGATGTCCTTCTGAGAAGGAAGTTCAAACATTGCATCAGTGATAATTGCTTCACAAATTGAACGCAAGCCTCTGGCACCTAATTTAAATTCCATGGCTTTTTCAACTATATAGTCCAAAGCAGTTTCCTCAAATGAAACTTCTATATTTTCCATATTGAAAAGTTTTTTATACTGTTTGGTCAGTGCATTCTTAGGCTCGGTCAGGATCATCTTGAGGGTAGCTTTGTCAAGAGGGTCAAGATGAGTAATAACAGGGAGGCGCCCGATAAGCTCAGGAATCAGTCCAAAATGACGGAGGTCCAATGCTGTGATATATTGCAGGAGATTCTCCTTATCAATATGTTGATCAGAGATGTTGACGCTGCTGCCTGAGAAGCCTAAAGGCTTGGTATTTAAGCGGTTGGCAATCATTCTGGAAATACCGTCAAAAGCTCCGCCACAGATAAAAAGTATATTTTCAGTATTGATTGATATCATCTTCTGGTCAGGGTGCTTTCTGCCTCCCTGAGGTGGAACATTGACCTGTGTACCTTCCAGAAGTTTTAGAAGTGCCTGCTGTACGCCTTCTCCACTCACATCGCGTGTGATGGAAGGATTATCAGATTTTCGGGCAATTTTATCAATCTCGTCTATGTATACGATTCCTCTTTCGGCAGATTCAACATCATAATCTGCAGCCTGCAGTAATCGGGTAAGTATGCTTTCCACATCTTCTCCTACATAACCTGCTTCGGTGAGCACTGTAGCATCAGCTATACAGAAAGGAACCTGTAAAATACGAGCTAGATTTCTGGCGAGATAGGTTTTTCCAGTACCGGTTTCACCCGCCATGATGATGTTAGACTTTTCTATAGCTATCTCTTCTTCATCTTTCTGCTGCATTAATCTTTTGTAGTGATTGTAAACAGCAACTGAGATCACTTTTTTTGCTTCTTCCTGACCAACCACATATTGATCAAGATATTTTTTGATATCAATAGGCTTCATGAGATTAAACTCCGGAGATTTGCTTTTGCTTTTCACTTTAAGCTCTTCGTCCAGAATTGATTGAGCCTGATTGATACAGTAATTGCAGATGTGAGCATTGATACCCGATATCATCAGGTCCACATCTTTCTTATTTCTTCCACAAAATGAACAAGTGACTTGTTGTGGCATATTATGATGGTACTTTCGTTATAATAATAAAAATAGTGACAGTTTGTTTAGAAACGAACTGTCACTCATACTAGTTCTGCCTCCTAATTAATTTTCTTTCTTACGGGCATTATGACCTCTGTCAAGTACTTCGTCAATAATTCCATATTCCTTGGCTTCAGAAGGGCGCATCCAGAAGTCAAGGTCAGAATCTTTTTCTATCTTATCGTAAGATTGACCTGAATGGTTAGCAAGAATATTGTAAAGGTCTTTACGAAGTTCCTGCATTTGTCGCAGCGTTACTTCCATGTCCCTTGATTTTCCCTGCATACCACCACTTGGCTGGTGAATCATGATACGGGCGTGGGGTAGGGCAGAACGTTTATCTTTTGCTCCTCCAGCAAGAAGAACTGCACCCATAGATGCTGCCATACCAGTACAGATAGTAGCTACATCCGGGTTCACATATTGCATGGTATCATAAATGCCTAAGCCTGCATACACTGATCCGCCGGGACTATTTACATATAATAATATGTCTTTCTTAGGATCAACAGACTCCAGAAAAAGAAGCTGAGCAGTGATGATATTAGCTATGTTTTCCTCTACCTGCATCCCTAGGAAGATAATCCTGTCCATGATTAGGCGAGAGAATACATCAATCTCCCGGAAGTTTGTAGGGCGTTCCTCAATGACAGCACGTGTCATATTCTCAACACGCTCTGTGTACTGATCAAAAGTATTACCGCTAATGTTCTGTCCTTTCACAGCAAATTTGCGGAATTCGTCTTTGTTAATCATATGATGGTTTGTTAATGATGTTTAAAATAAAAAAGAGTCCTTAAGTTAAAGACTCTTTTTGAGAACGAAAATTGTATGGATGAGTTATTGTCTTTTATCAACTTCTTCTTTAAACTCATCAACTGTAATTTTTTTCTCTTCCAGCGTAGCATTTTGCTTAATAAAGTCAAATATCTTTTCTGTACGAGCCTGGTTGAAGACCTGCATGTAGTTATTTCCGTTATCTCCCTGCAGGTAGTTATCCACAAAAGGATCAAGATTATCTCCCAACTGACCAAGTAATCCGGACTGACCAAGCTGAGCTTCAATCATTTCACGAGCTTTTTCCTTCACATCATCATGCTCAACTTTGATTTCCTTGTCTTCAGAAATTTTATTGACAATCAGATTCCAACGAAGATCACGCACATAATCTTCAAATTCTTTGTCAATCTGCTCCTGCGTAATATTCCCTTCGTTTCTTTCAAGTAACCAACGCTTCAGGAAGTCTTCAGGAATTTCAAATTCGGTATTATCAACCAAGGTATTGCGAATATCCAGCATTAGAAGATTATCGGTCTCACGATCATAATTTTCCTGCATGGTTTCCTTCACTTTCTCACGGAATTCCTCTTCTGATTTAACTGCGTCCTTGCCAAACACTTTGTCAAAAAACTCCTGATTCAGTTCTGCGGGCTTTCTGTGAAGAATAGATTCAATCGTAAAAGTAAATTCACCTTTGATTTCAGCAACCTCTTCTGGGGTTTTAGCTAAAAAAGTAGCAACATCATTATCTTCTGGATGGGTTTCACGGATGTTAAACACTATATCTTCTCCTTTTTTAGCCCCAACAAATACTTTAGCCTGCTTTTCATCCAACTGCTTGAGGTCTATTGACGTTTCGTTTTCAATTTCCTCCTCTTTGCGAGCTACCTTGCCATTAATGATATCACCATTACCAACTTCTTCTACATTTTCTGTTTCATTGAATTGCTCTCTAAGGTTCTCAATGGTATCATTGATCTCCTTTTCTCCCAGCTCTAATTTGTATTTTGTGACCTTGAGTTTATCAGAGACATCATAGTCAAATTCATTTACAAAGCCGACATCGTAGGTAAATTCAAAATCTTTTTGATTTTCCCAGTCAATACTATCAGCATTCTCGTAGTTAGGTAAAGGTTCACCCACGAGATTTAGATCCTGATCCTTAATGTATTTAGGCAAAGACTGAGAAAGAAGCTGGTTGATTTCTTCTACTTTGATGCCTTTGCCATACATTTTTTTGATAATGGCAGGGGGTACCTTTCCGGGACGAAAGCCTTTAAGGTTAGCTTTTTTTCGGTACTCCTTTACTTTTTCTTCTATCTGAGGTTGATAATCTTCCTCCTTTAAATTAATTTTAATAGAAGCTTGTGTATTACTTTTTTTGTCAAGTGTGATATCCAAAGCCGAAGATATTTTAAATTAAAAAACTAAAAACCCTCAACCTCAGTTCCACAAATTTTGATGAATTCTGAGAAGAGGGTTTTATTATTGTGCGGATAGAGGGAGTCGAACCCCCACGCCTTGCGGCGCTAGATCCTAAGTCTAGTGCGTCTACCAATTCCGCCATATCCGCCTTTCGGAAAAGAGATTGCAAATTTAAATCAATTAATCAGTTTATCAACACCAATTCAAAATTTTTTATTCTTTATTTCAACACATCAACTATTAGGGTTTAGGATTGTGTTATGATATTGGATACTTTCTATACATTCATATATTGCCATTTCAATTTAATTAAACCTTTGGTGCTGTATGGCGCAAGATTCTATGTTGGTAGTCAATACCGAGGAAGAAAAAAAAGAGATACTAAGAAGATACCGCCGACTGCTCAGGCAAGCAAAGCCTTACCTCAAGGATGGAGACGCTAAGCTTATCAAAAAAGCTTTTAGCACATCCATGGAGGCCCATCAGGATATGCGCCGTAAATCTGGTGAGCCTTATATATATCATCCACTGGCTGTTGCCGAAATATGTGTAAATGAAATTGGCCTGGGGACTACATCCATTATCTGTGCACTGCTTCATGATGTGGTGGAAGATACCGAAATAGAGCTGGAAGATATAGAGCATGAATTTGGAGGCAAGGTTGCCCGGATAATAGATGGGCTTACCAAAATAGCCGGTGTATTTGAATACGGAACTTCACAGCAAGCAGAGAATTTCCGTAAAATGCTGCTTACGCTTTCTGATGATGTGCGTGTGATCCTGATCAAACTGGCTGATCGTTTGCACAACATGCGAACACTGGACAGCATGCCTAAGAATAAACAGCTCAAAATTGCTTCCGAAACGATCTATTTATATGCACCACTGGCTCATCGCCTGGGCTTATACGCTATCAAGTCTGAACTGGAGGACCTGAACCTCAAATTCACCCAGCCTGAAAAATATCGAGAAATAGCGAATGCAATTAGCACTACCAAGGATGCCAGGCGGAGGTTTATTAAAAAATTTATAGATCCCATTCAGAAGGAGCTTAACAAGCAGGGTTTTGATTTTGTCATCAAAGGTCGTCCTAAATCCATTTATTCTATCTGGAATAAGATGCAGAAAAAAAATATACCTTTTCATGAGGTGTACGACCTTTTTGCCATCCGAATTATTCTGGATGTTCCCCTGGAAGAAGAAAAAGCAGCCTGTTGGAAAATTTACTCCGTCATCACCGACTTCTACAACCCTAATCCTGAAAGACTAAGAGACTGGATCAGCACGCCCAAGTCCAACGGTTATGAGTCCTTGCACACTACTGTTATGAGTCCGGGCGGTCAATGGGTTGAAGTACAGATCAGGACCAAGAGGATGGATGAAATTGCTGAAAAAGGGTATGCCGCTCACTGGAAATATAAAGATATGCCCAGCAGTGCCCATCGGCAATCAGGCCTGGAAGATTGGATTTCCAAGGTGAGAGAAATACTTGAGCAGGCAAAAAATGAAAACAATGAATCTGCAGTAGAGTTTGTAGATGATTTTCGTTCCAACTTCTTTAATGAGGAAGTTTTTGTCTTTACTCCTAAAGGCGAACTCAGAACTTTACCGCGTGGAGCCACTGCCCTGGATTTTGCATTTGATATTCATACGGAAATTGGAGCTAAATGTCTGGGAGCTAAGGTAAACCAGAAACTGGTTCCTATAAATTATATTCTCTCCAATGGAGATCAGGTGGAGATATTAACCTCAAACAAACAAAGGCCTAATCAGGACTGGCTAAGGTTCGCGGTAAGTTCTAAAGCCAAGTCTAAAATCAAAGAAATACTAAAAGAGGAAAAAAAATCAGCTGCTTCTGAAGGCAAAGAAATAATCAGGCGGAAGTTAAAGCAGATGAAGGTTGACCTGAATAGCGAAATTCTTGAAAAACTGACTAGTTATTTTAAAGTTAAGACGCCTCTTGATCTTTATTATCAGGTAGGAGAGGGCCTAATTCCTGCAACTTCCATTAAAAAATTTAAAGATGAGCTGGACGAACAGAATGTAAGTACAAAAGGCAGGATCTCAGATGCTAAGTCTTTTTCCAAAACAGTATCCAAGATAAAAGGTGAGTCTCAGGACTTACTACTTATCGGAGATGACATGGATATACTGGATTATAAACTGGCCAAATGCTGTAATCCTATTCCTGGAGATGATGTTTTTGGATTTGTAACCGTCAATGAAGGAATAAAAATACACAGAACCAATTGTCCCAATGCTCCTGAACTGATGGCCAATTATGGCTACCGCATAGTCCAGGCCAAATGGATGCCTCGTAAAGAACTGGCTTATCTTTCTGGCTTAAAAGTAATTGGAACTGACAGATTAGGGCTTATTAATGATATTACAAAAGTGATCTCAGCTGAACTTAAAGTAAACATGCGGTCACTTTCTATAGATACAGAAGGGGGAATCTTTGAGGGTAACATCATGTTATACGTACACGACAAATCTCACCTCGACACGCTGATCAAGAAGCTTGAAAAAGTTAGTGGGGTAGTAAAAGTTACGCGTTTTGATTCTGACTAAATCTTCTTACTATTAAGAATATTGATAGATCACTTAGTAAACGTCGGAGAAATTCTATATTTGTAACCAAGGAGCAATTCTTATATGGCACTCAACCAAGACATATTTCAAAAAGTAAAAGATACCTTTGTTAATTATCTGGAAGAAAAAAGTTATCGTAAAACCCCAGAGCGCTTTGCGATACTTGAGGAGATATATTCCAGAGATGGGCATTTTGATGTAGAGTCACTCTATATCAGCATGAAGAATAAAAATTACAGGGTAAGCAGAGCTACCGTTTACAATACATTGGACATTCTTGTAGAATGTGATCTGGTCAGCAAACATCAGTTTGGAAAAAATCTGGCCCAATACGAAAAAAATTATGGTTACAAACAACATGATCATCTGATCTGTACTGATTGTAATAAGGTGGTTGAGTTTTGTGACCCTCGTATTTACAATATCCAAAAGATGGTGGGTGAACTCCTGGACTATAAAGTTGAGCATCACTCACTTATACTCTACGGAAGCTGTAATAAAGATAATTGTGTAAACAAACCCGAAGAGGGAAGTGATGTGGTAAATGCTGAAAAATCTCGTTAAACATCACTGATTTTGTATTACTTTAGCCTTAACTTTGGTGTTAACAGCGAATGTTGACACCTTTTTTAATGTATCATGAAATAATAACTAATGAAAGTTGACGTACTGCTAGGACTCCAATGGGGAGATGAAGGAAAAGGAAAAATTGTAGACTATCTGGCCCCAAAGTATAAGGTGGTAGCCAGGTTTCAGGGAGGACCTAATGCTGGGCATACCCTGGAGTTTGATAATATCAAACATGTGTTGCATCAGATACCTTCCGGAATATTTCGTCAGGATATCATCAATATCATTGGTAATGGAGTCGTTCTAGACCCTGTTATATTCAAGAAAGAAATTGAAGGACTGAAATCGTTCAATCTTGATCTGACCAAAAATTTGTATATCTCCAAAAAAGCACAGATTATCCTCCCTTCTCACAGACTTTTAGATGCTGCTTATGAAAAGGCAAAAGGCAAAGACAAAATAGGTTCAACGCTTAAAGGAATTGGTCCGGCTTATCAGGATAAAATTGGGCGTCACGGACTTAGAGTGGGAGATATTCTTTCAGAATCTTTTCAAGACAGATACCACAAATTGGTTGATGAACACAAAAGAAAGCTTTCTTATTTTGATGCGAATGAAGATATGAGCAAACTGGAAGCTGAATTTTTTGAAGGTGTAGAACTGCTTAAAACTTACAATATTGTAGATAGTGAATATCTGATTAATCAGAAAATTAGTGAAAGTGTAACTGTATTGGCTGAAGGAGCACAAGGTTCATTACTGGATGTTGACTTTGGTAGTTATCCTTTTGTTACCAGTTCCACTACTATTGCTTCTGGTGCTTGTACTGGTTTAGGCGTAGCTCCCAAAAACATAGGAAGCGTGTTGGGCATCTTCAAAGCCTATTGCACCAGGGTGGGTTCAGGTCCCTTTCCTACTGAACTCAATGATGAGATTGGTGAAACCTTAAGAAAAAATGGAAATGAATTTGGGGCTACCACTGGCAGGCCAAGACGTTGCGGTTGGCTGGATCTTCCCGCCCTCAAGTATGCGGTTATGATTAATGGAGCCACTGAATTGTTTATGATGAAAGCTGACGTACTTAATGATTTTGAAGAGATCAAAGTTTGTACACATTATGAACTGGAAAATGGTGAAGTAACGGATCATCTTCCTTTTGATATTTGCGACGGTGAGATCAAACCAGTATATAAATCCTTTAAGGGTTGGAATACCTCGCTTTCCAATGCAAATCATTTTGATGAGTTGCCTTATGAGCTAATGAAGTACACCAAATATATAGAAGATGAACTGGGTGTGCCTATCAATTTGATCTCAACAGGACCTAATCGTAATCAGACGGTGATTCGTGAAAATGACTAAACTGTTAGAAGTAAGCATGGCAGGGGCCTTTTCCTAAAGCACGACGATACGTTAACATAAACTCATGGGTGCCATCAGTATAGTTACGAATTCTCGATAAAGTGTGGTCATAAGCATAACCTACACTTAGGGTTTTGTTGAGAAGCATTTCAAACAAAAGAATGACTGAATCACCACTACGATATGAGGCACCAACGTTAAGTACTTCTTGAAGGAAAACATTGGTGTTAAGATCAATCCCCATAGGTTGGCCCTCCTGTACTCTTATGAGGCCGGAGGGTTTTATTTTGACCCCTGGTGATACATGAAATACATGGCCTCCTGTTACAAAATAATACCGAGCTTCTCTTGCCTCACTGATAATCTCATCTTTATCGTATACTTTGTTATTGATCAGATAAGGTATGGATATTCCTGCATAAGTAGTTTTATTGCTAAAAAAAGCTCCTGTCCCAAAATTAGGGCTGAATCTTGTTACACTTCCGTAAAATAAAGGGTCATCTGGGTTGAATGTAGATAATTTTGTGAAATCGGAGACCATATAATTAAATCCAGCCTGTAAGCCAAGTGATAGTGTTCCTACACCTATGTTTAATTTATAAGCATAGCTGCCGTAAATACTGTAGTCATCATGAACACCTATTTTATCCCTGGAAACCAATAAACCGAGACCGACCGGTCTGTTTTTCAAAGCAGAGTGAGCAATTAGACTGCTTGTTTTTGGTGCTCCATCTACATTGACCCACTGATCTCTATGCAGCAGACTCACACTAAGTTGAGGTTGGTTACCTGCGTAAGCTGGGTTGAGTACTAACCCATTAAACATATACTGAGAGAAAATGGGCCTTTGTTGAGCATGTGCCGAATGCTGAAATATCAAAAAAGCTCCAAATAGCAGTATTCTTAAATATTTGAAATAGTAAAAGTTAATCATACTTTCATGGTTTGAAAGTTTAGGTAGCAAGCAACTGCTTGCCACCTAAACAAATTCTATCTTAACAGTTCCAAATAACCTGAGACTGGCTTTTCACCGTTTTTCTTATCTACGATGTAGTAATAAGTACCTTCGGGCAGTTCGTCTCCTCCTATATATAATCCACGGTTACCATAGCCTTCAAAGTAGATTCTTTCATTATCATAGTTAAAATCTTCGTAGACTATAGCCCCAGCTCTATTGTAGATTCTTACCACATTTTCATGATACTGTTCTATACAACTGATCAAGAACTTGTCGTTTTTACCATCTCCGTTGGGAGATACACCATTATAGACATGTATTTCAGATTTAATCTCAGCAGTTTTGGTATGCTTGCAGCCTTTTTCATCGGTAATGGTTACTTCATAAAAGCCTGCAGGTTGGTTATTCAAAATAAACCCACTTGCAAAACCATCAGGAGTTATCCATTCCACATCTACGATTTTGATTGGCTCAACAAATTCAAGTCTGATTGTGCCATTGGGTTGAGAGCAAATTGAAGGAGTACTGAATACTTCAAATTCAGGAACATAAATTTCCTCACCGACAGTTACAGTGGTACTTTGTGAACTACATCCTGTCAGTACATTTGTTACTGTTACGGAATATTCACCGGCACTTAAGAAATTAGCAGTATTTGTTCTGGAACTGCTAAATACCAGCTCTCCGTCTGCATCAAACCAGTTATACTCATAATCCACATCAGGCTCAATAAAAGTACTGTCCATTACAGCAGTAGCAGTTCCGTTTGGTGTGTCACAGCGTGTCACCGGAGTACTACTCACAAAAGGAGCAGGAACAATAGTAGTATCAGGTGCCGCTATTACTTCTCCGGTAAACGGTCTGCTGATACATCCTGTAATTTTATCTCGTGCAAGAAGTGTATATTCTCCAGGAAGGAGTTCAGCGATCACCGGACCAGTAGCAATGGGTTTACTGTTAGTATCAGTACCATTGTACCAAAAGAAGTTGTATCGTGATAATTCTCCATTTACCGAAGCACTAAGTTGACCATTGGGAAGACTATCGTCACAGTTGGTCATCTGAAAATCATTATTGATAGTCACCATGATTTCCTCACCTCTGCTGTCTTCTATGACAATCTCTGCTTTTGACTCTTGACAATAAGGTTCAATTCTGTCCTGCACTACTACAGTGTAGGTTCCATTTGTCAAACCTTCTATCAGGGTATTATCATTTGCAAAAGGTAGTTGTTGTAAATCAGTACCACTTCCGCTATACCAGGTAATGATATAGTCACCACTACCTCCATTAATGTTAGCGGCTACTTTTCCATCAGGTTGAATACAGCTACTGAAGTTACTTGATGAAGTACTCAAAGTAATGGGCACTTCTATTCCTTCAATAGTGTAAGTACGAGTAGTACTACAACCGCTAAGAGTATCCTGTACCCATATAGTATATTGTCCGGGGACAAGATTTTCAATCTCTAATGAGTTATTGAAGCCAGCAATGCTATCTGCCAGATTAGTAATAGTACTTCCAGCATACCAACTGGAGATCACAGTATTACTGTTTCTAACATTAATTTCAATTTCACCCTCAGGGAAATTTGAGGGATCACAGGCAAGAATAGGATCGGAGATATCATCCAGTACAACAATTAAAGGTTCAGAGGTATCCTCTATAGTGACTTGTACTGGATATGTTCTGCAATTGCTAACATTATCCTCAGCTATAACAAAATAAGTGCCTGCAAATAAACTGTCTGCAGAAATCTTATCAGCATTCAATCCGTATTGAGATGTGATTATTTCTGTAACCTGATCACTTTCATACCAGTGGTAAGTAAAGTTATTTAAGCTAAGCTCGTTTCCATCCCTATCCACAATAGAATTTATTTCAGCTTCACCATTTCCATAGCAATATGACTGATCAGCAATTTTAGTTACATATAGTACAGGTAATCTGTACTCACCTTTTACTTCAAATGATCTGTTTGAACTACACTGAGTATCTTTATTCAATATCTCAATAGTATAGGTTCCTGCTTCTAATCCAGTTTGGATTGAAACCTCTGGTTGATCTTCCTGAAAAAACTGGATGCCATTACTATCATACCAGGTGAAAGTATAGCCATTAGTTGGTAATTCTGGACCGTCCTCTTCACCTCTTACTTCTATTTCACCATCAAACACACCATCGCAAAGTATATCTGTGTCAATGAAATTCTTTTTGATTATAGGAGGAGTAGAGTTATCTGAAATTTCAAAATGTTTGCTCCTGACAGATCTACAACCATAAGCATGGGTTACCCACACATAGTAATCCCCCTCGGGAAGGTTAGTAATACTATGACCAGTAGGTGAAATAACTACTCCTCCTGGTGTAACCAGATCGTTGAAGGCTGTAGCTCCAGCAGCATCATTGCTACCATACCTCCATTCAAAAGTAAAATCAGTACCAGAAGTTCCTGTGTCCACACCATCAAATTCAACTTCAGTTATTGTAATGGCTCCATCATTCTGGCAAGTTTTTACATGCTTCAGGTCAAAAGCATTAGCTAAGAGAACAGGATTGATGGGTTCAGTTTCTACTTCGTAGTAGCCTCTGTATGGACATCCGGTATCATTGTTAATTACTTCAAAATCATACCTTCCCGGAAGTAAATTGGATAATGTACTTGTAGTTACACCATTTTCAACCACTGTAGTAAAACCAGGAACTGAACTGGTCCAGGTAATATCAAATTTTGCTGCTCCAGGGTTAGGTGTATCTGACAAACTTACGGTAATAGAACCATCACCTATACCATCACAACGAGTGTAGGGTTCTTTTGTATCTAATTGCACAACAGGATAGTGGCGGTTATCGGGTACAAAGACCTTCTCAGGAATGGAGATACAATTGGTCAATTTGCTTTTAGCTACTATCCAGTAGTATCCTGTGGCAAGACCGGTTGATTCCCAATCGCTTGGAGTACCTGTATTTCCAACTTTATAAGGTAAATCAGCAGTAAGATTAGCTTCACTATCATACCAGTAAAAGTCATGATCGCTTAGCGCATATCCGTTAGATAGAGTAGTAACCTCAATACTACCAAATTGTGCAGCACAATCTCTTTGTGCCACTACTGAAGTACCCTGTATTTCAGGAGGTACGGCTTTATCATAAATTTTTCTGAATATAGTAGTATCACAACCAGTTTCTTTGTCAACGATGAGCACTGTGTACTCACCACCTGTAATATTATTGTAGGTTGACTCAAAAGGAGCAGCAACATCTGTAGAGGTATAATCTGCTGCAGTGCTTAAACCTACCACATCACTATTAAACCAGTAAAAATCAAAACCGCTATTAGTAGTTATATCTCCTGCTTTTTTATCTACTTCTACACTTACAAAACCATCACCAGTAGGACCACACATGATATTATCCTTAGCTGACACACTAATCACATTGGGTTTGAAAGCATCGGCAGGAACCACAAAGGTATGTTTGGCAGTTGAACGGCATCCGGGATTATCTACACCATTTTTTACATCCACGATGATAACCGTATATTCCCCCGGTTTTAAACCTGTAATCATATTTCTGTTGTCAGCGGCAGTAGGCTCAAATAACGGTTTGTAATTATCAGGATGATCAAATTCAGGATGAACATCCTCTCGCAAAATTCTAGTACCCTCAAACCAATAGAAATAAAAGTCATCCTGAGTGTAACTATTTGCAGCGTAATCCCCGGAAGACAGAACCCCTGGATCTACTTCAACGCTGATGGTACCATTATAAGGATCGCAAGAGCTGGATGCTACAATGGTTGGTGTTGGGCCTGGAATGGGGAGCAAGTCAGCACCGGGAGGTATTTCCCAATAATTGATTGTCGTACAACCAGTAGACTTACTGGTTACAGCAACCGTGTAGAATTCAGCTCTTACCTCATCCAATATATGAGATGTTTCTCCTTCAATTTTGTAGTAAGTAGTATCTTGTCCAAGATACCACTGATAAGTAAAGTCATTGATATCTTCTCCTCCTGGAAATTGGACTTCCAGAGCACCATCAGGAGGTACACAAGAATCCTGATTTTTTGCATTAAAACTAAAAGTAATATCAAGACTAGGATCTCTGGTAATGGTAACTGGCCAGGCAATAGAATTACAAGAAGTGGTGTCATTAGTAGCGACTACCGAATAATCACCTTCACTCATGCCTGACAAAGTAGGTCCGGTATTACTGGCTACTAATACAGAATCAACACCAGGCTCAATAATTCTGTACCAGTCATAAGTATAGTCAGCTTGACCACTGGTACTTGTCCCTTTCACAATAACATCTGTCACTTCCATCTCACCATTGTTAGGTTCACAGCCAGTAACAGGTGAAGAGTTAACAATCAGTTCAATTTCGCTTCCCACAGCAATATTATCTTCCAAAGTAATGGTGGTATCCATGCTACAATTTGTAGCATCACGGATAACTTCCAGGATATAATTGCCGGTTGGTAAGTTATCCGCAATTGGTGTGTTCATAGCTACCGGATCAGGGATTCCGTTGTTATTACGATACCAGTTAAAAGTAAAACCTGCGGTTAAATTACCTACATTGGCTTCAAGTCTACCATTAGGGTTATCAGAGTCACAAGAGCTTTGTTCAACGATTTTTACCTGGATATCAGGCTTAGGAAAATTACGGAGATCTTCTACTGTTGCATCAATAACGTTGAGTACATCACAACCATCTTTTCTTTGAGCAGTAACTGCATAGGTTCCAGCATCTAATCCATCTATGGTTGGCCCAGTTTCTCCAATTATTTCAGTAGCGGCATTATTTATGACATCATCTTTGCTGCCTCTATACCAGGTAAAAGTATAGTCTGATATCATCGGAGGATCTCCATTCACTGACTTTATAAGGCCAGCGGTGATTGAACCAATTTTAGGTTTAGGGTCACAATTATTTTGTGGAGTAACACTTACAATTTCTATTGAATCCTGATAAAGCTCGGTCTGATCCTGAATTCTTAGATTTACTAAAGTATCACAGCCAGTGCTGGGATGAGTGATATATACAGTATAATCGTCCGCTGGAGCGTCAATGAGCTGATATGAAGTGGTAGGCTGAGGACTCAACGGAGTGGTTGTATCCGTTCCTTCATACCAATAAAATGTATATCCACTTGTAGTACCTTTTACCTCAAGGCTAGCCCCTCCATCAGGTGATAATGGATTGCAGCTTGTCAGATGTGAGTAATCAATATTTACAGGCCCAAAGGCAGGTATTTGGTCTAAAATATCAAAACTTGGTGTGTTGTCTGCTGAGCATTTTGTTATTTTATTTTGTACTTCAACAGAATATCTCCCCTCCTCTAAACCAGTGAACAAACCAGTTTCATTTGTAGACAATGTATCACTGCCTTTCATGAGATGAAAAATATACCCATTGGTTTCGTTAGAAGTCCCCACACTAAACTGTACTTCTCCATCGGGATTACACTCTGTCTGGTGTTTTATAATGTCAATATTAGTTGTAGCAACTACAGGTTTTACGATTGTTTCAGTTAAAGTAGTATCAGCTGAAGCTATACAACCTGTAGTTTTATGCGTTACCACTACAGTGTAGATACCATTAGTCAGATTGGTGCTCAATGTATCAGGTGTTGTAGCAGCATTTCCTACAACAACTGCACTTGGTCCGGTAGTAACTGTACCGAGATACCACACAAAATCGTACTTGCTTTCATCATCTACCATGGCTCTCAACTGACCATTGTAAGGCGCTTCACAAGCTGTCTGGGGACTAGCAATTTCAATAGTAAGATCATCAATAGCTTTTTGATCTATCAGTTCTATTTCAATCCCATTGCTGTATTTTCCACATTCAGTTGCTGGGTCAAAAGCTCTTAATTCATAAATACCTGCTGCTAAACCGGTAAAAGCCCCATTATTATGTACTGTTAATGTATCTTGTATGGGAGAATGTTGAATTAAGATATATTCATAGTCACTTTTGGAACCTTCAACTTTTGCGGTTATAGAACCATTAGGATTTTTACAGTTTTGATTTGCTGTTACAGTGGGCACTTTCATAACAGGCAAGTCCAAAGTCATATCTATAGTCTCACTATCAGAGCAACCAGTAAGTTTATTGGTTACAGTAACTTTATAGAGAATAGGCTTTAGATTGGTCGCAGTATCACCAATTGCCAGGACTCCGGCCTGCTGCTCATCTTCCCATTCAATTTCGTATTGCGTTTCATCAACAGCGCTGCCGTTGATGAGTACCCTGGCAATACCGTCGGCAGTGCCAGGTGTACAGCTAGACACTGGTTGCAGCTCTTCCAAAGTAATCACCTGGGTATCGGGCCAATCTTCAAATTTCTCGACTCTTACGGTATCAGCATTACCCACGCAGCCCACAGCAGTATATTCTACCACTACACGATAAGTACCTGAGTCAAGCCCGGTTACTAAAGCATCATTACTAATCACCTGACCAGTGCTTATATTGGTCCAGGTAAATGAATAATCAGATGCAGGAAATGGAGTATCGTCAGGAGCTAAAACCTGTACTTCACCATTATTAAAGGCTACTTCTCCTGGACAGTTTCTGTTGTCCCTTAACTTGACAGCTTTAAGGTCAAATGGAAGAGGGTTTACCGCTTTACTAATAATGGTTGGGGTATCATCACATTCACGGATTGTACCATTTAATTTGGTAAGTGGATAAAAAGTTTCATTGGTCATAGGTGCGCCAGTACTGTCTTTTTGCCCTATATCATTTAGTGATACAAAAAGTGTAAACGCTCCTCTGATTGCATTTACTGTAAAGGTAGTATCTATCTTTTCGTCAATGTCAATTCCACCCGGTACATCAATTTCTACGGTTTCCAGGTAAGGACTTTCATCAGTGTTACTGAATGAATTAGTGGGGTTTTCAGCATAAAAGGAAATAGGAACAGGCTTTGAAATTGCCTGATCACCATTATTTTGAAATACTACCCTGACTTCAAACTGATCATCCGGACAAACGGGAGGGGTGATCACCACACCATCGTCTGCAAAGTCCAGTTTAGGAGAAGGGAATGTAAGCTGCCCACAGTAACTTATCCTGGGTGATTGATTTAAGAATTTGTTGAGGGCAAATACAGGAGCACTTGGGTCATTACAAATCTGAGCAAAATTCAGATGGTGCGCCTGTTGATATCTCGGGATAGTAAGGTTGTCGTTGATATTGACATTAAAATAGTTAGTCTGATTCCAGAGCGCACGGGAAGGAACCCAATAGTTACCTCCTGCAGCCTTATAAGCACGGATAAAACCATTGGTTCTTGTACCACTGGTGGCGCCAGGTGCTGTTCCAAAAATGTTTTCAGCTTCTCCACAAGAAACAATAATCTCAGTTTCTCCATCACCGTCAACATCAGCTACAATAGGGTAGTCACCTTGGGTCTGGGAACTACAAAAGGTATTTGTTAATAAGTTTAAAGGAGTACCTGTAGTTCCATCTACTATATATAGATTGATTTCATCTCTATAAACAATTTCCGAAGATCCATCACCATCAAAATCAAAAACTGTAGTGCCGGTTACACCCGATGAAGATTCCCAGAAATCATCATGGTTAGCCCACTTTTCAGTAAAATCTGTTTCTATTGCGTATAATGAGGAACCAGACATAAAAGTAGCCTCCAATTGCCCATCGTTATCAATATCCGCAATATTGATATTCCCTAAGCCTCTCTCCCAGTAACAAAGGTCTCCATTATCACAATTATTGCCGTTTTCATCTTCAAATGTGGCTCTAATACTGCCTGGAATTGTATTGCCTGGCCTTAAAATAGTAAAAGTTTTTACTTCATCATTAGCAATGTCCCAAAAGAAGGCAGTAGTAGGACCATCATGACCTCCGTTGGCTCCTCCCATAATCACATCAAGATTGCCATCAAGATTATAGTCTACTACTGCAGTTTGGCTATAGTTCTGATTGCCCCAGTCAGCGTCGGCAGGATGATAACCCGCATAACCAGCTGGTTTATTACCTGCATCATCCATATTCATAGCTTCTGAAAGACTGTTTCCGGCAGTACCTCCAGAATTCGTAATATTGACTGTATAAATGATATGACCAACAACTAGCTCTAAACCTGGGGAAGAAGGAATAATATCTATCGCTACAGGAACTGCGTTAAGCTCAGTATACCAGTTATTTGCAGAAGCATACATACTGCTGCCATGACTGCCTTTGATTAAAAGTGTACCAGTCTCGGCATCCCAGACTTCATTCACTGAATACAATTCTGCTTTACCGTCCTGATTAAAATCTGCCAGGGCTAGAGGTCTTCCAAATCCTGTAAAAGTACTGGTAGCACTCCATTTTAAAGTAAGGTCATGCTCATAAACTCTGATAACCCCATTGAGATCAATCGTAAATATTTCACCAAAACCGTCACCATCTACATCTCCGACAGCGGGATAGGCAAATACTCCTCCGTTTTTGACCCTCACTTGATTTAACGTGTTGCCGGTTCGGCCATCTATAATATATAGCCAACCTGTTTCACTGTTCATGCTGATAACTTCAGGATAGCCATCCTGATCTAGATCGGCTACACTGGGCATGCCTAGGGCTGCACTGGTTTGATTACCTGAATCCCATGCAGGTTCTATTTCGAAAACGTTACCTACAGGTTGCGCTTCACAATCAGGCTTAATAGTGATATAATCATTAGGATTATCCGGATCATCAAGACAGTCACCATCATAATAATCTACAAAGCCGTCACCATCATCGTCAATACCATTTCCGCAGTCTGATTCAATTGCACAATTAGGATCCACTAGATAACATTGGGCAGCTAAATCGGCACAGTCAATTAAACCATTCCCATCGTTATCTATTTCATCTCCGCAGATTTCTTCAACTTGAGCCTGTGCGGTAAATGAAAATAAAAAGAATATTATGCTTAAGTATTTGTATAAGTGTTTCATAATGGTCAGGTATTTAAGTAAAGAGCATACCTACTCACTCGATACAATAATTTATGTAAAGAAAGGAATTAGCATAATAATTTTAAGTCTATTATTTATTAGAATATTACAATGTCATAGTTTATGGTAATCCAATGAATAATTGTATTAATCTAATATTAAAGAATAATAATGTTTAAAGCTTATGTAATAAAGCTTAAATAGGTGAAGGAAAATGTGTGGCGAATGGTATAATAATAGCTAGTAAAATTTGTGAAATACTTAGCTTTTACAGGATTTTCACAAAATCAACAGAAAAAAATTAGTGATGAGGTAAGCTGAAAGGATTTCATTCAAACCATATTTCTATCCACAATGAAGACTCAAACTATATTAATAATTGTACTTTTTTTTCTTTTTGCCCAAGCCAACATTGCTCATGCGCAGATAGTAAGGTTTGGACCAAAGGTGGGAGTACAGGCTAGCCGGGCAGTATATGATAATAAAGAATACTACGACAGGTACAATAGCAATTTTGGATTGGGTTATCATGCAGGCTTAGTGAGCAATATCAAGGTAAGCGATTTGTTGTCTCTTCAAACAGAAATTCTTTATAATCAGGTAACTAAGCGATTGAAAGGGATTGAAAATAATGACTTCAACCAAGAAAAGTACAAATTTATCTCGCTTCCGGTTTTGTTAAGAGTTTCTTATCCGATAGGATTTAACCAGCTTTATTTTAATGCAGGGCCAAATGTTTCTTACTGGTTAGGAGGTAATGGTGTATTACAAACCGGAGAAATTGCTGAATATAATTTGGATGAACTACATTATTCCATTGCATTTGACCAAGCAGAAGCCAGTGAAAATGTCGTGGTAGTTACACATCCCAATCGTTTTTTATTGGGGGTGGATGTAGGAATAGGAGCAATGTTGCCTATCCAAAAGCATCACATCATGTTAGATTTTAGGTATACTTTTGGGCATACTAATATGGCAAAGCCTGAAACTCAATATATTGATATACTCGGGTTTGATGATGATCTAAACTATTCAAACCATGTTTTTAGTTTTTCCTGTGCTTATCTTATTGATTTTGATTTCTTTACATTGAGCACAAAAGGGAAAACAATCAGTACTAAAAAAAAGTAATTAGAAATTCAAAGACTTATCTTTGGCAACCTCTTTAATGAGATTGTTATGACCTTTGTTAAGTAAAAAGAAGTCATATTGATTTAATTGCGTTAGTAAAGGTTGTACTCTTTTAAAGGTGATGATTTTATCAAATTTGCCCAGATACAATACAAGATAAATATCTTCAGCATTGATTTTTCTAGACAAGGTTTGAAGCTCTGGCCTAAGCTTTCTGTATATAAGCCAAGTGTTATATACCTTTTCTCTTTTAGTCCTATCATTCATTTGAGATTTTGCAAATCTGACTACACCATTATCAAGTACACCTATATCACCCAATACATCTACGATTCTGAAGAATGCTGATGGATGTTCTACTGTATATTTAAATATTCTTCTAGCCCAATAGGGATAAGTAGCTAAATCATACCAAAAGTTGGTTTTTATTCCATCTGGTGCGATGAGTAGAATTTTTTTTACTTGTATTTTAGTCTTCTGTAGCAGACTTATTATTATTTTTCCACCAAGGCTGTATCCGCAAAAGTTAATATCAGTTAATTTCTCCTGATTGATCCAGTACTCAAATATCTGAGCTAGAAAATCAGATGATAAAGGTAACCCGCAGTCTTTCCATTCACTTTTACCATGAAAAAATAAATCAAATGAGTAGAGAGTATACTTTGAGCCTAATGCTTCTGCCAGCGGTTGAAACACAGAAGCGTTCTGTCCGTAACCGTGAAAACATATGAGAGCTTCACTGCCATATCCGTATTTGAGATAGTGTAAAGTGACTTCTTTAAAGTGTACAAACTTACTTACCACTTAGCAATTAAAGGTGAATGAATAATTAAAACTCAAAGCCAACGAAAGAACTGAAAAATTTTTTGAAAAAAAATAGAGTAAAAGAAAACTTACTGCTTTTACTCATCGTTAGACGCCCTTAGAAACTAAGAAAAACTCTTTAGTTTCCTTAGTGAAATTGTATTTACAAATATTTGATGTACAAAAGTGGAGAGTAAAGAACAAATTGCACAGGTGGCGGAGGATCTTTTTTTAGCCTACGGTGTGAGAAGTGTGACGATGGATGATATTTCCAAGAAATTAGCAATATCCAAGAAAACAATCTACCAACATTTTAGAGATAAGGATGAAATTGTTTGCCTGGTTACCGAAAGGGTAATGGAAAGAGAAGGGGAACAAATCAACCGAATCAAATCAGAGGCAAGGGATGTAATACAGGAATTAATACTTCTTTCAAAGTACATCCGTGAACATGGGCAAAGTGTCAATCCTTCAGTGCTTTTTGATCTGCAAAGGTATCATAGAAATGCCTGGGAGATTTATCTGAAATTTAAAGAAAATGTCTTTTTATTCTCTCTTATGGATACTCTGAACAGAGGAAAAAAAGAAGGTTATATCAGGCAGGAAATTGATGTTGAAGTGCTTTCACTTCTGCGTTTGGAAGAAATACAGATGGCATACGATGCTGACTTATTTCCCAGAGAAAAATTTAATTTTAAAGAAGTGCAACGTCAGTTATTTGATCATTTTGTACACGGCATTTTGACAAAAAAAGGTTTGGATACATTAAATCATTATCAGGAAAAAAAGAATTCTAATGAAATTTAAATTTTTTACTGCTTCAGTTATTTTGCTTGTAGCATTTGCATTTCCACTGCATGCTCAGCAGTCTGATACTACAGCAATTAATGGCGCTATGAGCCTGGAGGAATGTCTTGAATATGCTTTTGTCAATAGTGAAAACATACAAAATGCATTATTGGATATTCAAATAGCCAAAGCGGATGTAGGAGTTACCAAAGCACAGGGTCTCCCCCAAATTGATGCATCAGTTACTTATACAAATAACTTTGCCGTACCTACAGTATACCTTCCCGCTAGTGCTGGTAATTTTGTAGGGGGGGGAGGCAATGGTGGACAAACTCCCTCCGATGAAGAAGTAGCTTTAAGATTTGGTATTCAGCACCAATCAAATGCCACCATTAATGCAAGCCAGATGATTTTTGATGGGGCCTACTTTGTTGGTTTGAAAGCTGCTCGTGTATATTCCGAATTAGCAAGAAAAGATTACTTATTGACCAAAAGCAATATAGCCGAGCAGGTCTCAAAAGCTTACTATACTGCTTTAGTAAGTCAGGAAAGGTCAGCTGATTTGGAAAACAACTATCAGCGGTTGGACTCTCTTCTAAATGAGACTAACCTTATGTATGAGAATGGCTTTGCTGAGAAAATAGATGTCGACCGTATTAGAGTTCAATTTAATAATGCCAAGACTCAGTTTGAAAATTCTCTTCGCTCAACTGAAGTCAGTCTATTACTCCTGAAATTTCAGATGGGAATGCCGATTGATTCTGAGATTGAATTATCTGAAACGATAAAAGATATTGAAGAAAACTGGTCCGTAGAAGATGGTAATGATTTTCAATATCAGGATAGATTTGAGTTCGCAAAATTGCAGGTCAATGAGCAATTGGTTGAACTTGACATCAAAAACAATCGGGTTCAATATTTACCTAAAATAACTGCTAATGCTAATTTTGGGTACAACAACGGAGCTGATAACTTAGGTCGTCTTACAGATTTAAGTCGCTGGAACGAATTAGGTTCATGGGGGCTTAATCTAAGTATTCCTATTTTTGATGGCCTGCAAAAGTACAACCGAATTCAAAAAAATAAGCTTCAGTTACAGCAGATTCAAAATTCCTCAAGTCAGTTGAAGAACAGTATAGATCTGGAAATTGTACAGGCTAGAGTAGAATTAGAAAACAGTATCAAAAACTTACAGGTCCAGCGAGAAAATCTGGAATTAGCTGAAGAAGTTTTCAGAGTTACAAAGATAAAATATCAGGAAGGTATCGGTTCTAACATTGAAGTTACAGATGCTCAATATGCATTGGAACAAGCAGAAACTAATTATTATAGTGCAATGTACGATGCTTTAATTGCAAAAGTAGATCTGGAAAAGGCTTTAGGAAAACTTATTAATGATCAAGAATAATATAAATATATGATGAACCGAGTATTTATTTATTTGTTTACCCCCCTTGCACTTTTGGCAGTAGCCTGTGGACAGCAGGATGAAGGTGTAGAAGCTAAAAAAAACCAGCTCAAGGAGTACCAGAATGAGATAAAAGAGCTGCAAAGTAAAATTTCAACTCTGGAAGAAGAAATTGCTTCTGAGGATCCAGATTTTGCACTTGCCAGCAACAATGCTACTCTGATTACTACCATGCCTGTAGAGCATAAAGAATTTAAACACTTTATTCATGTAAGTGGAAATGTAGCCTCTGATAGGAATGTGACTATCAACTCTGAGGCATCTGCTAAAGTAACCAGCGTCAATGTTGAGAAAGGGGATATGGTTAAGAAAGGACAAGTCCTGATCACACAGGATGCGGAAACCATCAGAAGAAATATAGATGAGTTGAGAACCTCATTGGAGTTAGCCAACACACGTTATGAGCGTCAGTCCAATCTCTGGAACCAGGAGATTGGTACGGAAATGCAGTATCTGGAGGCCAAAAATAACAAAGAATCTCTGGAAAGAAGGCTGGCTTCAGCACAGTCCCAACTGGACAACTATATACTTCATGCTCCTTTTAGTGGAACTATTGATGAGGTTTTTGTCAAAGAAGGGGAAGTGACCATGGCAGGAGTTCCCATGTTAAGACTGGTAAGCCTTGAAGAAATGTACATAGTAGCAGATGTATCAGAGGCTTATTTAGGCGAATTTGAAAAAGGAGATTCAGTAACTGTAAGATTTCCTTCTTTAAACAAAACTATAGAGTCATCTATAAGCTCGGTTGGTCAGGTTATCAACGAAAATAACAGAACTTTTGAGATACAAGTCAAACTACCCAAAGAGGCTAGTTTGTTAAGGCCTAATCTCTTAGCAGTTTTGGAAATTAAAGATTTCCAGCAGGATGATGCTATCGTGGTTCCCACTAATCTGATACAGAGCGACAATCGTGGAGATTATGTATTTGTGGCTAACCAAACTGAAAATGGTATGACGGCTATGAAAAAGCGTGTTGAAAGAGGAATGACATATAGTAATGAAACCATGATTTCCTCAGGTTTGGAAGAAGGTGATCAGATAATCAATGAGGGGGCACGTGAAGTAGCAGAAGGAGGAGAAGTAAAAATTGCCGATCTGAGTAGGACAGGCAGTGCAGTCTCTTCAAATAATTAAAATATTTATCTCTGATATTTAGATAGGCATGGACAACCAAAAAAAAGACATCAAAAGAGAATTTGGTCTAAGCTCTTTGGCTGTTAATAATCGGACCAGTATCCTTATTCTTGGGTTTATAATTGCCGTACTAGGAATCACATCCTATGTAACTATGCCCAAGGAAAGCTTTCCAGAAGTAGTATTCCCTACCATTTATGTAGGTACGCCCTATCCTGGTAATTCACCTGTGGATATTGAGAATCTGGTTACTCGTCCTATTGAGAAAGAAATCAAAGGTATAACTGGAGTAGACAACATTACTTCCACTTCAATTCAGGATTACTCTACCATCATTGTTGAATTTACACCGGATGTTGACCTTGCTAAAGCTTTACAGGATGTAAAAGATAAGGTGGATCAGGCAAAGAGTGAACTGCCTACTGATTTGGACGAAGATCCTAATGTATTTGAAATCAATCTACAGGATCTGCCTATCATGTATATTAATATTTCGGGTGATTATAGTAACAACGAACTGAAAGAATACGCTGAATATCTTCAGGATGAAATTGAATCACTTTCGGAAACACAGGAAGCAAATATCAGCGGATTGATGGAGCGTGAAATTCAGGTCAATGCAAATCCGTACCAGATGGAGGCGATGGAAGTTTCTTTTTCTGATATTCAGAATGCCATTGCTGCAGAGAACGTAACAATTTCGGGTGGTAACATTAAAGCTGATGAATTTAGAAGATCCCTAAGGGTTGCTGGAGAATTTACTGAGGCTGATCAAATTGAAGATGTAATAGTTAAGCATGAAGGTGGTGACATTGTGTACGTCAGGGATGTGGCATCTGTCTCAGATACCTATGAAGAGCGCAGCAGTTACGCTCGTATGAATAATAATCCAGTTGTTACCTTAGGTGTTGTAAAAAGAAGAGGTGAAAACCTTGTAGCAGCTTCAGATAAAATAAAAGAGATTGTTGCTGAAGCGCAGGAGAACCGCTTCCCTCCTGATTTGGAAATACTGATCACCAATGACCAGTCTAAGTCTACCAAGTCCATGCTGAATAACTTGGAGAACAGTATAATCTCTGGGGTTATACTCGTAGTGATAGTGCTGATGTTCTTCCTGAATCTTAGAAATGCACTTTTTGTAGGTATAGCCATTCCTCTTTCTATGTTTATGTCATTCATGGTACTGAGCTTCCTTGATGTCACAATCAATATGATGGTGCTATTTTCTCTGATATTGGCTTTAGGTATGCTGGTAGATAATGGTATTGTGGTAGTGGAAAATATCTACCGCCTGATGCAGGAAGGTTATTCATCCATCAGAGCTGCTAAAGAAGGTGTAGGTGAAGTCGCGTTGCCTATTATTACTTCTACAGCTACTACACTTGCAGCTTTTCTACCCTTGGCTTTCTGGAGTGGTATTATCGGAGAGTTTATGCGCTATCTGCCGATTACGCTGATCATCGTACTTTCTTCTTCACTATTTGTAGCCCTGGTGATCAACCCTGTGCTTACATCTATGTATATGAGGGTAGGAAGTAGTCTAACCAAAAGAAAACGGAAAAAATTAATGATCACCGCTGGTATTCTGGCTGTGTTAGCTATCCCGTTTTATTTATTTCAGGTATTTACGATTGCCAATTTGCTTATGCTGGCAGCGCTTCTTATACCACTTAATCTGTATGTGTTCGTACCTTCCATCAAGTGGTTTCAGGAACATTTTCTTACTTGGATGGAAAAAGTATATACCAAAACCATCACATTTTCTTTAAGAGGTAAGAATCCGTATTTCGTTTTTTTCGGAACGGTTTTACTATTGTTCTTCTCTATTGGATTGGTTGTAGTTAAGCAGCCATTGGTTGAATTTTTCCCCAGTAATGAACCCAATTATATCAACATATTTGTTCAAAAACCTATAGGCTCAGACATAGAAGCTACCAACGAACTTACACTGAGAATAGAAGATGAATTAACCAAAGTACTCCAGCCTTACGATTCAATTGTAGAGGCAGTGATTACCCAGGTGGGTGAGAATGCCAATGATCCAAATGAAGGCGTTAGCCCTGGAAATACTCCTCATAAAGCCAGAATTAATATTTCTTTTCTGGATTATGAATTACGGAACGACATTTCTACTGCTAAAGTAATGGATGATGTGAGAGATATGGTAAGTCAGTTTCCAGGAGCTGAAATTACTGTAGACAAAGATCAAACTGGTCCGCCGGTAGGTAAGCCTATCAATATAGAGATTAGCGGTGAGGATTACGATCAGTTAATAGCAGTAGCCAATAAAATACAAGGGCAGATAGAACAGGCAAATATCCCGGGGATTGAAGAATTGAAGAAAGATCTGGAGACAGGAAAGCCTGAACTCCTGGTGGATATTAATAGGGATAAAGCACGCCGTTTCGGGCTTTCAACTTCAACCATCGCCAATGAATTAAGGACTGCGCTTTTCGGGCTTGAGGTATCTAAATTTAAAGAAGGGGAAGATGACTATCCCATTCAACTGAGACTAGCTCAGGAATACAGGTACAATGTAGATGCATTGATTAATCAGAGTATCACATTCCGTGACAATCAGGGAAATATGCGTCAGATTCCTATTTCTTCGGTTGTGGATCTGAAATATTCATCTACTTATGGTTCTATTAAGCGAAAAGATCTGGACCGAGTGATTACGCTTTCCTCAAATGTATTGCAAGGATATAATGCGACTGAAATTAATCAGCGTATACAGGATGTCGTGCGGGATATTGATATTCCGGCAGGCTTTGAAGTGAGCTTTACCGGAGAGCAGCAAGAGCAGGAAGAATCCAGCCAGTTCTTATTCAACGCATTGATGATAGCGGTTATGCTCATCTTCTTTATCATTGTTTCCCAGTTCAATTCCGTTATGACCCCTTTCATCATCATGACTTCAGTAATATTGAGTACAATAGGTGTATTCCTGGGATTAGTAATATTTGATATGAGCTTCGTAGTGATCATGACAGGAATTGGTATTATTTCTTTGGCAGGTGTTGTGGTCAACAATGCTATCGTGCTCATTGACTATACCAATCTGATCAGGGAAAGGCGTAGATCTGAGTTAAATGTGGCTGAAGACGAAATATTACCTTATCACGAAATACTAAATAGTATCATAGATGGAGGGAGAGTGAGGCTACGTCCGGTACTTTTAACTGCTATTACAACGGTATTGGGACTCATACCATTAGCTATCGGTTTGAATATTAATTTCTTTACACTATTCTCTGACTTTGACGCTCAAATTTATTACGGTGGACCCAATGCGGATTTCTGGGGTCCAATGGCCTGGACGGTAATCTTTGGGTTAGTTTTCGCTACTTTCCTAACGTTGGTAGTAGTTCCTGTTATGTATCTCCTGGTTGATAAAATAAAAATTAGAGCATTTGACAAACGAAAAGTGGCTAAAGTTTCTTAGCCCAAACAATAAATAAGCGATAAACCCATCTACATATTAGATGGGTTTATTTTTGTAAAGAGTTTAGTATGAATAGAATGACATTTGTAGGTATTGTAGCTTTGCTTTTCTTTATAATGGACTGGTATGTCTTTCAGGCTGTTCGTTCACTCATTGATGAGCTTTCAGGTAGCTGGAGAAAAGTAATTTATATTCTATATTGGGCAGTTACCATAATAAGCATCAGCGGGTTTCTTTACTATAACCTGGGAGGGAAAACGGAGATGGGGAGAGATATGCGGACCATTATTTTTTCGTTCATCTTCGTTAACTACTTCTCTAAAATCTTTGGAGTAGTCTTTCTGATGGTAGATGATGTTGGAAGAGCAGTACGTTGGGTGTGGGCACAATTTGCACCTTCCTCCACTGACAATGCATCACAGGGAGGTGGTATTTCCAGATCAGATTTTTTAGTAAAATCTTCACTTGTGGTCTCTGCTGTACCAGCCCTTACAATGGGTTACGGAATTATTTCAGGTGCTCATGACTACCGAATAAGAAAGAAAACTGTTTACCTCAAAAACCTCCCAACCAGCTTTGACGGCATACGCTTAGCCCAGATTTCAGATATTCACTCCGGTAGTTTTTTTAACAAAACTGCAGTGAAAGGTGGTATAGATATGTTGTTAGCAGAAAAACCTGATTTTATTTTTTTTACTGGCGACTTAGTAAATGACAGAGCAGATGAAGTTAAAGAGTATCAGGATATTTTCAGCAAGGTGAAAGCTCCTCTGGGGGTATATTCTACTTTAGGAAATCATGATTACGGTGATTATGCCAATTGGCAATCTGCAGATGCGAAAAGGAAAAACCTGCAAAATCTGATACAGGTGCATAAGCAGATGGGTTGGGATTTGTTGATGAACGATAATCGCTTTTTACAACAGGGCAGCGACAGAATTGCAATACTGGGTATTGAGAACTGGGGCACCGGCGGATTTGCAAAATACGGTAGGCTGGATCAGGCTTACAAAGGCACTCAGGATGCTCCGGTCAGGCTTTTATTATCCCATGATCCCAGCCATTGGGATGCGCAAGTACGTCAGGAGTACAAAGACATTGATATTATGTTTGCCGGGCATACGCATGGAATGCAGTTTGGTATTGAAATCGGTGACTTTAAGTGGAGCCCGGTGCAATATCGCTATAAGCAATGGGCTGGCCTGTACCAGCAGGCAGAACAGTATCTATATGTGAATCGCGGCTATGGCTATTTAGTATTTCCCGGAAGAATAGGTATTTTACCAGAAATTACTATCATGGAATTGAAAAAAGCTTAGGGAGCTAAATATGGACTGACGTTACTGATCACAAACACAAAATCCTGATAATCACCATTTGTAGCTTCCTCAAAACAGATCAGGTAATGATTTTCAATAGTATTGCCATCACTGTCTTTTAGTGGGTAAACTCTACAGGCATGCTCAACTTCGGTGTTCAGAGTATAATCAGTATATGTAGCATGCGAATCTGTTGAGATAAATATTCCGAAACTTCCTTTATCAGGTGCAAAGCTTGTCTTTCCTGAAGTTAACCGTGGAAATAAAGATTGATGTTGAAGATATTCTTCAGATAGAGTTCCCACCTTATTATACATGAGTTGGCTGTCTTTTTCTTGATAATATCCAAAAGGAACCTGACCTTCTGGAGAAAAACGAGCCACAGGAATAATTTGTACTTTTTCACTTGAGGCACTTACAAATTGTTTCAGCTGAACTTCGTCACCTAAGAGGGAGTCTTCGGTACCAAGCTTAAGTGAAGTACCGCCAATGTCAATGGCATAACCAAGTGTTTCCAGAATGGTATGAAGCGAAGGTTCATTTTCTCCTTCCATACCTTTATTAGCTAGTCCAACCAGCTGAACCAAGGCATGCCCATCATCAAATGCTGCAGAATTAATTTGCAATGTGGATGTATGTATCCCAACATTTTCTTTAGGCTTAAATGTGAAGCTCAGCTCAACAGAATCGTCAGCAGGAATGGATAGAGGAAAGGTTACTACTGTATTCAAATGAAAATCAGTAGCATGTCTGCCTCTGATCAACAATTGATTTATGCTGGCCTCACTGCTACTTGAATTTTTGATAAAAATGGATCGCTCAAGGCTTTCCTTAGCAAGAGGTGCAGACAGGATGAGCTTTTTGGATACATTCAGGGATTGTCCGACGAGAAATAGTGGTAACTGAATAAAGAAAGCAATACAAAATAAGCAGCGCATAAGTCTGATGATTACTTCTTAATCTTCAATTTAGTTTTGATGCTCCTGATTTCATCAGCAATGGTTGTATTTTGCTCTATCATGTCTTGTACACACTTCACAGCATGAATCACTGTTGCATGATCTCTACCTCCGAAATGGTAACCTATAACTTTTAGTGAGTGCTTAGTGTATTCCTTGGACAAGTACATGGCTACCTGACGAGCAATTACTACTTCCTTCTTTCTGGTTTTGGACTTTATATCTTCCAGCGTGATATTAAATTGTTTAGAAGTTGTTTTCTGAATTTGATCTACATTGAGCTCCGGTTCAGTATTCTGGACTATGTTTTTAAGAATCTGTTTAGTGAGCTCAAGATCAATATTCCTTTCATTTAAAGAGGCATGGGCAATTAATGAAACTAATATACCTTCCAATTCTCGTACATTAGTGTCTACATTATAAGCCACATATTCTATAACATCGTCAGGAATAAACATGCCATCACTCTGCATCTTACGCTGAATAATTGCAATTCTTGTTTCAAAGTCAGGTGTTTGAAGGTCTGCTGTAAGTCCCCACTTAAATCTGGAGATTAATCTTTCAGTTAAACCATGAAGATCTCTGGGAGGGCAGTCACTGGTCATGATAATCTGCTTTCCGGACTGATGCAGGTGATTGAAAATATGGAAGAAGATTTCCTGTGTTTTCTCTTTGCCGGATAGAAATTGAATATCATCAATAATTAATACCTCCACTTGAAGGTAGAAGTTGGTGAACTTTTGAACATTGTTGTTTTTAAGAGCCTCTATAAACTGTGAAGTAAATTTTTCAGAGGATACATAAAGCACAAACTTACCTTCAAAACTTTTCTTGATCTCATTACCAATTGCCTGTACTAAGTGTGTTTTACCCAACCCTACACCACCGTATAACATGAGTGGGTTGAAAGCTGTGCTTCCTGGCTTCATAGCAACGGCATAACCAGCAGATCTGGCCAGTCGGTTACAGTCACCTTCTATATATGAATCAAAATCATATTTTGCATTTAAATGAGATTCCTGCTTTAGACTCTCAATGTTTTGAAATGAAAAAGGGCCATCATAATCCCGGCTATGCTGAGACTGAAGTTTGCGATCCGTTCTGTTTTTAGGAAAGGTTTTTGAGTTTGGTGATTCGTTAATATTTGCATTAGGTGAGTTGACTGGTAAAGACCTATTCTTCTGATTGTTTTGGTCTACAATCACTGAATATTCTAGCTGTCCATCCAAACCAATTTCAGCATCAATAGCTTTTCTTAGCAGATAAACGTAGTGCTCTTCTAACCACTCATAGAAGAACTGACTAGGTACTTGCAAAGTGAGCGTTTTATTGACTAAGCGTAATGGCTTAATGGGTGCAAACCATGTCTTAAAACTTTGTTCGCCAACATTATCCCTTATGATCTGTAAACAGTTGTTCCAGATGATTTGATGATCTTTTTGCATCAGCATAGGGTTAGGGCTCATAAGCATAATCAATTATTGGCACCATTATATAAATGCCGGAAATTCTTTTGACTGATGTTCACAAATTAGGCTCTTATCTAGAGAATTAACTTGCGAGGGTTGGTAAAAATGAAAAAAAAATAGAAAACAAAAAAACACTCATTTTCTTGACACTAAACTAAAGCTAAAAAGCTGTAGAAATTCTCATATCAAATAACTGTTAAGTTTAAATATTTATTAGAAAAATTTAATATAAAATATTTAGACTTTACTTTAAGATACTGGGCTCAATAAATTAGATATCAGTATCTTATGCTGAAAAGCAAGTAGCGATTAGTGAAACGTTAGAGTTTTTTTTATTTTTTTTTCATAAATTTTTTTGCTGTCAGGCTGCAAAAAAAAGCTGATATTTTTTGTTGAAATTTAGTTGAATATCAAATTATTTTTGTATTGATTTTGACTATATTAAAATTTAATAGTTATTATTATTTGTTAGTATTTTCATATTTTTTCAGGCTTAAATATGTAAGTTTTTGAATCTTTTTAGCCTTGATTTTTAGACTATATAAAAGTCTGTTCTTTATTTACTATCGGTTCATTTTCTCTAACTTTTTACCTAACTTTTTGCATGTCATCACTTTACCATAATAAAACATCTCTTTTTGATTCTTTTACTAAGGCGAATAAAGAAGACTGGATAAAGCAGGCTTCACTTGATTTAGCAAGTAAGGATTTTGATAAACTTTTGCTTGGAAAAACAGTGGAAGGAATACCAATGTATCCTTTCTATACTGATGGGGTTAAGAGAGCTAATTTTGTCAATTTTTTTCAAATTCATGACAAAGCTTACTCACCCAAATCCTGGGAACTTCAGGAAGTTATTCGCATTGACGATGAGGTGAATTTAACTGATACAAACCGCCTCGCTTTACACATCCTGGAACAAGGAGTAGAGTCAATATGTTTTGATTGCACTTTCCTTGATACCGACTTGAATACATCTATATTGTTGAAGGATATTCTTCTTGAAGGTGTCTCTATTTGTTGGAAATTTGATTCTGGAAAACGATTTGATAAATTGTATTTTCCTGAGAATATACGTGGCAGTATATATCTTCATGTTATAGAAAAACATATAGACAAGAGCACTAAAAAGGAGCAAGGAATTGAGAATTTGTCAACCTTGCTGGAGCAAGATTTGCCTCAGCTCAAAAAATTAGGTGTCAATGCTTGGCAGTTTTCCAACAGTGGTGCGTCTGTAATACAGGAACTGGGCTTAACTTGTAATTTAGTGGTTGAATACCTTGATCACCTTACAAATTTAGGACATCCAGCTGACCACCTGTTCAATAATCTGGAAGTGACTTTAGGTACACGCTCTGCATATTTTGTTGACATCGCTAAATTTAGAGCGATGCAACATCTTTTACATCAGTTGGCTAAATGTTATGAAGTAGAATATTTGGGTAAGTTTCCCCTGAGGGCAGTTTCATCGCTTTATAACAAATCAGCTTATGATATTCATGCCAATATGCTGAGAAATACCTCGGAAGCAATGGCTGCCATTTTGGGAGGTTGTTCCCAGATTTCAATTTTGCCCCACGACTTACAATATGCCCCTGAATATTCATTTTCGCGTAGGATTACCAGAAATGTTTCACACATATTGAGACATGAAGCTCATCTGGATCTGGTACATAATCCGGTAGATGGCTCCTATGCATTGGACGAACTTACCACGCAAATAACCGAGAAAGCCTGGGCGTATTTTTTAGAAATAGAAAATGCCGGGGGCTTGCTTACTACTTTTCAAAATGGTAAAGTAGAACAGGATATCGCAGCCTATTCCTCTAAAATTATGGAAGAGGTCGGATGTCAGCAGAAAGTTTTTGTAGGCTCTAATCGTTACGTTGACCCGAACATCAGGAGGAGTAAATCTGCTGCTGATTTTTTCAATAAAATTAAGGGCACTGACGGTATACTTAAGACTATAAATTTACCCTCTGTAATTGAAAATATAAGAGCACAGGTAGATAGGAAAGTAGCTGAAGGTAAATCCAGACCCACGATTGGATTATTATCCATAGACGAGAAAGCAAATCCTGCTATTGTGAATATCAGATATTCCTTCGTACAAGATATTTTACATTCCGTAGGAATATATTCTGAGCAAGTACCCGACACTTTACTTAAGATGAAGCATCCTAGTAATAGCCTGGAAAAATTTCACGCAGTAGTTTTGGTAAGTGATGATACTATCTATGTTTCTTTGAAAGAAGAAGACTTGAATCAAAAAATTAAGAAATATAGAATTCCTTTTCTATTGGCGGGTTTGCCCCAGAAGATTGCAGATAGGCGTCAAGAACATGGTATTTTTGAATTTATTTATAAAGGGATGAATCTACCTGCCTTTGCCGACAAATTTTTTAAGCGCATAAAATTTTAAAGGAATGAAGCCTGACTTCTCAAAACATAAACTTTCTTTTCCATCACACTCTTCAAAGTCTCCTACCAAAGATAAAGCGTGGAGTTCTCCAGAAAAGATTGATATTTATTCTTTTTATGAGGGCGCAGACCTGAAAAGTGCTGATCATATTCATTTTGTAGGCGGTGTTCCTCCTTATCTTCGTGGACCATATGCCAGTATGTATGCGTCTCGCCCCTGGACGATAAGGCAGTATGCCGGTTTTTCTACTGCGGAAGAATCTAACGAATTTTACCGTAAAAATCTGGCGGCAGGACAGAAAGGGTTATCGGTAGCCTTTGACCTGGCCACGCATAGAGGCTATGATTCTGACCATCCAAGAGTAGCAGGAGATGTAGGCAAAGCTGGTGTTGCCATAGATACGGTGGAAGACATGAAGATTCTTTTTGACCAGATTCCGCTGGAAAAGATGTCGGTCTCTATGACGATGAATGGCGCAGTGATTCCCATCATGGCTTTTTTTATAGTAGCTGCTGAAGAGCAGGGTGTAAAGCCCGAACAATTGAGTGGTACTATACAGAATGATATCCTGAAAGAGTTTATGGTGCGCAATACCTACATCTATCCTCCTGCGCCATCCTTACGCATTATTGCTGATATTTTTAGTTTCACGGCTGAAAAAATGCCACGCTTCAACTCCATAAGTATCAGTGGTTATCATATGCATGAGGCAGGAGCACCAGCAGATGTAGAACTTGCCTATACGCTGGCAGATGGATTGGAATATGTTAGAACAGGTTTGAAAGCAGGCTTAAAAATTGATGAATTCGCTCCTCGTTTGTCTTTCTTCTGGGGTATAGGTATGCATCATTTTATGGAAATTGCCAAGTTGCGTGCCGGGCGATTACTTTGGGCTAAGTTGATGAAGCAGTTTGATCCGCAAAACCCAAAATCGCTGGCTCTTCGTGCCCATAGTCAGACTTCTGGCTATAGTCTTACCGAGCAGGATCCATTCAACAATGTAACCAGAACCTGCATAGAAGCGATGGCTGCAGTGTTTGGAGGAACGCAATCTTTACATACCAATTCACTGGACGAAGCCATTGCCTTGCCTACAGAATTTTCTGCCCGTATCGCTCGTAATACGCAATTATACCTTCAGGAAGAAATAGACATCACCCATATCGTTGATCCCTGGGGAGGTTCATATTATGTAGAGTATCTGACAGATGCTTTGTGCCGCAGGGCACTTACTATGATTGATGAAGTAGAAGAACTGGGTGGAATGGCCAAAGCCATTGAGCAGGGTGTACCCAAGATGCGTATTGAAGAGGCTGCTGCACGTAAACAGGCCCATATAGATTCTGGGCAAGAGAATATTATTGGTGTGAATCTTTTCAGAGTAGAGAATGCTGCCGGAGAAGACCAATCTTTTGACTTAAGAGAAGTAGATAATGCCCAGGTTAAAGCCTCTCAATTAAAAAGACTCCAGGAAGTGAAAGCTAACAGAAATAATAAAGAGGTAAAGCATGCGCTGGCTAATCTGACGAAATGCGCAGAAACCAAAGATGGGAATTTGCTAAGTTTAGCCGTAGAAGCTGCCAGAAAAAGAGCTACATTAGGAGAAATATCTGATGCTATGGAAAAGGCTTTTGGCCGTCACCAGGCAACCGTAAAAACTATATCAGGAGTATACGCTAAAGCAGTGTCAAACAATCAGGATTTTGCCGAAGCCAGAAAGTTATCCGATGCCTTTGCCAAAGAAGAAGGTCGTCGCCCCCGAATGATGGTAGCCAAAATGGGGCAGGACGGTCATGACCGGGGAGCTAAAGTAATTGCTACCAGCTTTGCCGATCTAGGCTTTGACGTGGATATAGGCCCCCTTTTCCAGACACCAGAAGAGGTAGCCCGACAGGCGGCTGAGAATGATGTGCATCTGATCGGTGTTTCCAGTCTTGCCGGTGGACATAAAACCCTGATTCCACAGTTGAAGGAAGAACTCAAAAAGATTGAGAGAGAAGATATTGAAATCATTGCCGGAGGGGTCATCCCGCCTAACGATTACGATTTTCTGTATAAGGCCGGAGTGTTAAAAATATTTGGTCCGGGTACAGTAATCGCTAAAGCCGCGCAGGAAATTCTGAAAGCCCTGATGGAAGCACAATAATCTGCATGGTTGCCCAATTCTGGAGCTTATATTCCTCTCTATTAAAATGTTGACAGATCTGCCAGATTGTTGAAATGGCCACACCCTTTTTCTGGCAGATCTGCTGTAACATCAGCTACCAATTATTCACAAGCTCAAAAGTCTCTTTCAGCCGGATGTCTTCTGATGAAGTACCGATCATTACCGCAAACTCACCTTTTTCTACTACCCATTCCATATCTCGGTTTAGTAACTTCAAATCTTTCCGGTTTAGGGTAAAAGTCAATTGCTGCCGTTCCCCAGCTTTCAGATGTACACGCTTAAACTTTTTAAGTTGTTTGAGTGGACTCACAGTTGAGCTTACCATATCTCGCAAGTAGAGCTGGGCTACTTCATCTCCTGCGATTTCACTGGTGTTTTTCAGGGTAAAACTAATTTGTACAGAAAGACTGTCAGCAGATTCATCAGGACTGATACTGAGATTACTGTATTCAAAAGTAGAATAACTGAGCCCATGCCCAAAGCTGTAAAGAGGTCCAGCATCCATTTCTACATAATCATGTTTTACCGGAGGTTTGGCATTGTAATACACCGGTAGCTGGCCTACAAATTTTGGCACTGAAATTGGCAATCTACCTGCCGGATTGTAATCTCCAAAAATTACATCGACGATGGCATTTCCGCCTTCCTGACCAGGATACCAGGCGTCTAAGATAGCCGGTATGTTTTCAGCAGGCCAGTTGAGGGTGAGAGGTCTGCCCTTGATTAGCACCAATACTACAGGAGTTCCTGTAGCTTGCACTTGCTTAAGGAGTTGCAACTGTTTGCCCATCAAATTAAGTGTGGCGCGGTCAAAACCTTCTCCGCTTTCCATATCACTGATAGGTTCATCATCCTCCAGGTCACTCACCGTAGCCGCGCCGGTATCAATGTATTCGGTTTTGAAATCACGGGCACTGGAACCACCGAGTACCACCACGGCTACTTCAGCATTTTTGGCAGCTTCCACTGCTTCATCAATGTTGAGTTGAGTAGTATCGCGAATGGCACAGCCTTTCACATAACTAATCTGAGCCTGATTACGCAGTTTATTTTGTATCCCTTCTAATACGGTTACAACATGATCTTCAGCCTGAGGGGCAGTATAATCGCCCAACTGATTGTACTGATTATCGGCATTAGGACCAATTACCGCTATCCGCTTAAGCTCTTTGCTTAGGGGTAACAGCTGATTTTCATTTTTCAGCAGGGTAATGGATTCACGAGCTACTTGTCGGGCCAGTTGGATATGTTCTTCATTTCTAACTTCCCGATCTGCTCTCTCAGGTTCTACATAAGGATTTTCAAAAAGCCCCATCTCAAACTTTAACCTCAACACATTGGAAACAGCTCTGTCTAACACTTTTTGCTCTACCAGACCGGATTGTACCGCTTTAATCAGAGCATAGCCAAATCCATTTCCTCCCAGGTCGGCATCAAGACCGGCATTGATTGCCTGTGCCGCGGCATCCTCAGGACTGGCTGCTACACGATGACTTCCTCTAATCCCTTCAATACTTCCCAGGTCAGAGACTACAAAACCTTCAAAACCCCAACTCTGGCGCAGCACATCCTGAAGCAGCATTTCATGGGCAGTACAGGGTATGCCATCAATAGCATTATAGGCAGTCATTACGGATAAAGCACCCGCTTCTACCGCATCCTGAAAGGGAGGAAGGTAGGATTCAAACAATTCTCTCTGCCCCACACTAATACTATTCCCGTTATGTCCGCCCTCAGGTACACCATAGGCAGTAAAATGCTTCAGTGTAGAAATGACATGCTCTCCATCTCTTAAGCTATTGCCCTGAAAACCACTTACTACCGCTTTGCCCATCGTACCATTGAGTACAGGGTCTTCTCCATAAGTTTCTTCTACCCTTGACCAGCGCGGCTCTCTGGCCAGGTCTAATACCGGACCATATCCTACATGAGCACCCTGCAGGCGTGCTTCCTGGGCAATTACACTGGCCATACTTTGTATCAATTCCGGGTTCCAGGTACTGCTCTGACCAATAGAGGTAGGGAAAACAGTTGTACCAATAGCCATGTGACCATGCGCGCATTCTTCTGAAAGGAGTAGAGGAATACCCAGGCGGGTATTTTCCATTACATATTTTTGCAAAGCATTGGTCGCTTCGGCAGACAGTTTGGGATTCACGCCTGTTTCCAGTGTTTTTTGGGTCCAGGGATCAGCACGTAAGGTTGCCCACAGCAGTCCGATATGCCTTTCCTGTATCGCTTTTTTAAACTTATCACTGGCAAGCACTTGATTGCCCTGCTTCTCATACATTTCCCAGCCAAGTAGGGTGGATATCTGACCCACCTTTTCTTCCATAGTCATGCGACTGATTAAGTCGTTGACCCGCTCATCCGTACTCAGTTCAGGGTTTTTATAGGGGGGATTGCTCTGGGCATTTGCAATGATTGACTGGCAAAATACAGGGATACAAAAGGCTATTGCTTTGAGTGCAAGATGAAATTTGTGCATGGAAATCTAAGAGCTTGTGAGTGAAAAAGTATAAAATGTTGAGCAGCAAAGGTGTTAAAAATTACTTTGAAGTAGCTACTAAAAAGCTTGAGAAATTTAGAAGATTAAGATTTATTAAAAAAGAAGTAATGGAGAGGCAAACCCAACTATTTACAAGCCAGTAGCGCTGTTGATAAGGTTATCATCTTTGCAATTGCAGGATTTATACAAAATAAAGTGTATTTGCATAATTCATGCAAAAAAAGAAACTATCCTCTCTGGATTAAGAGTGAGGACATAAAAAAACTCCACCCATACCTGAGTGGAGTTTGTGTGAAATAGGAATTGGATTAAGCCTTCCCTTCTTCCAACTTCTTGATCAGATTCAGGGCAGAACCTGACTTAAACCATTCAATCTGATTTTCATTATAAGTATGGTTCGTTTTAATCAGATCCTCAGAACCATCAGTATGTATCAGTTTAAGCGTTACCTGCTTGTCAGGAGCAAACTGATCCAGGTCTACGGTTTCAATGGTATCATCTTCCTGCACCTTATCATAATCCGCCGGATTAGCAAAGGTCAGTGCCAGCATACCCTGCTTTTTCAGGTTAGTCTCGTGGATACGGGCAAATGATTTTACCAGTACAATTCTAACCCCGAGATGGCGAGGTTCCATCGCAGCGTGCTCACGAGATGATCCTTCACCATAGTTATCATCACCCACTACGATTGTCGGCACGCCTTCTTTTTTATACAATCGGGCAGTATCAGGAACTGCGCCATATTCGCCGCTAATCTGGCTTTTTACCTTATTGGCTTCTTTATTGTAAGCGTTGATGGCTCCGATAAAGCAGTTATTAGAAATGTTATCCAGGTGACCACGATAACGCAACCATGGACCAGCCATAGAAATGTGGTCGGTAGTACACTTCCCAAATGCTTTTAGTAAAAGCTTCATGCCTTTAATATTACCTCCATCCCAGGGATCAAAAGGAGTTAATATCTGTAGGCGGTCAGAGTCAGGTTTTACCACAACTTCTACTCCGCTACCGTCTTTGGCAGGTTCCTGATAACCGGCATCTTCTACCGCAAATCCTTTAGTCGGTAATTCTATACCCTTAGGTTCATCCAGCATGACATCTTCCCCGGCTTCATTCTTCAGAGTATCCTTCAGGGGATTAAAAGACAGCCTGCCTGCCAAAGCCAAAGCAGTTGTCAGCTCTGGTGAAGCCACAAATGAGTGCGTATTAGGATTACCGTCATTACGTTTGGCAAAGTTACGGTTGAAAGATGTGACAATAGAGTTCTTTTTGTCAGGATCATCTGTATGTCTTGCCCACTGTCCGATACAAGGCCCACAGGCATTCGCCAGGACTACACCGCCCATTTTGTCAAAAGTATTCAGCAGACCATCACGATCGGCGGTGAAGCGGACCATTTCAGAACCGGGCGTAATGGTATATTCTGATTTCGCTACTAATTTTTTGTCAATGGCTTGCTGAGCGATAGATGCTGCTCTGGTTAAATCTTCGTAGGAAGAGTTAGTGCAGGAACCGATCAGACCTACTTCAATTTCTTCCGGCCACTCATGCTTTTTTACCGCTTCAGCCAGTTTAGAAATAGGCCACGCCAGGTCAGGAGTGAAAGGACCGTTGACGTGAGGCTCAAGCTCGTTCAGGTCAATCTCAATCACCTGATCATAGTATTTTTCAGGAGCATCAAATACTTCAGGGTCAGCACGAAGATGATCGGCTACCTTTTCCACTTCTGCCGCGATATCTGCACGATCGGTAGCCTCCAGATAGTCCTTCATTTTACTACTGTAATGGAAAAGAGAAGTGGTTGCACCGATCTCAGCTCCCATATTACAGATAGTACCTTTACCCGTACAGGAAAGTCCGTCTGCGCCATCACCAAAGTATTCTACAATAGCTCCGGTTCCACCTTTTACAGTTAATATTCCGGCTACTTTGAGGATTACGTCTTTGGCGGAGGTCCAGCCACTCATCTTTCCGGTAAGCTTTACACCGATCAGCTTAGGAAATTTAAGTTCCCAGGGCATACCTGCCATTACGTCAACGGCATCAGCACCACCTACACCAATGGCGATCATTCCCAGACCACCGGCATTAGGCGTATGAGAGTCAGTACCGATCATCATACCACCGGGAAAAGCATAGTTTTCAAGCACTACCTGGTGGATAATACCTGCACCGGGCTTCCAGAAGCCGATACCATATTTATTGGAAACAGAAGCAAGGAAATCATACACTTCTTTATTGGTTTCTACCGCAGTTTTAAGGTCCTGTATTGCGCCCACTTTGGCCTGTATCAGGTGGTCGCAGTGTACAGTGGAAGGTACGGCGGCTTTGTCTTTACCGGCTTGCATAAATTGTAGCAGTGCCATCTGCGCAGTAGCGTCCTGCATCGCTACCCTGTCAGGCTGAAAGTCAACATAGTCTTTGCCCCGGGTATAAGCCTCGGTAGGATCTCCTTTATACAAATGAGCATACAATATTTTTTCTGCAAAGGTCAGGGGACGACCTACAATGTTTCGTGCTTTATCAATACGGTCACCCATGCGGGCGTACACGTCTTTGATCATGTCAATGTCAAAAGCCATGCTTGTGAAGGTTTTTAATAATTTGAGAAAATGAAAACTAATCTAAAAAATCATGATTCTTACTTAGAAAAACTACAGAGTAAAGTACATTTTTAACAAAGAATCCCTGAATTTCATATACCGCGGTAAGTTAGCCTCTAATTGGGAAATAGTAAAATTTTTAGCCTTATTTAGGATGAGTTTCAATAATCCTGGCATGAGAATAATCCTTTTCCTAATCGCTTTTTTAAGTAGTCTACAAACTTTTGCCCAACAACTGGACACTACCCAATATAGCTTAAAAAACATTGCATACAAATCTACTCCTGAGGCTGAGCTCACCATGGATATTTACTATCCGGAAGGTGTTTCTACCGAAAAATTACCAGCAGTGGTGTTCTTTTTTGGCGGAGGATGGGTAGGGGGAAGCAGGAGCCATTTCGCTCCCCAGAGCAAATACCTGGCCTCCCGGGGCATGATTGCCATTACTCCCGATTACCGTATTAAGAATCAACACAATACTTCACCACAGCAGGCAGTACTGGATGCCCGCTCTGTCATGCGCTATATAAAGATGCATGCCGATGTATTAGGCATTGATACCAGCCGACTGGCTGCCGGAGGTGGTTCTGCTGGCGGGCATCTGGCGCTTGGCACTGCCACATTAGCGGGTTTTAATGATCCCAAGGATGATAAAAGTATCAGCCCTATGCCGGATGCGCTTTTGCTTTTTAATCCGGTGGTGAACACAACTTCCGAAGGCTTTGGGGCCAAAGCAGTGGGAAAGGACACCTTTAACTTATCACCCTATCACCGGATGCAGATGGATATGCCTCCCACGCTAATTTTTCACGGAATTGATGATACTACGGTGCCTATCTCCAATATACGAGCTCTTGAATCAAAATTAGATGCACTTTTGGTAAATACGCAGGTTTACGAATACGAGGGTGCCAGTCATGGATTCTTTAATCTGAACCGGGAAGAGGGTAAATATTTTAGGGATACACTTTATAAAACAGATTTTTTCCTGCAATCATTAGGCTATCTGCAGGGCCCTGCTACTTTTGAGCCATAGATAATCAAAAGGTCCAGCCGAGACTTAAAGATAATAAGGGAGCGGGAATTGGAACGAGCACTACAGGCTGTATTTTGAAAAAGAATGCCTGATCGCTTTTCTGATAACGGTAACCTACTCCCACATAAGGGTAAACATGCGTACTAAAAGCTCTTCCTTCAGGCCTTTCATACCAGGAGGCAAGCATATATCCTCCAGCACTCAAGTCAAGATGATGCGCTTTTTGACCAGTGAGATAATGTAAGCCAAAAGGGATAAAAAGATTATCGTTGTGAAAGCTGCTTCCCATGCCAAGCCTGGTTCTCCATCGGGAAAGAAAAGCATATTCATAATTGACAGAAGGTGCGCCTGTCACATCACCATAAATAGGCATTTGCATCAGAACGTCAAAGCTGATGCTATGCTTGGATAGTGATGGAGTTAGCAACTCCTCGTACTGGGCCAGAAGGGGAAAGCCAAAGAGGCAAAATAAGACCAGCGTAAAAAGTGTTTTCATAATAGCAAAATAGACAAAATGTTTCACAAGAAAAATACGTGTACATACTCATTTCTCCTTTTTAAAGACCTTTAAGCACATATTTTCAGAAGCTCCTCAACGTTTTTTAGCTAAAAAAAATAATGCATAATCATACATTTAATCCTGAGAACAATTAGCGCAGAAATGGTTATCTTTCATTATCAACCAAACCTTATAAAGTATGCGCTGGAAAGGCAGACGACAGAGTACCAACGTGGATGACCGACGGGGTGGTCGGGGAAAATCCGTAGCAGTAGGAGGCGGTCTGGGTACTGTGGTCCTTATTGTACTGGTCATGTTATTTGGTGGAGATCCATCAGATTTGCTCAATGTAGCTACCCAGCAAACGAATACTACCCAAACCACCAGTGCCGAAGAGGATGAACTGGCGCAATTTGTTACGGTAGTGCTTGCGGATACGGAAGATGTGTGGAACCGTATTTTCCAGCAACAGGGCAGGCAGTATCAGGAGCCTACATTGGTGCTGTTTTCAGGTTCCGACCAGTCGGCTTGTGGGTACGCGCAGGCAGCGACCGGACCATTTTACTGTCCGGCAGATCAGCAGGTGTATATTGATTTGAGTTTTCAAAAAACACTCAGCCAGCGGCTTGGGGCAGGCGGAGATTTTGCTATGGCCTATGTGGTGGCGCATGAAGTAGGCCATCATGTGCAGAATTTGCTGGGCATCAGCAGGGAAATACAGGCACAGCGAAGGCAACTGAGTGAAGCGGAATACAATAAACTTTCTGTAAGGCTGGAATTACAGGCCGATTTCTTTGCCGGTCTCTGGGCGCATCATGCCGACCAGATGAATGACATTCTGGAGCAGGGAGATATTGAAGAAGCCCTAAGAGCCGCAAATGCTATTGGAGATGACAGGCTTCAAAAACAGTCGCAGGGCTATGTGGTACCGGATGCTTTTACGCATGGCACCTCAGCACAAAGAATGCGCTGGTTCCAGAAGGGTTACGAAACTGGTGATATCAGTCAGGGAGATACCTTCAACACGCCTGAGCTGTAAATTCTATTCGTTGAGAAAGGAGAGCAGGGGTTCTATAAATCTATCATAAGCTTCAATGTGGGGCAGGTGGCCAATGTTCTCTATTTCCACTAATTTTGCATCAGGGATTTTCTCAGCCGTGGTTTTTCCCAGTTCCGGATAATTGCCCAATGTTTTGCGTACCTCTTCACTCACCCAGCCTTTGCCCAAAGCAGTGCGGTCACGCTGCCCAATGATGAGCAGGGTAGGAGCCTCTATATGTTCAAACTCATATACCACCGGCTGGGTAAAGATCATGTCATAGGTGAGGGCAGCATTCCAGGCCACTTGCGGATACATAGGGCTGAGTGTCCAGCCAGCCAGAATATTAACCCACTGATCGTATTTTGGGTCCCACTTGCCATCATAATAGCTTTCCAGCTGATAATTCTTGATGCTTTCGTAATCCTTTTTCAACTCCTGCTCATACCAGTACTCCACCGAATGATAAGGTACTTTGACTTTCCAGTCTTCCAGCCCTATCGGGTTTTCCAGAATAAATTTATCCACCATTTCAGGGTACATCAGCACGAAGCGGGTAGCCACCATGCCACCCATTGAGTGGCCCAGCACAGAAGTCTTTTCAACGCCCAGGCTATCCAATAGCTTTCTGGTATTTTGTGCAAGGAGATGAAAAGTGTACTGCAAATCCACTGGCTTGGAAGATTTGCCAAAGCCAATCTGGTCAGGAATGATGACCCGGTAACCGGCCTCGCTCAAATCCCGGGCGGTTTGCCCCCAGTATGCTCCGCAAAAGTTTTTGCCGTGCATCAGCATAATGGTTTTGCCGTTGGCTTCTTCGGCTTGCACATCCATATAAGCCATTTCCAGCGGCTCATCCTGAAGTTCCAGCTGAATATACTTTACCTCAAAAGGATAATCATAATTCTCCAGCGCTATGCCCAGCGGACGGATATCCTGAGCGCTGAGCGTTAAAAAAGTAATGGAGAAACATAGCAGAAAAAGTGTTTTACGTATCATCATGTCAGCTTTCCATCATAACTACAGGGGCATGGAATGGTTAAGCTTTTTTCGCGATGCTATGGATATAATTCAATATATCCTATAGTGTAGAACGCTTTACAAAAGCGCTCCAGAGCGTTTTAGAGAGGCAGGTAATATTTTATTGTGATGAAGAGATTTTTATCTGGCTTAGCGGTGAAAAATACTGTATATCCACAGCACACTTCTTTTTTGGGATAATCAATTCCTTGTAAAATACCCAGCAAGAGGTAATAAATTTAGCAGCGCATGACTAAATCAGTGCATTTATGCTCGGGAAGGTTTACCGCATTGCAAATGCAATGCTTTAGAGGCTCGGCTGACTTTCCGAATAGCTAAAGCATTGCATTAGACACTGATCACGTTTGTTACATCGCAAAAGCAGTGCACAAAAGGCTCGGCAAACTTTCCGAAGCACTGTGGAGGGTCTGTAGGCGTTCGGTAAAACTTCCCAGTCATTCTGGAGGCACTACAGCGACTCGGCAAACTTTCCGGAGGGCTGTAGAGGGTCTGCAGCGACCTGGCAGACTTTCCGAAGCATTCTGGAGGCTCAATAATGGTGTGGCAGATTTTCCCAATGCCTTTTAACCCTTTTAGATCAGTCCGGCAAAATTCCCGCAGCACAATAGAGATGACTATTGAGGCTGGTGTTTGTCCCTTCTCAAAAAAAATGAAGCCACATAAATCCACCTGGCCCACTTAGTTCGTAGGTAAGTTGAATGTCCGATAAAACAGGCTGAAGAAGCGCCAATGCTGTTGACAGAGTCTGCTGGAGAGGCATTGCAAGCTATACAAAACTTAGACCTATGTATTTTTTTAAAAATCCTGTATTAAGCTACTCTCATAATAGCATATCTCTTTTCTACATAGCATCAGCCCCCGGCCTATGCTCATGACCAGAGTTTATTTCAAACCCATACATATTTTTCAAACCTAAACCTGGAGGATTATTATGACCAATTCTATCAATGCTAAGCAAAAGGATCCGCAGCAAGATGATAAACCGCGGAATTCACGCAGATCATTTTTGAAATTTGGCGGAGCATCAATCGCTACGGCAGGCGTATTGCTATCCGGCTGTGAGGAGTTTTACGATTATCTCCCCAAGAAACCCAAGGACGATGAAGCCGAAGAGGTTAGCCTGGGAAGCGGAGATATAGGCATACTCAATTATGCCTACGCACTTGAACAACTGGAGGCTGCTTTTTACACTGAAGTATTGTCGGCCAACTGTGATTTTTCTGATGTGGAGCAGCAAATTCTGATGGATCTTCAAAAGCACGAAGTAGTGCACCGGGAGTTTTTTAAAGCTGTGCTGGCTGAAAATGGCATACCCAAACTAAAATTTGATTTCAGTGCCATTGATTTTAGTAGCCGGAGGAGCATTTTGGGTGCGGCCAAAACCTTTGAGGACCTGGGCGTAGCTGCATATAATGGCGCGGGAAAACTTATTGAAAATCCTGATTATCTATTGATTGCCGGTAAAATTGTATCGGTAGAAGCTCGTCATGCTGCCGCAATCCGTTCAGTATTTGACACTGACCCTACCTCTTTTGCCGGTGATGATGTAGTGGATGAAAATGGTCTGGACAGAGCACTATCTACCAACACAGTGCTTGAGGCTGCATCTGCCTACATCATTACAAAAATAGATGCCAGCCAACTTCCTACTTCCTAAACCTAAAATTCATTACGATGACTATTTTTAATGTACTAGACAAGCTTGATCATAAAGATTTAGAAGTAAACAAACTCTCATCACGGCGTGAAGTATTCAACAGACTGGGTGCATTCGGAAAAAAACTGGCTATGGCCTCAGCGCCATTAGGAGTAACCGCCACTGCTTCCCACAAGGCTTATGCATCTCCTGAGGATATCGCCCAGGCCTTAAACTTCGCGCTCTTACTGGAGTATCTGGAGGCTGAGTTTTATGTGTTGGGACTGGATGCTGGTGTAATTCCTTCAGGCTCAGATGCTGAAAAAATCTATATGCAGATAAGCAAACATGAAACAGCCCATGTGGAGTTTCTGAAATCTGCAATTGGCAGCATTGGAGGAGAACCTATTGGCAAGCCTGAATTTGATTTCACTGCCGGGGGTAGGTTTAGCACCTTTTCTGATTATCATTTATTCCTGATTCTTTCTCAGGCATTTGAAGATACCGGAGTCAGAGCCTACAAAGGGCAGGCAGCCAATCTGATTGATAACAATGATGTGCTTACCGCTGCATTGCAGATTCATTCCGTTGAAGCCCGCCATGCTTCAGAAGTAAGAAGGCTGAGAAGCGGGCAGAAAGGCTGGGTGACTCAGGACGGCACCTGGGAAGGTATGCCATCCGAGGTGCGAGCAGTCTATATTGGCGAAGCGCAAACCATGCAGGCTGGCCTGGATCTGACTACCATAACAGATGTGGGAGAAGACGGCATTACTGAGTCATTTGACGAACCACTTTCCAAAGCGGAAGTCACAGCGATTGCCAATTTATTTCTTGCCTGAGTAAAAATAGCTTATTATGTAGGCCAAAAATTATTTATGGCTTGGGAACATAAAAGTAAGTCCTTCGGTTTTTGCCGGAGGACTTTTTTGTTGCAAACAGATGCCGGTAATTACATACAATCTGAGTCTTAAGTTATTGTTCATGTTTGGTTTAACAATAAAATAGTTATTTTCACTTACAAAAAGGACCCTAAGATTACTTAGTGACTGATAGATAATGAGAAGAACAGGCACTGTTAAAGAGAATGCAAGATTAGCTGAGCTCAGAACATACCATATTCTTGATACCTTACAAGAAGAAGAATATGATTTCATTACGCAAATGTCTGCTCAGATATGCGACACCCCTATTTCGTTAATCAACTTCATAGATCAAAGAAGGCAATGGTTTAAATCACATTACGGACTTGATTTTTCAGAAACACCCAGAGAATATTCTTTTTGTGCGCATGCCATGCAAAGTAATGAGGAAGTATTTTTAATCCCTGATTCCAGAAAAGATCCTCGCTTTAAAGATAATCCGCTTGTCACCTCTAATCCGTATTTCATTTATTACCTGGGAATACCTTTGCTAAGTAAGGATGGAATCCCTTTAGGTACTCTCTGTGTGATAGATCAGAAGCCACGTGAATTGAGTGATCAGCAGATCAGCACACTCAAGGGGCTGGCAAAACAGCTACTGAATTTACTTGAATTAAGAAAAAGTCAGTTCAGACTGGACCGCATTGAGGAAAGGTATAAAGTTTTGTTAGATCACAGTATTGATGCAATTTACCTCTTAGAAGAAGACGGGACAATACTTGAAGTCAATAATCCGGCTTGTGAAATGCTGGGATTTAGCAGAGAAGAACGTATCAATACAAACATTACCGATCGTGATATTAACAATACTAAGCTGGATTTTATCAGGTATTGGTCCAAGTATAATGGGTATCATACCAAGCTTTTTGAGACTGTTCACCGGCATAAGAATGGCATGCTTGTTCCACTGGAAATCAACGGAATATCATTTGTTCAGGAAGGGAAAAAATATATCTATTGTATAGCAAGAGATATCTCAGAAAGGAAAAAAACAGAAAAACGCTTAAAAGAAAGTGAAGAGTTTTACCGCTTCATGACGGAATATTCTTCCGAACTTATTTGCCTGCATGAAGCAAACGGCACTTATCGTTATCTATCCCCTTCAGTAAAAAATATGCTGGGTTATGAAGCTGAAGAGCTAATTGGTACAGACCCTTATTTTTTATTCCATCCCGATGATCATGAAAAAATACGTCAGGAAAGCCATAACGCAAACTTAAAAGGAAAAGGTGTACAAAATATTGAATATAGGATAAGACGAAAAGATGGGCAGTACATTTGGTTCAATACCTATTCGGAAGTTGTAATGGAGGAGGAGGGAAATATTAAATATATCACCACGAGATCCCGGGACATCACGGATCGGAAAAATGCAGAGGAAGCGCTAAAGCAAAGCGAAGAGAAATTCAGGCTTCTCTTTGAGAATATGAATACCGCTTTTGCATTGAATAAGGTGATCACTAACCAGCAGGGAGAAGTGGTTGACTATGTTTTTGAAGAGGTGAATCCCTTTTTTGAAAAACTATTGGGGGTAAAAAAGGAGGATGTAATTGATAAGCGAGTGTTGGAAGTATATCCTACTACCGAATCTTACTGGATAAAGAAGTTTGGAGAGGTGGCGCTAAGTGGCAAAAGCCTGGAGTATATCAATTATTTTAGGGAATCAAACCGCTACTATGAAACAAAAGTATACTGCCCAAAGCCTGGATATTTTGCTGTAACTTTCACTGATATTACCGAAAAAGAAAAAGCAGAAAAGAATTTAAGAGAAGCGGAAGTCAGGTATAGAACATTCATCAATTCAGTAAGCGAAGGTGTTTATCGTTTTGAACTGACCCAACCTATGGATATACGCTTGCCTCTTGAAAAGCAGGTAAAGCATCTATACACTTATACTAAGCTTGAAGAGTGTAATCAGGAGTTTCTTAAAATGTATGGTATTGAGGAAGCAGATGTGTTAGGAAAACCACTGTCAGTATTTCATGGAGGAGATGATGTACCCGAGAATGTTGCTGCAGTAAAGAAGTTTATTGAGGCTGGCTACAGGGTATCACAAGAAGAAACCATTGAGCCTGATAGCGAAGGAAACCTTCATTATTATTCAAATAATACTGTGGGAATGATTGATGAAAATAAACATCTGATCAGGTTTTGGGGTACGCAAACCGACATTACAAAACTAAAAGCTTACGAAAAAGAACTCATAAAAGCTAAAGAAGCTGCTGAGCAGAAAGAAAGAGAGCTCAAAGAGAAGAATGAAAAGATTGTTCTTCAAAACCAGGTATACGTGGCTACTAACGAAGAACTTGCCGAAAGCTATTCAAAAATATCCGAGATCAATGAGGAATTACATAAAGCCAATCAGGAGTTGGATAACTTTGTGTACCGTGTTTCTCATGATTTACGTTCACCAGTTGCTTCTTGCCTGGCCCTGATAGATCTTGCCCTTCAGGAAGATGATCCTTCTCAGGTCAGGGAGTTACTCAATATGCAGGAGAAAAGCCTGCTCAAGCAGGATAAGTTTATCCGTGATATACTGGATTATTCTCGTAATACACGCAAAGAAATAGAGCCGGTTGAAGTTGACCTCAGGCAAATGATTGATGAGATTATCAGCATCATTAGTCATGATTACAGGAATACCAACTATTCGTTTGAATTGCATGGAGATGGAAATTTAGTCTGTGACAGTATGCGTCTTCAGATGATACTCAATAATCTCATTTCCAATGCCTTCAAATACAGTATATTCAATAACAACCCCATCGTACAGATAAAAGCCAGCCTTACTCCTGAAGTAGTTTTCATTCACATTAAGGATAACGGTATCGGTATTCCTGAGAAGGACCAAAAAATGGTTTTCCAAATGTTTTACCGGGCTACTACCAGAAGCAATGGTTCTGGGCTGGGTTTATATATAGTCAAAGAAGCGATAGAGAAAATGCAAGGCAAAATTGAACTGAAATCAAAAGTAGGAGAGGGAACAACCATTACGATACAATTACCGAATCTTGCCAATCACAATCTATACATGGCTGATTCTTAATTAGATACTAATCAGAAAGGTGAAAATTACAGATTGAATAATCTCAACCTGTAATTTTCAATTTTGCCTCATAAATTAATGGGAATCTCTCTTCACTTCAGCACCTGATTTTCCTCTCAGGAAGTCAAAGTCAGCGCCCAAATGAGATTGCTGCACATGGTTAATATATAGTTGAGCATAACCTCTGTCATAGCCCAGATTTACCGCTTGCCAATCTGCTTTTCTGCGGGTTAATTCCTCATCTGAAACTTCAAGATGGAGCTTTCTGGACTCTACATCTATTTCTATAAAATCACCATTTTGTACTAATGCCAAAGTACCGCCAATGGCTGATTCAGGTGAAACGTGCAATACTACAGTACCATATGCTGTACCACTCATACGGCCATCAGAAATACGTACTAAATCGTCTATGCCTTTTTCCAGAAGCTTTTTGGGTAGTCCCATATTACCTACTTCTGGCATGCCTGGGTAGCCACGCGGTCCTACTTCTTTGAGCACCATAATGCTGTTTTCATCTATGTCTAAATCAGGGTCGTCAACCCGGGCATGATAATCTTCAATGTTTTCAAATACAACTGCTTTTCCCCGGTGCTTCATCAATTTGGGAGTAGCGGCAGAGGGTTTGATTACTGCTCCTTCCACTGCCAGGTTGCCTTTGAGTACAGCAATACCTGAACGCTCCTTAAAAGGCTCAGCTAATGTTCCTATCACTTCTCGGTCATAGCAGGGGGCTTCTCTGGTATTTTCGCCCATGGTTTTGCCATTGACAGTTAGCGCATCCTGATGGATGAGATCACCTAACTCTTTGATGATGGCTGGCAAGCCTCCGGCATAATAAAAATCTTCCATCAGAAATTTACCGGAAGGCATAAGGTTGAGCAGGAGGGGAACATCGTGCCCTAACTTATCAAAATCATCTAAGTTGAGGTCCACACCTACTCGGCCTGCTATAGCCAGCAGGTGAATGATCGCATTGGTAGAACCTCCAATGGCCGCATTGGTGACGATGGCATTCTCAAAAGCTTTGCGAGTTAGAATATCCGAAATCTTCACATCTTCTTTCACCATTTCTACAATACGGCTTCCTGCCATATGGGCCAGCACTTTGCGGCGGGCGTCTACAGCTGGGATAGCGGCATTATTAGGCATTCCCATCCCCAATGCTTCTACCATAGAAGCCATCGTGGAGGCAGTACCCATGGTCATGCAGTGTCCCCGGCTGCGTGACATGCAACTTTCGGCATAGTAGTATTCTTCCTGTGTGATTTTACCGGCTCTTACGTCGTCGGTAAATTTCCAAACCGAAGTTCCAGAACCAATATCCTGACCTTTGTATTTTCCATTCAGCATTGGTCCGCCGGAAATTACAATAGAGGGAAGGTCAACACTGGCTGCTCCCATCAGTATTGAAGGGGTAGTTTTGTCACAGCCAGCCAGCAGGATGACGCCATCCATAGGATTGCCTCGTATAGATTCTTCAGCATCCATACTGGCAAGATTACGAAAAAGCATGGCGGTGGGCTTGAGCAGGGTTTCGCCCAAAGACATGACCGGAAACTCAAAAGGATAGCCTCCTGCTTCAAATACTCCTCTCTTTACATGTTCTGCAATTTCTCGGAAATGCGCATTGCAGGGGGTGTACTCAGACCAGGTATTGCAAATGCCAATGATTGGTCTGCCGTCAAAAGTATGATCAGGTAGCCCCTGGTTCCGCATCCAGCTGCGGTAAATAAATCCCATCTTATCTTTCTTGCCAAACCACTCCTGACTTCTTAGTTTTTTCTTATTTTCAGCCATGCTAAAAAATAGTTCTAGGTTAGTTATTTGTATATTATTGTTTGTTCACAAACTAAACTTTTCGTCTCAATTATGATAATTTGAGCGAAGGTTTTTAAATTACAATTAAAATTTTTTCGTTAAGCAACCTAATTATGAAAATTTACCATACCAGATCCGGAGTAATCATTGAACATGAAGGCAAATATTACCGAAACGAAGAGCGGCCGATTGATCAACTGATCAACCGCGATGAATTGTATCAAAAGTTATCTGAAGAGATCAAAGGTTTCAAGGAAATTGGTGATGCCACTGCTCTTCTGGAAGACACCTTATTACCTCCGGTAGGCACTCAGGAACTATGGGGAGCCGGAGTGACTTATTACCGTAGCCGTGATGCCAGAATGGAAGAGTCAAAAGATGCGGGAGGGGGAGATTTTTATGACAGGGTTTATGATGCAGCACGTCCTGAGTTATTTTTCAAAGCACCCCATTATCGCATTGTAGGAAATCGGGATTATGTACGCATCCGTAAAGACTCAAGCTGGGATGTACCCGAGCCGGAAATGACGCTTTTTGTTTCTGCTTCAGGTAAAATACAAGGGTATACAGTGGGAAATGACATGAGCTCCAGAAGTATAGAAGGAGAAAACCCTCTCTATTTGCCTCAGGCCAAAACCTATACAGGCAGTGCGGCAATTGGTCCCTGTTTATATGTGCCCGCTGAGCCAATACCTAATGAAACTGAAATCAGTCTGGAAATCATCAGAAATGGTGAAATAGTATTTAAAGATACTACTTCAATGGATCAGATTAAAAGGAAGTTTACTGAACTAGTTGAATTTCTATTCAGAGAGTGCGATTTTCCTCAGGGTGCGTACCTGATGACCGGTACAGGCATTATCCCGTCCCATGATTTTACATTGGCTTCAGGTGATGAAATACGGATTTCATCACCTCCCATTGGCACACTTATAAACTTTGTACAATAAATTTTTTTAACAAATAAAATCTTAGTTATGCAACTAAACGGCAAGCACATTATTGCTGGAAATTTTTCAAAAGAAGGTTCCGATACTTTTAAGGGAGTGAATCCTGTAAATGGAGAGTCTCTTGCGGTTGATTTTTGTGAAGCTACTCATGAAGAAATTGAGCAGGCTGTACAGCAGGCAGAAGTAGCTTTTCAACACTACCGAAAAGTTTCAGGAAAACGAAAGGCGGAGTTTCTTGAGAAAATAGGAGAAGAAATCATGGCTTTGGGCGATGACCTTTTGCAACGCTGTGAGCAGGAAACAGGACTTCCTCAGGGGCGTTTGCAGGGTGAGAGAGCACGTACTGTAAATCAACTCAAGATGTTCGCAGACTTGCTCCGTGAAGGTTCATGGGTGGATGCCCGCATTGATACTGCGATTCCTGACCGTCAGCCTTTGCCCAAGCCAGACCTTCGTATGATGCAGATTGCCTTAGGGCCGGTGGGTATATTTGGGGCAAGCAATTTTCCTCTGGCATTCTCCGTAGCTGGGGGTGATACTGCTTCAGCATTAGCAGCAGGTTGCAGCATAGTAGTTAAAGCACATCCTGCTCACCCTGGCACTTCTGAAATGGTGGGGAGAGCCATCATGCAGGCGGCTAAAGCCTGCAATTTACCCAAAGGAGTATTTTCTATGGTGCAGGGCCGGACACCCTACGTAGGTATGGCAATTGTCAATCATCCCCTGATTAAAGCGATTGGATTTACCGGATCATTTAATGGTGGTAAAGCCCTGTTTGATGCTGCCGCCAAACGAGATGAACCGATTCCGGTGTATGCTGAAATGGGCAGTATCAATCCGGTATTTGTGTTACCCGGCGCATTAAAACAAAAGGCTGAACAGATTGCCGAAGGACTGGTAAACTCTGTAACGCTGGGAGTAGGGCAATTTTGTACCAATCCTGGAGTTGTATTTTCAATGAAATCAAAAGAGAGCGAAGAGTTTGCAACCCGTAGTGGAGAATTGCTGCAAGAAGTTAGCACGGGAGCTATGCTTACCGAAAAAATTAAAGAAGGCTATAACGATGGGGTGAGTAAGGTCAGTGCGATTGAAGGGGTTAAAATATTAGGTAAAAGCAAGGCCAGCGTCGTTAATGCTCCGGCGGTAGGGCATGTTTTCCAAACCGATGCCCGCACATTCCTACAGCATCCTGATCTTTCAGAGGAAGTGTTTGGTCCTTCTACCATACATGTTAATGCGGGTAGTAAAGATGAACTTATGAAATTGGCAGTTAACCTTGAAGGGCATCTCACTGCCACTTTGCAAGCCACTGAAGATGACTTAAAAGAATATCAGGATTTAGTTGAGGTACTGGAAAGAAAGGTAGGGCGTTTGATTGTTAACGGCTTTCCCACAGGTGTTGAGGTGTGCCCTTCCATGGTACACGGTGGGCCATTTCCGGCAACCACAGATTCAAGAACAACCTCAGTGGGTACCGCAGCTATTGCCCGCTTCAGTCGCCCCGTAAGTTATCAGAGTTTCCCTCAATTCCTTTTGCCCGAAGAACTTAAAGATGATAATCCTTTGGGTATCTGGCGGCTCGTAAATGGAGAAAGAGGTAAGGGAAGTATCTAATTGCGTGTAATAGGAAAAATATGAGTGATGGTGAGGCTTTCCATACAGGCTCCCATCCTCATTTATCTTTGTAATTGTGTTTTACAGATATGAATTATCATATTTTTAATCAAAAATGCTTATCGTTGGGTTAATTTCAAAATATTAATAATTTTTTTAGAAATAGCTTAAAAAAGTCCCTCATATTTTTTAACTTATTTTTATCAAGCTTTTGATCTTCAAACCTATACGAGAATTAATCGCTTGTCCGTTATCTCGTTTAGCAGGAAGTCCAGAAGTGATCAGACTTTATACTTTCAAATATTTCTTTGACATAAAAACTGTGAGAAATGAGGGTTCTGTTATTGATATGTTTCTTAACTGTACAGGCCTTTGCAGGCTTTGCTTCTTCTATTTTTATCCCTATGGACCATTCTCAGGCAAACCATCTCAAGGCTTATGGCATGGTTTACTGGACTTTGAGTAAGGAATTGCCAGTAGACTGGTTACTCAATTATAGAGGAGGGAGTTTTATGTGCCGTTATGACCAATTGCTGGAAAACGAATTGATAGTTAGGGGCGTAACCTACGAAGTGATTTCAGATGCGGAGGCAGACCAGATTACAACAGCAATAGCCAGCCCTTCTTCAAACCAGGACCTTATGCGACTGGAGCAATATCCTAAAATAGCGGTTTATTCGCCTAAAACTGCCAATCCCTGGGACGATGCTGTAATGCTGGCACTGAACTATGCCGAGATTCCTTACGAAATTGTTTTTGATGATGAAGTTTTACTGGGTGAGTTACCAAAATACGACTGGCTGCATCTTCATCATGAAGATTTTACGGGACAGTACAGTAAGTTTTATGTGGCTTTTCATATGTACAGCTGGTATCAGGAAAAACAGCGAGAGTACGAAGAAACTGCTAAAAAGCATGGTTTTACCAAGGTTTCTGAGATGAAAATGGCAGTATCCAAAAAAATTAGCGAGTTTGTTTCGGGTGGAGGATTTATGTTCGCTATGTGTCTTGCTACGGATACTTATGATATCGCATTGGCAGCTGATGGTTTGGATATTGTCGGAGAGGTTTATGATGGTGATGGTATAGACCCTCATGCGCAGGATAAGCTGGATTACAGTAAAACCTTTGCCTTTCAGAATTTCACTCTGGTAAAGAGCCCCTGGGAAATAGAGTTCTCTGACATTGATATCAATATTAGCCAGCGAAATGTTGGCCAGGAGAATGACTACTTTCAGCTTTTTGAATTCTCAGCAAAGTGGGACCCTATACCTACGATGCTTACTCAGAATCATGAGCGTACCATCAAAGGGTTTTTGGGAGCGACAACTGCCTTTCGCCAGAGTCTGATTCGCTCAGAAGCAGTCATCATGGGAGAGAACCGGGAAGATCAGGAAGTAAAGTATCTGCATGGTGTATTTGGCAAAGGCTTTTGGACATTTTACGGTGGCCATGACCCTGAAGATTATCAGCACAATATCGGAGAACCTCCTACCGATCTGAATTTATATCCCAACTCACCTGGTTATCGCCTGATTCTCAATAATGTATTGTTTCCGGCCGCTAAAAAGAAAAAGCAGAAAACCTGAAGTTAAAGCCACAAACGATACCAATTACATGACCTAAGTTTAAAAAAAGATTTGAAAAACGGACTTTTACCATAAGGTGTATTAAATGTCTTCCCATTCCTATGCATTGTAAAATGAAGTAAAACATGCTAAATTTTACAGTAAATATGAAATGCCCCTCAGATGATTCAACAGCCTTTTTTCTCAACTTATGTTTTTTTGTCGCTGCTATGCCTATGCGTCCTGTTTTTCAGCTGTCAAAGTCAGAACTCACCTTACCAAAGCTGGAAAGTATACCGTGGAGATCATGAAAGCAGTAGTTATTCTTCCCTGGAACAGATCAATCAGGAAAATGTAGACCAATTGCAGCTTGCCTGGACCTTTAGTCCTCAGGATGCTCCTGAAGGAGCGAGGTTTGGGAAATATGAATGTAATCCTATCGTAGTGGATGGGCTGATGTATGCAACTTCAGCCCGTCATTATGTCTATGCCATAGATGCGGCCACTGGTCAGTCAGTCTGGGCCTTTGATCCTTTTGATGGAGAGCGGGGTGGTGGCCTCAAGCGAGGCGTTACTTACTGGGAGGAGGGGGATCGCAACGGCGAACCGGACAAGCGAATCCTTTTTACTGCTGGCAATACGCTTTTTGCACTGAATGCCCTTAGTGGAGAACCTATTCTATCTTTTGGAGAAGACGGTAGGGTAAACCTGAACTTCATTGAACATAGCGGGGAAGAGGCATGGGTAGTACCTACATCGCCAGGCATTATCTACGAAAATCTTATCATTCTGGGTTCTGAAGTTTCTGAAGTTTACGGTGCCGCTCCAGGTCATATCCGCGCATTTAATGTACGAACTGGCAAGCTGGAGTGGACTTTCCATACCATACCGCAACCCGGTGAAACTGGTTATGAAACCTGGCCGGAAGATGCATGGACCTATACCGGAGGAGCCAACAACTGGGGAGGTATGAGTCTGGACATAGAAAGAGGGATGGTATTTGTGCCATTAGGTTCACCCACTTATGATTTTTATGGAGCAAACCGCAAAGGCAAGAATCTTTTTGGCAATTGTATAGTAGCGCTAAAAGCAGCAACTGGTGAACTGGTCTGGTACTTCCAGACTGTCCATCATGACCTGTGGGATTATGACCTGCCTGCGCCACCCAATTTAGTGACCGTAGAAAGAGACGGTAATAAAATTGATGCAGTAGCTCAAACTACCAAAACCGGTTTTCTGTTTGTACTGGACCGTGAAACCGGAGAACCCTTGTTTCCGGTAGAAGAAAGGGCCGTGCCTCCCTCTTTAATTCCCGGTGAAGAAGCCTGGCCTACCCAGCCTTTTCCGCTGAAACCTGCACCCTATGCAAAGCAACAAATGTCAGCAGATGATCTGGCTAGTTTTTCTCCCGGGATGCTTGATACTTTGAATGTTATGTTTGAAAGTTATCGTTACGAAGGACTCTATACCCCTCCTGATCCCCAGGGTACTTTGTTGCTGCCCGGTACGAGAGGAGGCTCTGAATGGGGAGGTGCAGCTTATGATCCCAGCACATCAATCTTGTATGTCAATAGCAATGAATCACCTGAAATCGCTAAAGTGCAGGATGTAAGGCAGGGGGTGAAAAGTCAAAATCAGACCGTTTATGAAATGGGACGAAGCCTATATCAGAATTATTGCATTAGCTGTCATGGAGAAGACAGGCAGGGAAAAACTCCCGGTACACCTTCTTTGGTGGGCATCCAAGAGAGATTGGGTAAGGAGGAAGTACTTAGCAGGATCAAATTGGGTAGTGGCAGAATGCCGGCTTTCGCAGAGCTTTTGAAAGGAAAAGAAGAAGAAATCATCGCGTATTTGTTTGATATACAAAAGGATGAAATGGTGGAAGCAAGAGCTGAGGAGATAGATACCTCTGCAAATTACATGAATGTGACTGCTTACAGCTATTTCAACGCTCCCGATGGAAGTCCGGCCATCAAACCACCCTGGGGTACCCTTAATGCCATTGACCTGAATACTGGAGAATACGTATGGAAAATTCCTTTGGGAAATTATCCTGAATGGCAAGGCGAAGGTGATCCTCCTACGGGAACGGATAACTGGGGCGGGGCAGTGGTCACTGCAGGTGGTCTGGTCTTCATTGCCGCTACGAGAGACCAAAAGTTTAGAGCTTTTGACAAATTAACCGGAGCACTATTATGGGAATATACATTACCGGGAGGAGGCTATGCGACCCCGGCAAGCTATATGCTGGATGGAAAACAATACATTGCTATATCGGTGACAGGAAGTAAAGAAGAACCCAGTGGCTACATACTTGCTTTTGCACTGCCTGACTGAAAAGAGTAGTCCAAAGCATTTCAGCGGGTGAAAAATTTATTTGAACAGTGTTCACAGGCAGTTTTTCTGGATTAGAATAAGTATTTTAAGCATTCCTATGGTTGTATGTCAAATACAAGCTTAAACCTATTCTATTCATGAAAAAAAATCGTAGAAAGTTTCTTAAAATCAGTGGTTTGGCAAGTTTATCAGGAGGGGCAGTACTGAATAGTTTTGCTTCATCTCATGAACGTCATGATAAGTCAGCACAACACTCTACCATGAAATATGATCAGCATAAAACTGATCCTTCCATTGTTATGGAGGGAGATGTCAGCATTATCGGTTTATATGGTCCCTGGGCTACCTCAAGTCAGGAAAAGCAATTGCCTGCCTTTTCCTACAGAAAGCAGACATGGAAAGACTTGCAAACATGGCAAAATGCAGCTCAAGAACGATTCACCGAACGTTTAGCGCTTCCTGACATTGGTGGCCTCCCCGAAGTAAAGGTCAATAAGCAGTACACTTACGACGGTTTGCACATTGAAGAGTTAAGCTGGCAGCTACCCTATGGACGTCCGACTGAGGCTATATTGCTTAAGCCTGAAGATGCAACAGGGGCCCTGCCAGCGATTCTGGCATTTCATGATCACGGCGGAAACAAATATTTTGGCAGAAGAAAAATTACCCGAACCTCTGATCAGCAACATCCTCTGATGGATGCACATCAGCAACATTATTATGAAAATATGGCCTGGGCAAACGAAATCGCCAAACGTGGCTATGTGGTTCTGGTACCTGATGCTTTTCCATTTGCCAGTCGCCGGGTGATGATGCAGGATGTGCCTGAGCATATGCGACAGGGGCTGAATGATGTTGACCCAGAAAACCCTAACAATATTGAAGCTTACAATCGCTGGGCTGGGGAGCATGAACATGTAATGGCCAAATCTCTTTTTAGTGCCGGTACCACCTGGCCGGCGGTATTTCTGGCCGAAGATCAGAAAGCACTGGATATACTTTGCGCCCGAGAGGATGTGGACGAAGAGCGTGTAGGCTGCGGTGGGCTGTCTGGTGGTGGAATGCGTACCGTGTTCATGGGTGGTTTTGATTCCAGAATCAAATGTGCGGTTTGTGTGGGTTTTATGACAACCTGGAAGGATTTTGCCTTGCATAAATCTTATACCCACACCTGGATGACCTACGTGCCTTTACTACCCAATGAACTGGAATTCCCTGAGATTCTGGGCTTACGTGTACCTCTTCCCACCCTGGTATTGAATGATGAAGATGATCAGTTGTATACTTTGCCTGAGATGAAGGCAGCGGATAAAATTCTAGCTGATGTTTACCAAAAAGCAGGCGCTGAAGATCATTACCGATGTTCTTATTATCCTGGCCCTCATAAATTTGATGTACCGATGCAGAAAGAAGCTTTTGACTGGTTTGATCGCTGGCTAAAAAGTTAAACCAGAAACCGATAAAGTTAATGAGCATGAGTTTTTGAAAAAAGTATTCTATAAAACCCACTAATTTTTTTGAGCATAGTCACTATTTCAGCATACAGAAATATTTGTTTCTCATGCTTAGACTTCATTATGTACAATAATGCTTCATCATGATTAAAATTGAAATATCTACTACTAAAAAAGAAATGGGGGAGAAGGCAGCCGAGGACGCTGCTCAAAAAATAAAGCAGGCTATAAAGGAAAAAGGTTCTGCCCATATTATTCTGGCTACTGGTGCCAGCCAGTTTGAAACCTTGAAACATCTGGTAGGTAAACCCGAAATTGACTGGTCAAAAGTAGTTATGTTTCATCTGGACGAATATGCTGGCATGTCCGATAACCACCCTGCCAGCTTCAGGAAATATTTACAGGAACGTTTTGTAGAAAAAGTGCCTGCTTTGAAAGAAGTACATTACATAGAAGGAGACAGTCAGGATTTACGACAGGAATGTAGAAGGATAGGTGATATTATTTTGCAACACCCCTTAGATGTAGCATTAGTGGGTATTGGGGAAAATGCACACCTTGCCTTCAATGATCCACCCGCTGACTTTGATGAGGAAGCACCCTATATACTAGTGGACTTGGACGAAGCATGCCGCAGGCAGCAGATGGGCGAAGGCTGGTTTGATAGCCTGGAGGAAGTCCCCAAAAAGGCAATAAGTATGTCAGTGAAGCAGATTATGAAGTCAAAAAGTATAGTCTGTTCTGTGCCTGATCAGAGAAAAGCAGAAGCTGTAAAAAATTGTCTGGAAAAAGATATTTCTAATATGTATCCTGCATCCATTCTGCAAATGCATCCCGATTGTACATTGTATCTGGATACTGAATCTGCTTCATTACTTTCCAGCAGTTAAAAATAGTTCCAACCTACTATTTAATGTATAAAGCAATAACAAAATGCTAAAAACAACCTCAAACTACCTTATTTATCTCTCAATACTCTTTTTTTACATGGCATGCAGTAGCCAGGGAAGTGTAGAAATAGCTGAAGATGTGCAAAATCCTCCTGAGGAATTTAGACTGCTAAACTATAATAACCCTGATCTTACAGTGGATCTGGGGGTAGGCTTATGGGCCTGGCCTTTGCCCATGGACTATGACGAAGACGGAGATATGGATATGCTGGTCTCCTGTCCGGATACTCCCTTTAATGGCCTGTATTTTTTTGAAAACGATGGAGACACTGTGGAAGGAATGAGCAGTTTTAAACCTCCTGTTAAAATCGGTCCGAGTGTTAGAAACATTCAGCTCTCTTATGTCAATGGAGAACCAAAGGTGATGGCTCCGGGAGTAGAATATCAGAACTTCAGAGATGCAACGCTGAATTCTGTGGATACTCTTTTTGATGCCGAGCTATTAGAAGGGCAACATGAAAAAATCAGGTTCAGCCAATGGAAATATGTAGACTATGAAAATGACGGTGACCTGGATATCATCGTAGGGATTGACGAATGGGGGGAATATGGCTGGGACAATGCCTTTGATGAAAAAGGTAACTGGACCAATGGACCACTGCACGGCCATGTTTATCTGCTAGAAAATGTGAATGGCAAGTATGAAAATAAAGGTAAACTGCAGGCTGCGGATAAGCCACTGGATGTCTATGGCGCCCCTTCTCCCAATATGTATGACTTTGATGGTGACGGCGATCTGGATCTCATCTGCGGAGAGTTTTTAGATAAGCTGAGCTGGTTTGAGAATACCGGCACCAGAGAAAATCCAGTCTACGCGGAAGGTAGAATGCTGAAAAATGCTGAGGGTATCATCAAAATGGATTTGGAGATGATCATTCCTGTAGGAGTAGATTGGGATAAAGATGGCGATATGGATTTGGTCATTGGTGATGAAGATGGTAGAGTAGCCCTGATAGAAAATACAGGTGTCCTAAATGTCAATATGCCAGTGTTTGAGTCACCAGTATACTTCAAGCAGCAGGCTGAGCATGTGAAGTTCGGAGCATTGGTCACACCTTACAGTGTGGATTGGGACAATGATGGAGATGAAGACCTAATCTGTGGTAATTCTGCCGGTTATATTGGTTTTATTGAGAACCTGGATGGAGGTAGCCCTCCTCAGTGGGATAAGCCAAAACTACTGGAGGCAGAAGGAGAAACCATACGGATCATGGCAGGAGAGAACGGGTCTATACAAGGGCCAGCAGAAGCCAAGTGGGGCTATACTACTTTGTCAGTAAATGATTGGGATGGTGATGGTTTACTGGATATAATCGTCAATTCCATTTGGGGAAAAGTAGAGTGGTATAAAAATATAGGGAGTAAGAATAGCCCCAGACTGGCTAATGCTCAACCTGTCAAAGTACAATGGGAGCAAAGCCCACCTAAACCGGCATGGAACTGGTGGAACCCTGAAAGTGATCAACTTTCTACCCAGTGGCGCACCACTCCGGTGACTACCGACTGGGATGAAGATGGCCTAATGGATTTGATGATGCTGGACCATGAAGGCTATCTGGTACTGTTTGAACGTTTTGAAAAAGGAGATGAATTATTTTTGCAGCCTGGTAAAAGAGTATTTTATGGAGTCAATGGATCTGGTTTTGACGCGAAGCATGGCGTAAAAGATAGTACCGCCGGAGTACTCAGACTCAACGTAAATCCTTACGGAAGCAGTGGGCGGAGAAAGCTTGCAGTGGTAGACTGGGATGGAGATGGTGATAAGGATCTGCTGGTCAACAGTTTGAATGTTTCATTAATGGAAAATCTGGGTGTGGAAGATGGCATGGTAAACTTTAGAAATGTGGGTACGCTGGCTGAAAAAAAACTGGCAGGACATACCACCAGCCCAACCATAGTAGATTGGGATAAAGATGGAAAACCAGCATTGCTGCTAGGAGCAGAGGATGGCCATCTCTACTATCTGAGCGATGAATAGTATTAAGTATTCATGGAAGGAGTACTCAGAGAATAAGGATAACTCCTTTCATGAAAAATAATTAACCGTTGAGCTGAAAATTATAGAACCTTAGTTTGTCCGGGAACAGGGATAGGGTAAAGGCCATCCGGGCCAGGCAACACGGGAGGATCCGCATCCCAGGCGAACCTTTCGGGCAGTATACTTAGGTCTGACTGTAGCGCCTCATCCCACTGTATCATCTGGCCTGAATGGGCAGCCATTCGGCCCATAATAGTCATCATACTGCTTTTTGCTGCCCATTCTGTATCATTGATAGGCGTGCCTTTTCTTATTGCTGCAAAAAATTCATCATGTTCCTGCTGATAAGGATTTATTTCTTTCAACCCTCTGGTTCTCCAAAGCGATTTACCTTTCATATCTACTAATCCTTTCTCCACATCTCCTGAGCCTTTGGTACCCTGAAAAAATGATCCTCCTTTGTTGTAAGTGCCGTCAATGGTGCGAATCTGACTATGCAGTTTGCTCCCATCCGCATATTCATACTCAATGTAAAAGTGATCAAAGATGTCTCCTTTCTCTGGCCCATGATATACTGCCCGTCCGCCCATGCCTTGCGCATTGATGGGGTAGGCGTCTTTTACCCAGTTGACTATATCAGTATTGTGGATTTGTAAGCCTGCCGGTGATCCTGCCCACAGCCAGCAGAAATACCGCCAGTTGCGCATCTGGTATTCCATTTCAGTCTGACCCGCCTCTCGGGGAACCAGGTTCACATGTCCTATCATATAGTAGCAGGTAGAAGAAATGATGTCACCAAGGGCTCCATCTTTTAAGCGGCCAACAAATTCCTGGTAAACAGGATCATAACGGTTCTGTAAACCTACTACCACGCTCAGGTTTTTCTTTTTAGCCTCCTTGCCAGCAGCCAGTATCTTGCGGATACCCGGTGCATCAGAAGCCAGGGGCTTTTCCATAAAGACATGCTTACCGGCATTGATGGCTTCTTCAAAATGCAATGGGCGAAAGGCAGGAGGAGTGGCCAGAAGGACTACATCGGCGAGAGCGATGGCATTTTTGTAGGCCTCAAAACCCACAAATTTATGTTCCTCCGGTACCTCTACTTTCCCTTTTACATTGTCAATTTTCTTAAGATTGTCGTAAGTCTCATCCAGCCTGTCACGGAATGCATCAGCCATAGCAACCAGTTTTACATTTTCATCGGCACTCAAAGCCTGCACAGCAGCGCCTGCCCCTCGCTTGCCACATCCTATAAGCGCTACTTTCAAGGTATCACCACCACTCACAAAGGCACTGGCTTCTACAGGAAGCTGATAAAGCATCGCTCCCCCTAAAGCTGCAGAAGTAGCTTTCATAAAATGACGACGGCTGGCATTATTGTTTTTAGATATATCTTCAGTCATGTTTAGCTTGTATTAAATATTAGTCATGATGCCATAACTTCTTTTTTCCTTCCATTTTCCTCTGGTAAAGTCAGGAAACTTTACGGGTATGCTCCCTAGTTCCACGGAAACTTTGGAAAGCGGTGTCACCACCGACCAGTTGACGCCATCATACACATCCATGTCCAGAGGCAGTCCTTTGTTGAGGCAGTCGATCAGACGATAAGTCTGGAGAAAATCCATGCCTCCATGCCCACCGTTTTTCTCTATTTCACTTTTCAGGCTGTTCCAGATAGGGTGTTTGTAGCGTTCTCTCATCTCATTGTACTTAGACTCAGCTAACCACTCATGCCCTTCTCCTTTAATAGACAGACGGCTGGGATAGCCTTCATGGTAGGCTTGGGTACCCGCCAGGGCATTAATCCTGCTGTAAGGACGAGGCGTTACCACATCATGCTGCACCAGAATGGTTCTGCCTTTTGCGGTTTTGATCAGCGAATTGTTCATATCACCGTGGGCAAAATCATCACGATTGTAGAACACATTATCTTTTTCCAGAGTAAGACTTTCTTCATGCAGCGACTCCTGTATGCTGCTCATGGAAACCAGATGGGCAAAGCTATCGCCCCGACCGATGTCCATATATTGCGCTACCGGTCCTAAGCCATGGGTGGGGTACAGATTGCCATCATGATTGAGGTGCTGGTATCCTCTCCACTGCTGGTAGTAAGTTTCTTTGTTGAGCAGTTGATCTGCCAGATTGTGGATGTAAGCGGCTTCGCCATAGGTAAGAGTGCCAAATACTCCCTGGCTCACCATGTTCAGTATCCAGAGTTCTTCGTCACCGTAGCACACATTTTCCAGCATCATGCAGTTGCGCTGAGTTTCTTCGGCAGTGTTGACCAGTTCCCAGCAGCCATCCAATGAAATGGCAGCAGGAACTTCAACCGCTACATGTTTGCCCTGCTCCATGGCATATACACACATAGGCACATGCAGATCCCAGGGGGTGGCAATCAGCACCAGGTCAATGTCATCTCGTTTGACCATTTCTTTCCAGGCATCTTCGGTACCCGTATATACTGCTGGCTTTTGTTTGTGTTTGTGCTCTTTCAAAAAAGTCATGGCCGCCTCTGTCTGCTGCTCCCGAATATCACAGATGGCAGTAATTTTAGCTTTAGGATACACTGCCTGCATTTGCCGGATATGGCCTGAGCCACGATTCCCTAAACCTATGATTCCAACATTCACCTGCTCAATAGGGTCCACTTTCAGGCCCATTACTGATGTGCCTCTCTTGGGGCTGCTATCCGTCAGGGCAGCCAGCTTTTCTGTAATATTGGCTTTGGAGTAACCCCCTGATTGGGGTAAGCCCAGGAATGCACTGCTCAAAGCAGATAGTTTGAGGAATTCTCTTCTGTTTTTGCCAGACATAGGAAGTTGTATTTTGCTGATTATAATTCAAAGTGAAATGTTTCAATCTAATGAATATTAGACTAAAAAGCACTAATGAGCTATTGTAGTATGTCTTCTAGCTTGAAAAGCTTATTGATAAAATAGAGATTATGGGCTCAGATTGCTCCTTATTTTATCCTGGAGAAATAATCATTGGAATAAAGTTGATTTGAAGACTGAATATTATTTGCTTGATAACAATTTCAGCTAATAGGATAATAACTAAACACTTTTCAGTCAAATTCCAGGTTGATCGCACCAAAATAGCTGTATTGTATTAGATTGAGATATGGAGTACCAAGAATTTTTCTCAGAAGTAGCAGATTTTCGTGTGCAGGGTTGATGTCTTCATTTGTTAGAAGATACCCTGATGCTGAGCCTATGTGCCGTGATATGCGGTGCCGAGGATTATGAAGACATAGAAAACTATGGCAAACAGAAGGAAGGTTTCTTACGAGGGTTTCTCAAACTTCCCAATGGTATACCTTCTCACGACACGATAGATAGAGTATTTCGATACGTAGACCCCTGCTCGCTGTCATCAGCTCTTTATCGTTGGTCATCAGAATTATTAGACTTTCTTTCTTCTTAACAAATCAATGTAGACGGGAAGGTACTTCGGGGCGCGGCAGAGGCCGGTAAGAGAACCAGTGGCCTGTGCTTGGTAAGTGCTTGGGTAGCCGATCAGGAGCTTAGTTTGGTGCAGGTAAAGGTAGATGAAAAATCTAATGAGAAAACAGCCATTCCAGCACTGTTAAACGATTTGGACTTAGAAAATGCCGTGGTGAGTATAGAGGCGGCGGCCTGTAATTCATCTATAGCCGACCAGATTGTAGCGGGGCAAGGAGACTATCTACTGGCCCTGAAAAAGAATCAGAAGACACTTTACGAGCAGGTTAACTCAGAAGTATTGCGACAAGAAGTAGAACTAGAAAAGGATGTAAGGGAAGATTTTGGTAGCGGACGTATTGAGAAAAGAATCTGCTATGTACTGAAAGACCTACAGTTTATAGAGGCGTTAGATGATTGGACGGACGTTAAGGCAGTAGTGATAATTGAGGCGCAACGCGAGAAAAACAAAAAAGTAACATGGAAGACTCGCTATTATCTGAGTAGCTTGACTAAGAGTGCTGCTGAATTTAACCGTTTAGTAATAAACCATTGGGCTATTGAAAATCAATTACATTGGCAATTAGATGTTAGTTTTAAAGAAGATCAAAGCCGTACACGGAAGAACAATGCCCCAGAAAATATGGCTATGCTGAGAAAAACCAGCCTTACAGGCACTTAAACAAGTCAATGACAAACAAAGCATAAAAAGCCGTAGGAAAATAGCCGGATGGAATAACGATTACCTCATCCAAATTCTTCATAAACTGTGTTTTTAAGTGGGATTAACCTGGTCAAATTCTTTATTACTACAGTTAACAACTTTTTTATCAACTGACAAATACTTCTCAAATAATAATAAAGTTCTTTACTCTTATTGTCAAAGCTACATTTCAATAGATAAGTACTGCGACAAAATTATTTGGTCAATAGTTTTGTCGATTAAGTATGAGTAGGAAGAAGAGATTAGTAGAGGCATTAACCGATACGGAGCAATGCACACTGGAACAAGGCTTTAAGTACGGTCCTGCCCCCGATTTTCGTCAGCGTTGTCAAATTTTACTGTTGAGTCATAAAGGGTATGAGGTTAAGCAAATCATAAACATGCTAGATGTATCTCCACACACTGTGTATAGTACGATGAAATCCTGGAGAGAAGATTGTCAGTGGCCTGATCAGGAAAAAGGGGCAAGGCAGGAAAGCTACTTTGCAGGAAGATAATGCCCGGCATATGGAAGTTATGCATAAAGCAGTGGAGAAACACTCTCAGAACAGCGGGCTGATCTTAGAGGAATTATACGCTGAGTTGGATATAGCTCCCATGAGCAAGCGGAGCTTGCAACGGTTTTTAAAAAAATTGGCTACCGATGGAAGCGGTTCAGAAAACGGATGAAGAAGAAGCCATCAGAGGCTGAAAAGCGGCGAAAAACAACAGAAATAAAGGCATTGCTTATGCTGGCAGAAAAGGAGTTAGTAGATGTTTATTTTGGGGATGAAGCAGGATATAATCTGACACCTTATGTTGCCTTATGGTTGGCAGAAAAAATGCAAGCGAGTATTTATAATTTTTGTCATATTTTCGGTTGTTTCTCACGGTGGCAAATATGCGTAAGCCCAGTTTGTTTCTTACGGCATTGATTACTGACATTTTGTTCTTCCCCTGGGCTACTTTGCGTTGATAATAATCGCGTAATTCTTCACAATGGTTGATCGCCGAGAGCGCAGACATATGCAGAAGAGTTTTGACTGTTTTATTAGCCAAGTGAGACACGCGGTCCTTGCCCCCTGATACTAGTGCCTGATCGGTGCTGGAAGGGTACAACTCCAGCATAGCAAGCGTACTTTTTGGCATCAGTGAAGGCCTTAAACTCATTAGTGGTGATGATTACTTCTCTGGCTGTCACTGTTCCAATGCCCTCTACGCTGGTAACCAGATTGAACAACCTGTTGAGTTCCTCGTCCGAGCGGATCAGTTCATCCAGTTGCTTGTTGACCTGGACCAGGTCTTTCTCTAAAGCCTTTAGTGAGTGCTGACAGCACCGTTGCATTTTCTTTTGCAAAGCTTTACCTAAAAATTCCCCACTCTCTTGCAGTAAGGACTTAAGCTGCTTTTTAGCATTGATGAGCCGGGTGCGAAGGGCTGTCAGTGTTTTGAGTTCTTTGATGATCGGACGCGTAGCTTGCCAAAGCTTTACACTGTCTTGGTTCCTATATGCATAAAAGGCAATACGTTCCGCATCTACTTTGTCATCGGACGCCGAGCGATTTCTATGGATTAAGCAAGCACCGGTATATAGTTTTTTTCATATTTCCGGTTATCTCTAACACAAGCGAAAATCC
>NZ_JBBPHP010000017.1:0-130557 GCF_038039535.1 Catalinimonas locisalis | reverse complement strand
AGCATTGCAGAAGTAGCTTATGCAGTTGGATTCAACGATCCTTCTTATTTCACCAAGAGTTTCCACAAGCAATACGGGCAGACGCCTTCCGAATATACTGCCGCAGTGATCTCTTAATATTCTAAACATGTCAACGATGTAAGGGAAAAAATTAATCCTTGCTCATTAATTGTTAAAGCCTTTCAAACACAGTGTTTGAAAGGCTTTTTGCTTTCATTCTTTCTTCACCTATTCATTCATTTTTAAAGTAAAGTTCAAACCCAGTAAATACACGCATCGTATATATTCTAATAAATTTATTAGGTTAACCTAATTTTTATTTTTTATTGATTTAAAATTACCTATCTTTGAAATCAATAACAAAGCAAGCTATCCAACTTAAAGCTTATGAAAACAATTTTTACGACCCTATATATTAGTTTGAATATTGTCTGTTCTGTTTTTGGACAGGAAAAAACAAGCATATCTGGCACAATTGACACAGCAGGAGAACCAATCCCTTTTGCCAATGTGGAAATCCTTGGGGCCAAGCAAGGGACATCTGCTAATGAAGAAGGTTATTTTCTACTTCAGAACCTGAAAGCAGGAACTTACGAGCTACGCGCCAGCAGTGTTGGCTACGAAGCGCTGGTAAAACAAATCAACCTAAAAACCGGACAAAATCTAACGGTTAATTTTAGCCTCCATGAAAGTGCAGATGCATTGGATGAGGTAGTCGTAACAGGTACGTTAAAGGAAGTTAATAGGCTGGAAAGCGCTGTACCCGTAGAAGTATATAATCCTACCTTCTTCAAAAAGAATCCTACACCTACTGTCTACGATGCTTTGCAGAATGTCAATGGCGTACGCCCTCAGCTCAACTGTAATGTGTGTAATACTGGTGATATTCATATCAATGGACTGGAAGGTCCTTACACCATGATTCTGATTGATGGCATGCCTATCGTCAGTGGTTTGGCGAGTGTGTATGGGCTTTTCGGAATTCCTAATTCCATGATTCGCCGTATTGAAATTGTAAAAGGACCAGCCTCCTCCCTCTATGGTTCCGAGGCTGTCGGTGGATTGATCAACATTATTACCAAAGATCCTCAGAACGCTCCTCCGCTTTCGGTAGATGTAATGTCAACCTCTTGGCAGGAGTATAATATTGACCTTGGGCACAGACTAAAAGTAGGAGATAAAGTATCGGTACTTACCGGACTCAACTATTTCAATTACAATAATTCTGTAGATCATAATGAGGATGGTTTTACGGATGTCACGCTGCAGGACAGAATCTCCGTTTTCCAGAAGTGGAATTTTAAACGTAAAGATAACCGTCTTTTTTCACTGGCTGGTCGCTATATGTATGAAGACCGCTGGGGTGGAGAAATGAACTGGACTCCTGAGTACAGAGGTGGCGATGAAGTATATGGTGAGAGCATTTACACCAAGCGGTGGGAGCTGATCGGTAACTATCAATTGCCCATTCAGGAAAAGATGCTACTGGCGTTTTCATATAATTCTCATGATCAAAACTCTTACTATGGCGATGTACCCTATATGGCCGATCAGAAAATTGCTTTTGGTCAGCTGACCTGGGATAAAAACTTAAACAGCCACGATCTTCTGTTCGGTTCTGCCCTTCGCTATACCTATTATGATGATAATACACCCGCTACCGCCGATGAAGATGGAAACCTTCCCGATGAAACCTGGCTACCCGGCCTGTTTGTACAGGATGATATTTCCCTTACCGACAGACAGCGTTTGTTGTTAGGTATGCGTTACGATTATAATTCCAACCATGGAAGCATATTTACCCCGCGACTAGCCTACAAGCTTAGCCTGGATGACAACAATATTCTCCGACTGAACGCCGGAACAGGCTTTAGGGTAGTTAATCTGTTTACCGAAGAACATGCCGCCCTCACCGGATCAAGGGAGGTAATAATCGCTGAAGCGCTGGACCCTGAACAGAGTTATCATATTAATCTAAACTACATCAAAAAGATGTATCTCAAAGATGGCTCATACATCGGGCTGGATGCTACAGCCTGGCATACCTATTTTACCAATCAGATTTTGCCGGACTATGATACCGATCCTAACCAGATTATCTATCGCAATCTGGATGCTTACGCGGTAACACAGGGAGTGTCCGTAAATCTGGATACCGAGTTTGCCAACGGCATCAATGTGCTGGCAGGCGGTAGCTTTATGAATGTATTCTTTGCCGAAGAAAATGGTGAAGGTGAATTAGAAAAACGCAGACCCGTGTTAACCGAACGATGGACCGGTACCTGGGCAGTATCATATACCATTGACAAACTCAACCTGGGCATAGATTATACCGGAAACCTTTACGGACCCATGCGCCTGCCTTTGCTCAGTGATTTGGATCCGCGCGATGAGATGTCACCATGGTGGAGTCTGCAAAACATACAGCTAAGCTGGACACAGCCGGGAGGCTCCTGGGAAATCTACGGAGGTGTAAAAAATCTACTAAACTTTACTCCTCCCGCTAATAGTATCGCACGCCCTGATGATCCTTTTGACAGAGAAGTAACTTTCGGCGAGAACGGACAGGTGATTCCTACACCTAATAATCCTTATGCCCTCTCTTTTGATCCGGCTTATGTGTACGCGCCTAACCAGGGCATCAGGGGATTCTTGGGAGTCAGATATGTAATTCAATAAAAATATGATACGGATTTTAGTTTGTTCGTTATGGGTTTGGTTTGGAAGCACTCAGCTTGGCTATGGTCAGGCTGGGTCTGCTCTTTCTTTTCAGCAGTTAGATAGCCTGCAGCAAATTGAGAAAAAGCCTGTGCTGGTATTTATTCATACCGACTGGTGTAAGTATTGCCAGAATATGAAACACACCACTTTTCAGGATAAGACGGTACAGGCCTGGCTGGATAGTGCTTTCTACTTTGTAAGCCTGGATGCGGAGAGCACGCAGGATATCAGACTGCAAGGGCGGACTTTTCATTATCGCCCTACCGGCAATGGTACAGGGCAGCACGAACTGGCTCAGGTGTTGGGCAATGTGGAGGGTAAACTCACCTTCCCTACTCTTTGCTTTCTCAACGAAGATTATGAAATCATCTATCAGCAGGTGGGCTTTGTGAGCGCAAAACAACTTAAAGCGTACTTTAAAATCTTATTTGCCGAAAAAGAAGAAGAAGCTTACCCAGAACACAAATAGAAGCGCATAAAACCTTTGAACTTATACATTTATGCAGTAGTTTAGAATTATATTTAGGCAAGTCAAATTATTAAATTAAAATTTGCTAAATAAAAAGAGTGAGTTTAACTAAAACAGTAATGTGGTCCGCTGAGGAAATTGTAGTTACAAATCAGACTTTCTAAACTTTCTACAACAATCACCGGAGAGCAAGCAGTATGAGACATTTACTATGGATATTTTTGGCCGCCTTCATCATCAGCTGTAGCAGCCCTTCAGCAGAAGATAGCCAAAACAAATTATATGTAGTTGCCACCACCGGTATGATTGCCGATGCAGCAGCTAATATTGTAGGAGATTCGGCAGTAGTAGAAGGGCTAATGGGTCCGGGCGTAGACCCTCACCTCTACAAAGCTACCCGCAGCGATCTCAGCAAATTACGTAAAGCAGATATTATTTTGTACAACGGTATCCATCTGGAAGGTAAGATGGGAGAAGTGCTGGAAAAGCTATCTACCCAAAAGCCGGTATTTGCCGTAGCGGACGGCATTGATCAGCAAAGACTGATAGCGCTGGAAGAGAATGTATATGACCCTCACATCTGGTTTGATGTTTCTCTCTGGAATGAAGCAGTAGCTTATATGGGCGAAAAACTTGTAGAAGTAGACACTGCCAATGCCTCCTACTACAAAAGGAATACTGAGGCTTATACCAAAGAATTGGCTGATCTGCATCAGTGGACCAGAAATGAGATCGCATCAATACCACAGACAAGCAGAGTACTCATCACGGCTCATGATGCTTTCAATTATTTTGGCCAGGCTTATGACATTGAAGTGAGAGGCCTGCAGGGCATATCCACCATTTCGGAGTTTGGCCTGAAAGACATCTCAGCATTGGTAGACTTTATTACCGAGCGAGGTATCAAAGCGGTATTTGTGGAATCTTCTGTACCTACCAAATCCCTGGAATCAGTAGTTTCAGGAGCCAGAGAAAGAGGTCATGAGGTGAGCATAGGCGGCACACTTTATTCCGACGCTCTAGGAGAAAAAGGAACAGACGCAGGCACCTATATGGGTACCGTAAGGGCAAATGTGAATACCATCGTAGAATCATTAAAATAGAAACCTATGGCACAGCCGATACTGGAATTGCATAACCTGACAGTGACTTACCAGAACAAGCCTGCTGTGTGGAATGTAGATTACGAAATTCCTGAAAAGCAGATGGTAGGCATCATCGGCCCTAATGGCTCGGGCAAAACCACCATGATCAAAGCGATTATGGGCTTAGTAGCACCCAGCAGCGGGTATGTCAAGATATTTGGTCAGCCGCTGGATAAGGTGAGGGGACGAATTGCCTACGTCCCGCAGCGAAATTCGGTAGACTGGGACTTTCCGGTAAGTGTACTGGACACCGTATTGATGGGCCGCTACAATCCTAAAAACCTGTTCAGAAGAACCACCAAAGAAGACAAAGCTATCGCACTCGAGTGTCTTGAAAAAGTGGGCATGGAGAAGTTTGTCAATCGGCAGATTTCCCAGCTTTCCGGAGGGCAACAGCAGCGCGTGTTTATTGCCCGTGCGCTGGCACTGCAAGCCGACTTGTATCTGCTGGATGAACCTATGGCCGGTGTGGATGCCGCTACCGAAGATACCATCATCAGTCTGCTGAGGGAAATGAGAGACGAAGGTAAAACCATCATCGTAGTGCACCACGACTTGCAGACCGCACACCGTTATTATGACTGGCTGATCATGATGAATACCCGACTGATCGCCTCCGGTAAGACGAAAGAAGTATTTACCGAAACTACGCTTACAGAGACCTACGGTGGACGTCTGAACATTCTTACGGAGATCGGTGAAATTCTCAGGCAGCATCAACATCCGGTACGGGAAAAAGAATAGACGATGGACTTTATAAGCCCTTTACAAGACCCGAATGTACGCTGGGTGATCATTGCGGTAACGCTGATCTGCACCAGTGCTTCCGTGGTAGGCTGCTTTACCTTTCTTCGGAAAAGAGCCCTGATCGGAGATGCCATCGCCCATGCCATCCTTCCCGGTATCTGCCTGGCCTTCATGATCGCTCAGACTAAAAACCCTTTGATTCTGCTGGTAGGAGCGTTCATAAGCGGCTGGTTAGGGGTATTGCTGATTGACGTGATTGTGGAGCGCTCCAAGCTCAAAACTGACGCTGCCCTGGGGCTGGTACTTTCTGTATTTTACGGCATTGGTATACTGCTGCTGACCATCATTCAGAGTAGCGGTAATGCTGCCCAATCGGGGCTGGATAAGTTTTTGTTTGGCAAAGCCGCTGCCATGGACCAGCAGGATGTAGTGGTGTTTACGATTTTCAGTGCGATACTGCTGGTTATTGTGATTGCCCTGTTCAACACTTTCAAACTCATCTCTTTTGACCGTGATTTTGCGTTAGTCAAAGGTTTTCCGGTCAGGAGGCTGGAATTTTTACTCTCGGTACTTACAGTTCTGGCCATTGCCATCGGCATACAGGCAGTAGGTGTAGTACTTATGGCGGCTTTTCTGATCACTCCGGCAGCCGCGGCCCGCTACTGGACCAATAAACTGGGCATCATGGTGATACTGGCGGTACTATTCTCAGTAGCTTCCGGTCTGCTGGGTACTTATGTCTCTTACGAAATTCCTCGCATGCCTACCGGCCCCTGGATAGTAACGGTTTTAACTTTATTCACCTTCATTTCTGTGCTGCTGGGGAGGCGCAAAGGAGTTTTGTATAACATACTACAGAGGCGAAACAACGAACGCAAGATGTTGCGGGAAAACATCTTGAAGTGTCTGTATCATCTGGGTGAAGATGATGGAGGCTTTAGCAGTATGCGCAGCTTTGATGAAATACAGCAGAAAAGAGGCTTTACTCCTACTAATCTCCAGAAAGGTCTTAAAAAGTTAAAACGCAGGAAGTTGGTTAAGTTACATGATCAACAGGCCGGACTGACTGACAAAGGCATAGAAGTGGGTGCCAGAATCACCAAGATTCACCGCCTCTGGGAGCTTTACCTTACCCAGTATATGCAGCTTCCGGCCGATCATGTGCATGAGGATGCGGAAGCCATTGAGCACATTATTACGCCTGAACTGGAACAGGAATTGGAAAGTCAGCTGGCTTATCCATTGGTAGACCCTCACGACAGGCCGATCACTTATAACCCTAATCAAGATGGATGATTTCTGGATCATACTCACCGGTGCGCTGGTTGCAACAAGCTGTGCCATACTGGGCTGCTTTCTGCTGCTCAGAAAGATGACGATGGTCGGTGATGCCATTTCACATGCAGTACTACCCGGCATCGTGCTGGCTTATCTGGTGGCACAAACCCGCGCGTCATTGCCTATGTTGATCGGCGCAGCCCTGTTCGGTGTGCTGACTACCGTACTGATAGAAGTGCTGCACAAAAACGGCAAGCTTCAGGTAGATGCTGCTATTGGCGTTTCATTTACCTGGCTGTTTGCCATCGGCGTCATCCTGATTACCTTTTTTGCCGACAAAGTAGATCTGGATCAGGAATGTGTGTTGTACGGAGAAATTGCCTATGTTCCGCTGGATGTGTGGATCAGTAATAATGGCAGCAACCTGGGACCGATCAGCGTATGGCTGATGGGCGCTAACCTGTTGATCGTGCTGGCTTTTGTACTTATTGGCTACAAAGGTCTACTGATCACCAGCTTTGATCCCATGCTGGCAGCCACAGTAGGAATTTCTACGGCTTTCTGGCATTATGCCTTAATGAGCGCGGTCTCACTGACCACCGTACTTTCTTTTGAGTCGGTAGGCGCCATTCTGGTGGTAGCTTTTCTGATTGGCCCGGCAGCCACTGCTTATCTGCTCACTGAAAATCTTAAGAAGATGTTATTCATTGCTGTAGGTGCAGGTATTATAGCGGCAATAGGTGGCTACATATTAGCTGTAGCGGTAGATGGTTCTATCGCCGGAGCGATGGCAGCCTGCATCGGACTGGAATTTATGCTGGCTTTTCTCTTTGCTCCCCAGGGAGGCTTACTGACTGCGAAAAAGTCATTTGTAAAAAAAGACAAACAAGCCGTAGACCTGGATTTCCATTGATAACTTCAGGAGAAATTACGAGAGAATATAAATTACAACGCTACTAGCTATGTTGCTTATCTATTTTTATAGGCTTTTTAATGCAATGGAACTCACTTCCAAATCAACTTAATTGGATACTGATCAAAAACCTCATCTTTACTCAAGACTATTAATTTTTCTGCAATTCCCTGTGAGATAATAAGTCTATCAAAGGGATCTCTATGATAGTACTCAAGCTTTAACAGTATTTGTAAATGTTCAAATTCTACAGGCAAAACCTTTATGTCATTATCAAACAAGAAGTCAGAAATTTTATCAAAGTCAGACTGAAGGGCTAGTTTGCCTAAACTTGTTTTTATGGCAATTTCCCAAATACTTGCTATGCTCAAAAAGCACTCATTTTGCGTATCGGCAATTAACTTTTTAACTTTTTCAGGCAATTCTCTATCCCCATTGATAAACCAAATAAATGGATGAGTATCTAAAAGTAATTGCATCACATATAATCTTTAAAATCATCTAAAGGCTCATCAAAATCCTCTGACATTTTGAAAAAACCTTTAGCATAGCCAAATTTCCGTTCTTTCTTTTCAGATTTAGCATGAGATTTTGTCTCCAGAAACTCAACAAAGTCAGCTACCTGCTTTTTTAGGTCTTCTGGTAATGAAATAATCTTGTTATACAACTGAACATCTGACATACCTACTTTTTTATTAAAGATACGAAATCATATTGTATTCGTTTTCTAGGTTGTAAGTCTAATTGAGTTGAAGATTTCATACATAAAGACCATATTTTTTATTTCTCATTCTATACAGAACAACATTTGCGGGAGAAGACCTTTGATGGTCAATCGTGTTGATGCCATTAAGAAGTTTATGCTTCAAGAGACCGCTTTACTACATCTGATAATCTGGCAGGGCTTACCTGAGAAAGTTGGATGGATTGACAGCCATTAAAAATGGCGAACTGCTTTATCGCTTCCACCAAAGGTTTCAACCATAGTTCTATTTCCTCCTGTCTCCTTTCTATGTGCAGGTGAATAAGCTCAAGCTGATTGTTTTTGCGATGTGCTTTGCAATCTATTCGTCCGATAAATTCATCGCAAAACAATATGGGTAAGCAAAAATAGCCATACTGCCTTTTTGCTTGCGGCACATAACACTCCAGTCGGAAATCATAATCAAAAAGCTGTACCAATCGCTCCCGGTGAATCACCGCATTATCAAAGGGAGATAACAATCTGATGCCGGGAGATGGCCTTTTGATTGGGTTTTCAAGTAGTTCGCTCAGTGCATACATCGTCGGCATGCCATCCAAACGTATCTCCTGCACTGTCTTTTCTTCCAGCATACTTTGCAGCACAAGTTCTGTATTTTTTCGCAGCGCCTTCCCCTTTCTTAAATGGGTAATTTGTTTGACTGTACTCACCCCATACGCTCGCAAATTGGTTTTGACCAAATATTCGGAAAACTCCCAGTCACTGGGCTCAGTGGTATCGGTAGTTTCGGGTAGTACCCTTTCTGTCAGGTCATATATTTTTTCCATACCGCTACGACCACATATCATCAAGTCTCCCTGCATAAAGAGTTTTTCCAGTGCAATTTTGGTAGGCTTCCAGTTCCACCAGCTTCCCGGCTTTTTAGGAGAAGAGGTAAAGTCTCTCGCTTTCTGCGGACCATCAATACGAATTTTATCCATCACATCACGCAACACTTTGGGGTCAGCCTTCCTGTAATAAGGGGCTTCTCCTCGTTTGTACTGCAGCATCTGAGGTAAGGCATAGCGATAATCCTTCATAGGTAAATATGAGGCGGCATGAAACCAGTATTCAAATGCCTTACCTTCTTCTACCAACTGCGCCAGATATTCCGGCTGATAGTCGGGCAGCCTTGCCCAGAGAGTATGATGATGGGCACGCTCCACGACCGAGAGTGTATCAATTTGTACATAGCCCAGCCGTTCCAAAGCGGAGAGCACCGCCTGCTTACCTTTTCCAAAGGGATATTTTGTCGTCAGTCCCTGGCTTTGCAGGGTGGCGCGCTGAAGTTGTTTGAGCATCAAATCTTTCTTTATGCTAAAATACAGGTAGCAGACTTATATACAACAAGTGGAGAGATTTAAGGGAACGAGATAGTATGGAGGCTTAGTAAAGGTTAGACTGATTTTTTACAGAATGTATCATTGAAAGAAGGAAAAATAAGCTGTTCAGTCATCCCGCAGTGGCGACTGCCGTTAGGGATCTTATACGTTGTGAAAGTCACTGATTTATATAGCTTGATAAGATTCCTCCGCCCTTGGCTACGGAATGACAATTAGCATTTTGCAATAATTCTTTCTTTCTATTTCATAAAATATAATCAGAATAACTTCTAAGAGGCAGGAATTAATTGCTCTATTATTTATATAAGCTCAATTTCAATGTCAAAGTAACCTGGAACACAAACTTCATTATTACAGGACATGAATTCAATTTCGCCAATGAGTGTAACTTTGTCATTGTTCACCTTTTTTATTTTTTGCACAAACACTGCTTTGTCTTTGAAATATTTGACCTCCATTTTGAAGAACTCCTCATAAGCATCATATCCTTTTTCTTCCGTTACCTTTCCGATCTGGATGAATTTTGTTGATTCTTCCAAATTGAAGCTAGTTGGATTAGGTCCATTGGGTTTGATAAACTGAGAATACAAATGCCAGCCATTATCAATTTTTGCAGTATACACTATTTCATATTCTTTGTCATTTAGCTTTTTACTTTCAATGGTCCATTTGACTGGCTCCAAAATTTGAGCACTTGAAGAAATTGTCACGAACATCATAACAGAGAAAAAGAAGATGTTTTTAAAAGGTAATTGTTGCCTTTTTAATATCACTTTCATAAACTCAGATTTAAGTTGGTACGATACATTTTTTTTAATGTTAGTTAACCGCACGGCTAGCCATCAGACCAGGAGCTTGTTTGCGATTTGTGATTCATCATGGCCACTTGGAGCATCAAAAAGATCTGACTCAAATTTTATACCTGATTGTGGATAGCAAATGTTAGAGGCTTTTTATATCATCTCCCTTTCAGAATTCAAAACTTTTGGTAAAGCATCTTTCCAATCAGTAATAAAGAACTTATCTATGATAGTGTTATTTACATCTATCACATAGCAGACTCTTGAACAGTAGGTTTTTCTGAACTGATTATAGAGATTTCTATTAGGGGCATCTTCCATTTCAATATGGATACCTTCATTATTATCTACTTCTGGCATCCCCGAATCAATATGGATAATATGTGCCTTGTTCCCATATTGCTTTTCAATTTCATAGTAAGCAGTTAATGATCCCATGTCACCACCACATTCACATGAGTTAGCAATTAGCATAGGTTTATCATGCATATTGGCACTTATAATTGTATCTCCGGCAGTAGTAATGGCCGTAAAATCAGGTGCCTTGATTCCTATTTGAGTTTCGGTTTTAGTGCTGAAGTCTTCCTCCTTGATTAAGGTAATATAATCACCATACTTTGAGACCTTATGGATCTGGTAGTACGCATCATTTAAGCGCACAAATTCATTGGGATAAAGAATGTCTCTCAGATAGACCGAGTCTTTTCCGACCGAGTCTTTTCTGACCGAGTCTTGTTTTAATAAAACCAATGTAGGTTGCCGATAGTCATAAGTAAAGGAGGCTTGGAAGTCAGCGGTGCCTAATTGATAGAATTGATTATTCAGATAGAAATCAGCTGTTACATATTCCGCAACCCCCAGGAAAAGCATGGGATTTGAACCCAAGGTTCCGACCTTAACCCAGGTAGAGTCTTCAATTATTTTTTCACCGTTATACCGGTAAAATACTGATTTTATCAGGTTTTCGTTGGAACGCCAGTTCATCGGCTGATAGATACGAACGGTATCATCGGTTAAGTCCTGATTGTTATTTTCATCTAATACGAATACCTGAACAGAATCACGCACCCCAGTAATGATGTCAATTATGTTTTGTTCCTCGCTGGGCAGTTGAGTAGTATCTAAAGTATTAGCTGAAATAGCCTCTATAATAAAAGGGGGTAATTCAAGTCCTTCATCATTCCTGTGTCGTCTGTACCAGGCAACGTCACCATCTACAATCTTGGTAGCGTGCTTAATATCAATCAAGTTGTTAGGTAATTTTAGAGGATACGTAAGCTTACTGATCTCATTGAATTGTAGAGGACTGAAAGTTCTTTCAAATTTACCAGTCCCCTTATGTAGTGTGGTAGCAATGAGCAAGGTATCCTGATCGGAAGAAAAGTGTGGAAATTTATCTGTAGGCTGAGAGCAACCGAAAAAAGCGGTGAGTAGCAGAATTAAGGCTATTGTATGGAAATGTTTTATCATGGTATGTAGTTTGAATTGCCCCTAACAGCGAGTTAGAGCCTATGTGTGACTACCTCTTCCTCCTTCATATCAGCTTGAAGTAACTCACTTTCAATATAGATAAAATATCTTTTCAAGTAATATAAATCAGAGAGGGGTGCTGCTATTCATCCCTTAGTGTTCTCTGTCCCAGTGAACCTGCGCGTAACACTGAGGAGGATTAAAAGCCTTACTTTTTGCGCAAAACCTACCTCCTATATTGACTACTGCTTGCTTTGGTCTGCGGATTAAATATGTCTGAGGAGAGATTTCCTTACATTTCGCTCCTCTGCAAAACTGTTTGTGCAGGCCGGCAAAAAGACTTATTGGCGTCAATGATTGATTGTGTAGCTGGTGCACAAAGACTTAAACCGTTGAATAAATCATTTTGCAGTACTACACAATGACATCTGCCTGGTCAAATATTACATTGCAGCACCAAAATATCAGTTCTGACCAGGCAGGAAAGACTGTGCAACGCTGCCCCTTGCCCTTTCAAAGTCTACACCTGTTCGGTTTTTCTTACATAGCCAATACATATGCTATACCACTCACTCAGTGTCACCCGCAGGTCCATTGGGGCAGTGCTACTGGGACAGCTCCACTGGGGCAGCTCCACTGGGGCAGCTCCACTGGGGCAGCTCCACTGGGGCAGCTCCACTGGGGCAGCTCCACTGGGGCAGAGGACGCTGAGGTATACAGGTGACGCTGAGGAGGTATAGCTGAGGAAATTTTTCCGTTTTCATATCATCAAATTAAATCCTCCAAAGTGTGAATTAAAATAATAGTTGAGTACCAGTCGTGCTTCTGTATCTGTTGCTATGCTAAGCATGTATGCCTTTCCCCTGGGTTTGAACTTGAACTGGAGTTTTGGCAATTCTTCCTCCTTTTCTGACTCCTGCTCTTCTAAATACTGAACAGCGTCTAAACGAACAATCGCGTCACCTTTGTTTGATCCTGGCTCGGCAGTAGGGCAATAAAACAGAGTCTCTTTTCTAAATTCTTCACAGAGTAAGCTTTGCTTGTAAAGGGAGTCCCATATTACATGATATACCGCAACTGCACTCTGATTATTCTCATAATGTGCGTGTACAGATACATCTTTTAGTTCAATATGTATGATCCCTTTGGATTTTTCCAAAATGACCCCGTTTAACTTTTCAGGATTCATATGAAAATTCTCTACATGAATAGTATGCATATTTTCTGTGCGGTAATCGTTGATTTCATCAACTTAAAAAGTAATAATATATCATTTAAATATTACATAAGATTTACATATCTTTCATTTTTTTGATTTGATTCCTAAAGGCCGTACTACACCCTATGCATAATGTTGATCAATTACCTACTGAGTTTAGCTATTATTGACAGAGCAGAATTTGTAAAGCAGCATGGGCTATATTTAGCTTTTCATAAAGATGGCAGATATCTTCAAAAGCTATACTACCTTTTTGATCACTACATAGAAATAAGATTTGATTCTCAGGAAGACATGAAAGTTGAGTCTATAGATATCTTCAAGGACACCAAAAAGCTGCACCCCTACCTGAGCAATATCAATATCGCTTTCTAACCCCCATCAGTATCTCCCGCTTAATACTACCCCAGTGGAACTCTCCTAAAAGATGCTGAAGGATTTACAGCCTATGCATAGACTTGAAAGCTCAAGCATTCCACTCACTCATTGTCACCCGCAATAGAATTGTCATAAAGGACACTGAGGTCTGTGCTTGACGCTCAGCGTCCCTTACAGGTGACGCTGAGGAAGTGTAGTATAATTTGTTCAGGGTGGCAGATCTTATAAGGTACTTCTACTTCAACTGCTTGACCAGCACGTGCTCGGCTACTTTGTGGCTGACCTGTATTTCTTCATCATGAATTTTCAGCTTCACGCTGCCGTCAAACACTTCTTTCTCCAGCACGTGCAGAGTATCTCCTATGCGCAGACGTATCTTGTCCAGGTATTGCAGCAGAGCCGCCTGATCGCTGGCTACCGAGACAAAAGTGATGCTTTGTCCGGGGGAGATTTCTGATAGCGGAAGGGTAATGGCCTCCGGCAATACGCCATCCTTGGAGGGAATAGGATCACCATGCGGATCAAACTCAGGATTGCCCAAAAAATCATCCAGCTTATTGATGAGTAGTTCGGAATGTACGTGCTCCAACTGATCGGCAATGACATGCACTTCTTCCCAACCAAACTTCAGCTTCTCCACGAGAAAGACTTCCCAGATGCGGTGCTTGCGTACCACCTGCAATACCACCCGCTTTCCTTTGTCGGTCAAGGTAACGCCATGAGACTTTTTATAGTTGATCAGTTTTTTCTCCGATAGTTTTCTCAACATATCCGTTACCGAGGCTGGCTTATTGGAGAGATGCTCCGCCAAAGTAGAGGTGCCTACTTTTTCATCCTCCTGCCCGGTGAAATGATATATTGCTTTCAGATAATCTTCTTCCGTCTTTGAATACATGCCTGATGTTTTGATAGGGCAAAGATAATCAAATCAGAAAGACTAGTGAGCAGCGCTTATATTTATTTGGCAGTACCGGCAGACTAAGCTTCCGGTTTGTGCAGGGCACCCCGTGCCGCCAGAGCCCGGTCTCACAAACCGGGGCTGAGATGAAACTGTGAAAGCGTGGGCGACAGGATTATTCCGGTAATACGAGAAAAGTGCGGGCTTCCTTGATGCTGCTTTCCATTTGCGTTTTTACATGCTCTATGGCGGCTTTCTGCTCCTGCTGCACCTGGATAAGATTGGTAGTATCGCTGAGCCGGGCAGTTTCAGCATCTGCGGATGGCTCCTTCTCTACCTCAGGTACCTGCTTAACGTTGCGCATCCACTGCATCATGGCTTCATCGGCCTCTTCCAGTTTTTGCACGATTTCCTGCATGTGCTGAAGTGAGTCTGTGTTTATCTCCTCTCCCTTCTGTTGCAGCCCCTCAATGCGCTCATTCAATAAACTTTTTAAACGCATGATCTCATCCATACGCGGCATCACTTCATCATGCACCGCTATGGCTTCCTGGTAAATCTCCTGGGCCCGAGCATACTTCTCATCGGTTTCGGAAGAAGAAGGCTGGCAGCTCATGATGAGCAGGTTTATTATGATGAGATAAGTAATCTGTTTCATGGTAATAGCTAGTATGGCAAGTGCTTTTAAGGTTGTATATAACAGTTCAATAGAATGATAATAAAATCTCATGAGATATGATTATTCAACAGCGGTAATCTCAAACATATGGGCAGCATAATTATCAGCTACACTTTGGGAAAAAGGATCATGCATGACCACCGGATACTCCGCAAAACTCACCGCATTAGGCCCGGCAAAGATAGCCGCTACATCGGCTTCAATCGCTAAGCTTTGCGTACTGTTATTTTCCAGGTTCAGGGTGGAAAGACCAAGCTGGCTAAGGCTGAATTTCAGTACCCGGTAATTTGGGTCACCGCCGATATGGTAAACAAAAGCATCATTCATATTATCTTCTGACTCACCAAACTGCCCTTCCATCAACAGAAATTTATAGCCGGTATTCCAGTCCCAGGCCATCTCATTGCTGGGGTCCAGCGCCCCTACTTTGTCGGTAGAGGTATTGGCGGCATTGTCTACGCCGATGGCAAATTCCACTTCATTGTACGCTCCGGCAGGGATGTTGTCTATCTGAATCTGAAAAGCTTCTCCCTCTACAGGACGCACCAGATGATAGCTGTATGGCTCCAGGTAAAACGCTCCGGTAGAAGTATTCCTGAGCTTGATATTGCTGAGGTAATACTTAAAATCCTGCACTACGAAGCTTTCTCCGGAAGCGTTGGTATAAGTCTGGGTATTGAACAATAACTGCTCACCATTTACCAGGTGGCTAAGGTCAAGGGTAAGTATAGCCCCTTGCACCATATCGTCAGGAGCTTCTTCCTGGCAACTGCTTAAGCCCAGCAACAGCAGGAAAGAGGTGATGATGTTGATATACTTCATCTTGATAAAATTTGAATGTGTAATAGGTAAACGAATCTGTCAGACATTTCATTTTAAAGCTGCTGAATATATAGCTTAACGGTTTAGGCAAGCTGCTACACTTCACGCGCTTAAAGGTTGACAAATCGTAAAGGGAAGAATGCACGCTATGCGCGGGGAGGGTGGAAAAACAGCTCAGTTACTGAGGTTGCGTGCAGATTTTCCTGGAAAGTAGAAAAAATAATGCTGGGCGCTTCAGGCGTCAGGAAGATATTTTCCCAATAGGAAGACGTATAGAAGACCGCAAAAATACCGTGCGACATCTGGTTCTGTTCCTGCTGGTCTTCTGCCTTTTTGAGTTTATCTTTAAGAAAGCAGATACCACGGCAAACGCTGATCTCTTTTTCTCTTTCTATACAAAGAAACTCGGCAATATAGTCCCTGTTCAGCTCAAAGCTCAGCTGCACCACACTCAATGACATCGCATTGAGGACTACAATCCAGATCAGACCTAATGACAGGAATCTTCGCATGGTCGTAAATGTAGAGGAGACAGGACATATTTGCAATATCTTAGTGGCTTCACTCCCCAAAAACAACCCCCTTAATGCCTGGCAGACATCAAGGGCTTTCATCAAATAATAATTGAGTCTCTGTATCTGAATCTAAACTTTCGTTGATCAACAAATTTCGGCAATCTACTTTCTTTGCTTATTCAGCTTGTGCTTTCTCATCTTCGTAAAGATAACGATCCTGCTGATTGACAGGCATTTCTATGGCTTCTTCTGTGGTCTTCCCACCTATTCGTTCTGCCCATTGATCATATTTGGAAATCATGGCTGAAACGCGCTCGGGGTACTGAGCAGACAGATCATTCATCTCCGAGCGGTCCTGGGAGAGATCGTATAATTCCCACCCTCTTCCCCTTTCGCCTACCAGTTTCCAGTCGCCCTCCCGGATGGCTCTGCTGCCCCGGTATTCCCAGAACATGGGTTTCTCTCTGCTGAGTGAATTGCCTTCAAAAATCGGCAGCAGGCTCATACCTTCCGGCGGCAGTAAGTTTCGTCCCTGATAGCCTTGCGGATACGTAGTTCCTGCCACTTCTATCAAGGTAGGCATAATATCTACAATCTGCCCCGGGCTATCTGAAAAAGTATTGGCTTCTACTTTCTCCGGCCAGCGGATAATCATCGGACTGGAAATGCCCCCTTCATGTATCCATTGTTTATACTTACGGAAAGGAGTGTTGGAAGCCTGCGCCCATTCGGTATCATAGGTTCTGGCAGATTCTTCCGGTCCCGGTGCCACATTAGGGGTGCGGTTGGCATCATAAGGGCAGCCTCCGTTATCCGACATAAACATCACCAGCGTATTCTCAGCAATGCCCAGTTTATCCAGTTGGTCAAGGAGCAAGCCAATCTGCTGATCCAGGCGGTCAATCATGCCCGCATAGGTAGCCATCAAGAGCTGTTCTTCTTCCTTTTGCGCCGGACTCAGGCTCGCCCATGCCGGGGCAATGCTATCCCGGGGAGTCAGTGCCCAGTCAGCATGCACAATGCCCATTTCCTGCATTCGCTGGTATCTGGCAGTTCTCAGACTATCCCACCCTATATCGTATATTCCTTCGTATTTTTGAATATACTCATCATGTACCTGCAGTGGATAATGTGGAGCATTATAGGCCAGATACAGAAAGAATGGATGTTCGTTCTGAGAAGCCTGGCTTACTTCTTCTATGGCATATTCGGTAAAGGCATCAGTCGCATAAAAGTCTTCCGGAGCTTCATATTCCACCGTGTCTTTGCGCATATAATTAACGCCTGAGCCATAGTCAAGGCCGGTGAAAAAATCGATAGCTCCGCATAAGAAACCAAAGTAATGATCAAACCCACGTTGGTTAGGCGTATCTCTTTCTTCCTGCCAGTGACCCAGATGCCACTTTCCACTTAATATCGTCTGGTAGCCGCCTTCTCTCAGTACTTCCGCAAGGGTAACGTTATTATCTGTACGATTGAGGTTATCGGTCTGCTGATGATACAGGCCGGTGAGTAAGGTAGCACGAGTTTCGGTACATTTGGCAGTATTGTAAAACTGTGTCATCCGCATGCCTTCGGCCGCCAGACGGTCCAGATTAGGCGTATTGATTTCCGAGCCATAGCAGCCCAGATCAGAATATCCCATATCATCAGCCATAATGAGGATAATATTGGGCTTTTCAGAAGCAGTTGTGGCTGTTGCTTCTTCTTTAAGAGAGGAACATCCGCTCCATATGAGTAGGCTAAACGAAAGAAAATAGGCTAGAGACAGGCGTTGCATAGTAATAGGTTTTCATACTAAACTAAAGGTACTCCATGTCATCAAAACATAAAGTAACTTTAGCCAAGAAGATAAGCAGATTTTATCTATATCCGTTATTGGTAGGGTCAGATTCCAGTAAAGCAGGATTAAGCCGCAACTCTTCCACCGGAATAGGCAGCAATACATGATGAGGCTGAATGTTAGCGGCAGGATTATAAATCCTATACTCCGTATTCTGTACCACATCCATCAGAATGCCCCAGCGAATCAGATCAAATCGCCTATGGCCTTCACCTCCCAGTTCCCAGCGTCTTTCATCATAAATGGCTTCCCGGAAAGCCTGCTGCGACAAGCCTGACACCGGCTGATTTGGCTCATAAGCCCGCTCCCTTACCTGATTAATATACTGATAGGCATCAGCCGGGCCATTAAGTTCATTCTCCGCCTCGGCAGCCATCAGATAGACATCTGCCATCCTGAAGATAATTTTATTGTCACCGTGGTTACCCCGGGGAGAATTAATCTGGTCCAGGTTCCACATCTTGGGCATATAGGGAAAGTTGAGGTCATACCCAAGATAGCTCTCCACAATATTGGACGGCCTTCTCAAATCATCCAAGGGAAACTCATTCACATAGTCGGGAAGAGGAATCGCCAGTCCATAGCCGGTAAAGCCTTCACTTCTCTGGCTAAGCGCCTCACTCAGGGCAGGTCTTTCATCGCTGTTTTGGGGTTCGTCGCGTATCCTGGGCGTAAAATGATCAGGCCAGTCATCCTGGTTGATATCTTTTACAAAATCAATGGCCCAGATGACTTCATCATTATACTCATTATCAGGAGCAAACACTGCAGCATAATCTTCCAGCAGACGGTGAGGAGAATTGTTGATGATTTCAACTGCCTTATCCCGTGCACCCTGCCAGTTTTCCTGAAGCAGGTAAATTTTTACCATCACTGTTGCCGCTGCCCATTTAGAAGCTCTACCCAATTCGCTGTCGCCGTAGCTATCAGGCAGGAGATCCTGGGCAGTCTGTAAATCCTGTAGCAGTTCATTACGTATTTCATTGACATCGGTACGCCCCAATATCCTGATCTCCTCAATGGGAAGCACATCTCTGAAGTAAGGCACATCTCCCCACAGATTGGTAAGGTGGTAGTAGGCATAAGCTCTCAGGAACAATGTCTCACCTACAAACTGATCTCTACTCTCTGCACTGATATCTTCATTCCCTTCTACATTGGCCAGAATGATATTGGCATTCTGGATGATCCGGTAGAGATCCTGCCAGGTAATAGGAGCACCACCTCCCTGGGAGATATCGCCTGCGTTTCCTTCATTCAGAGTATAGTTTTGTATGGGTTCTACCTGCCCAAACTCACGATTGGGTCCGATGACATCGGCTCCATTTTCATAAAACCTGTCCAGGCCGATTTTAGAATGTAGCGCATTACTTTTGTAGATATTGTACAGTCCGTTGACCGCCGACTGCACTTCCGATGCTGAATTAAAAAAGTTGGAAGGAGAAACGATTTGTCGTGGCTCTTCGGCCAGGAAATCCTCACAGCTTGTAAAAGTAAATACCATCAACAAGCTCAGGAGTGAATTATATATAAGTTTTTTCATCACTATTCTGGATTATTCATTTTAAAAATACTGACTTAAAGTACGGCCTTAATGCCAAGCGATAATATCCTTGCACTGGGATATTCACCTTCAGAAAAACCAAGCGCCACATTACTTCTACCAAACATACTGGTTTCAGGGTCTTTCAATCTGAAGTCAGACAACACAAATAAGTTCGTCCCTGTAAAGTATACACTTATGCTTTTGAAGCCATTTAAACCCCAGTTTTGCACTGGTAGGTTGTAAGTCAGTTTCAGGTTTTTGAGTCGCATGTGGGTGCCATCCTCTATCATTTCAGAATTATTTTTGATTTCTGATAAAGCCGCTACGGCTCCTGCCCGGGGTATGTCCGAGTCAGGGTTTTCGGGAGTCCAACGATCTAATGTCTCCGCGTATTTGGTTCTTTCCGCTCTTCCGAAGAAAGCTGTTTGGGTCAGGCTGTTAAACACTTCATTGCCATAAGTACCCTGAAAGAAAAAGTCAAGACTCCAGTTTCCGTAAGAGACTGTGTTCTGAAAACCGTAAATAAAATCCGGTTGCGGGCTTCCTAATACGATGAAATCATCTTCTGTAATCTGCTGATCTCCATTGGTATCTCCAAAGCGGGGGCCACCCACATCCTGACCGACCTGCCCGGAAGCATCAACTTCTTCCTGCGACTTCCAGGTACCCAGATAATTCACGCCGACAAATACCGGAGCAGCTTCTCCCACGATTAAGCGACCACCGGGGCCACCCTGCCCGGTAGCAGAAGGGTCTACCACGTCAATCAGGTCAACACCTCCCAGGTCCACCACTTCGTTTCTGTTACCGGAAAGCGTAAGCATGCTTGACCACCGCCAGTCATTTCGGGATACGTTTACACTGTTCAGAATAAACTCTAGTCCTGTATTCTTCATTTCTCCCAGGTTTTGCAGGCGGCTTACGAAACCGGTCTGGCGGGGAATCTGCACATTCAGCAGTAAGTCTTCTGTTCTTTTGTTGTAATAGTCCAGTTCAAAAGAAAGTCTGCCTTCCAGGAAAGAAGCTTCCAGACCGATATCAAACTGATGAGTGGTTTCCCACCTCAGTTCATCATTAGCCGGTCTTCCGAGGGTCACTCCGGCCTGCTCCGATCCATTGAAAGTGGTATTGGCATTGTCCAGCAGGGCAAGTGTTCGGAAAGATTCTATCGCCTGGCTACCGGATATACCATAGCTGGCTCTAAGTTTAAGCTGATCAAATACACCTAAGTCCTGAATAAAAGGCTCTTCTGACAAGCGCCAGGCTACCGCACCTGAAGGAAAAAACCCGTACTTATTGCCGGGAGCAAAACGGGATGAGCCATCCACTCTACCTACAAAGGTGAAGAGATACTTGCTCTGGAAGATATAATTTACCCTTCCCAGCCAGGAGATCAGTTGAAAAGCATCATAATCAGAGCCTACGATATTTCGGTTAGGGTTAGAGCCGAAGGCCAGGTTATTGTAGCCGGTGATGTCGTTGGAAAGCTGAAACGCCTGTGAAGTGTTTTCTTCTACCTGATATTTCTGTAAGGTAAATCCTCCCAGCAGATTCAGTTCATGATCTGAGCCCAGGCTCTTTTTATAAGAAATAGTATTTTCATTAATGTAGCCTACACTGGAGCGGGTATCAATACGGGCATCACCTCCGTCATTGATGACGAAATTTTGGGGCAAAGCACCGGGATTAAACCTATTGCGCTTAAACTCATTGATTTCAGGACTAAAAGTAGTGCGGATCACCAGATCGCTTACAGGCTCTACTTCCAGGTACAAATTTCCTAAGAGGTTGGTCACAAAACTATGATCATCTCTTAAAACGATATCTGCTTCAGGGTTCGTCTGTATGGAAGCCGAAACGGGGTTTTCTGCCGTGTACCTTCCTTCATCGTCATAGATGGCACGAGCAGATAAGTGATCCCTAAAAATCTGATCTATGCTTGTTTTGTTATTTTCTCTTCTTAATCGTGATACATTGAGCCGGAAACCGGTTCGTACTTTATCGGATAAATCATAATCCAGATTGGCACGGAAAATATACTTTTTAATACCTGAATTCCGGATAATTCCTTCCTGGTTGAAATAATTACCGGAAATATAATAGTTGATATCCCGATCTTCGGAAGCTCCGGAAACCGATACATCTACATTATTGATAGGTGCACTGCGGGTCACCTGGTCAACCCAATTCACGTCGGGTACTGTGTTCAGGTCAGGAAATGGTAGCGCTGCACTCCTGAATTCAGCATCTTCATTGGAATATTCGGCATGCTGGGGGCCATTTAAGAAATCAGCAGTTTCTATCATGTTTTGTACACCAGAGTACATATTAAAGGATACCTGCGGTTTTCCTGCTTTGATTCCCTGTCCATTTTTGGTAGTCACCAGGATCACGCCATTGGCACCCCGTGTTCCATAAATGGAAACAGCTGTAGCATCTTTCAGTATGTCAATAGATTGGATGTCGTTGGTATTAATATTGTTCAGGTCAAAATTCTGCCCTACGATCACTCCATCTATCACCCATAGGGGTTCGTTATTACCCTGGATGGAATTACCTCCCCGGATCCGAATGGAGGTAGCAGCGCCGGGTTCACCGCTTACCTGGGTTACCTGCACGCCGGGGGCTCTACCCTGTAGGATTTGATCCACCCTTGCACTAGGCACATTTTCCAGACTTTCACCTTCCACTTTACTCACCGAGCCGGTCAGGTCTCTTTTTTGCTGCGTTCCATAGCCTACCACGACTACTTCCGATAGAGACTGTACATCTGGACTCAGGCTGACATTGATGATAGATTGATCATTGATCGCTACTTCCTGAGATACATAGCCTATGGAAGAAAATACCAAGGTAGTGACTTCATCGTCAACGGTGAGCCGATAATTTCCATTCACACCACTTACAGTACCCTGAGAGGTGCCCTGAGCGAGAATATTTACGCCCGGCAAAGGCTCGCCTGACTCTTCATCCGTGACAGTACCGGAGATGGTTTGTGCCATCAATTTCATTATAGGCAGATAAGCTCCTATGGATTGCAGACTATTTACAGTAGAGGGCTTGAAGGTAGATGTCTGTGGCTCTTTTTTTTGGATAGGTTGAAGCACAGCCTCCTGGTAAATCATGTAATAGCCATCCTGAAGCTTTTTGAATTTCAGATGCAGTGGCTCAAGGAATGTTTTCATCACTTCCTCCAGTGCTTTATTCTGTTGTGCTTCCTGAAGCCTTTCTATACTTACTTCTTTATTTTCTATGAGTTTGGTATCATAGTTAAAATAGACAGCATGTTCAACTTCCAGTTCAGACAAGACAGACTTTAAAGATTTGTTTTTTTCACCCTGATCAGGGGTGTTTGCGACTGTGCCATCGTGAGGTGATGCCGGTAAACGTGATAGCGAGGCCAGATCCTGCGCCTCTGTGGGCCTGCCGGATAAGAGCAGTAAAGCCCCTATAAGGCAGCCGTAAAAGTAGTGTAAGGGTTTGTTCATAACTTTGCAGTTTTATTTGATCTAAAAATCTACTCCCCAGCATGGCTGAGCGTTTATTTCCTTGGATGAAAAGTGATAACATCTTCTTCTCTGCTGATTTCCATCTGGTAAATACCTGATAATGCTTCCAACAATATTTCTACATTATCAGAAGGTACTACTCCATTAAAGATCAGATGCTGTAGCTGCTCATCTTCAAAAACTACCTGTACACCATAGGTATCTTCTATAGTTTGAGCTACTTCTGCCAGGGTTTGATCTTCAAAAATGAGTTGCTTCTGGCGCCAGGAGAGGTATTTTTCGGGCTCAACAAGCTGCTGACTTAGGGTTTGTTTGCTATAAATTACCCTTTCACCTGGTTTCATCGCTATGGTTGGCTGCCCTCTGTTATCCAGTAGAGATAATTGTACATTACCTTCCTGAAGTACTACCTCAGTAGCTGAATGGCGGGCACGGACATTAAACTGCGTACCTAGCACTTCAATACGCATCTCATGGGTCAGTACTTCAAACTTACGAGGCACAAAAGCAGATCTTTCTGTATTATTTGCTGATGAGGCTTCCTGGCTAGTTGAATCTTTCACTACCTTAAAAAATGCTTCTCCATTCAGCCAGACTTTTCTGCTTTCCTGATGTTTCCAGTCAGCATCATACTGAATAGAAGAGTTGGCATTTAAGGTGACCTGAGACCCATCGGGCAGCATGATTTCTTCAATTTCTCCGTAGCCAGTCTGGTACTTAATCATATCCGAAGAACGAAACAGGAAAAAGTAAAAAAGAGCAGTCAGGGAAAGCAAAACCGCTACCGAGGCAGCCCATTTAAGATAGAGAGGTTTAGCTGCTTGAAGGTAAAGTGGCTTAGTCCGTTTTGATGGAATACTTTCAAGTACGCGAAATTTCAAATCAGCAATTTCTCCTTGCGAAACTTCTGCCTGTTCAAAAGAGAATGAAAGTAACAGACGCTTTGCTTCCTCTACATCTTTTTGCTGCTGAGGGTGCTTGAGTAACCATTGTTTCCAGAACAAAGTATTCTGCTGATTGGGCTGGAAGACCCATTCCTGAAAATACTCATCAAGCACAAAGTCATGGACTGTATAGCCTGTATAATCCATAGTAATAGGTTGTTGCTATACAGTAAAAGCGGGAAGTGAAGAAAGCTCACGGTTTTTTTATGAGAAAAAATAAGATTTACAGATCAATCAACAATCAAACAAAATACTTGTATTCGTGCGAGCTAAACTTACTTTTTATTACAATTATGCTAATAGTATTCCTAGGAGAATCGGCCACCAAAGCGGATACAATACATCCTGCGAAGACTTTAGTTCCTTTTGCAAGCTGCTGATGGCTTGAGAAATGAGATTGTAAACCGTGCGCTTATTCAAAGCCATCACCTCAGCGATTTCGTCATAAGAGAAACGGTTGTAAAACTTTAAATAAAGAGCTTCTTTTTGCCTGCGGGTCAGGGAACGAAGGGCTTCATTGAGTTGTCTGATTTGTTCTTCCCTGAGCTGTTGAGAAATGATTTTATCCTCCTGAGAAGAAGTAATGTGATGCTCCACTCCATCACTAATCTCCCACTGCTGAGCCTGTTTGATGCAGCGTAGGATTCTTCTTCTTAAGCTTTTGAATAAATAAAACTTAATGGTATCTGTATCTCCCAGGCGAGCCCGCTTTTCCCAGATTTCAGCAAACAAATCCTGTATGCAATCTTCAACTACTTCACGATTACTGGTGAATTTATGCCCATAGCTATACAGGAGTAAAATATACTGGTCAAATATAATACTCACAGCTTCCCTATCGCCTCGTTTTAAGCGTTTCCATAGATATGCATCGCTATGCGTGTTTACTGATGAGGGCATGAGTTTGGCAGTGGTTACCAATACAACTTATTTTTAATATGTTAAAAGCTAAGGATGATTTCAAATAAAAATTTGATATGTGATAATAAATCCCCATGTTTTACACATTTTTTATACGAATGCCTTTACAATAAGCCTTCAGTTGTTTCCCATACCCTCAGAGATATTTTATATAAAGTGTTTCTTGAAACTCACTTCTTTAATTTTAATTACTTTCCAGCTTTTCTACCAGTCTACGGGCTGCTCTCACATCGTAGCTTCTGCTTTCCTCATTATCGGGCAATAAGCCTTTCACAGTAGCAAGGGTTGGTTTGGCATCTTCGTCCATGGTTTCCAGCACATTAATGGCCTGTACCCTGGCCATTTCATTATCCGCTTTCAGTGCATCATTCAGCGTTTGAACAGCAATTTCCTTTTCTCCCAGATGATAAAGGGCCTCTGCGGCGGCTATTCTTACCGACACTTCCTCGTCATTTACCAGGTCTTTCAATTCCGGAACTGCTGAAGAGGCATCTTCCCCGAAAATGGTACAGGCAGTAGCCGCCCAGTAACGAACGATAGGTTCGCTGGAACTTAGCTGTTTTATGATACCTTTGACATCCTTTTCAGTAATCATATCAATGGTTTTGATGATCTTTTTCAAAGGATATTCTTTGCTTCGGGCAAACTCGTAGAGGGTGGTCCTTTTAGCAATTTCTTCCATCATAGCTTCCGGGGCAAAGCCCACATCCCGGACTTCCAGCATCCAATCCTGATTGGCTTCTCTCATTTTTTTCAGCACTGAAGCATACTGAGGATCATCTGCCAGATTTTTCACATTATCCGGGTCAGCATCCACATCGTACAGTTCTTCCAGCGGCTTAGTCTCCCAGAATTTGGACTGCACTTCGTTGAGTTCACCTGCCTTATAAGCTCTTTCCCAGGATTTCATGGAGGGTGCTCTCCACAGGTATTCAATGTATTGAGCGTATATCTTATGCGGCATAAAATTACGGATGTAGCGGTATTTTTTATCCCGTACCGACCTCACCATATCAATGCGCTCGTCCATTCTTCCTCTGAAGCTGTAAGCATACTCCCGGGGTTCATCTTCCTGTTCACCCAAGAAAGCTTTTCCTTGCATATAATCAGGGATAGGCACACCTGCCAGCCTTAAAATGGTGGGAGGAAAATCCACAAAGGTCACCAGCCTGTCGGTGCTGCTGCCCGCATTGCCAGGAGCCAGATGCTTGTACTTCTCAGGAAAACGAATGATCAGAGGGATATGCAAACCCGACTCATACATAAAGCGCTTACTTCTGCCAATCACACCGCCGTGATCGCTGTAGTAAAAAACAATGGTATTGTCAGCCAGGCCCGCTTCTTCCAACTCCCGTAAAACCTGCCCCACCTGTTTATCCATGTCTTCAACCTTGTCATAGTACTGGGCCCAGTCGTGTTTCATCTCCGGCGTACGGGGATGATAAGCAGGGATAGGCACTTGCTCCGGATCATGACGCAAATCAACCAGTGAGTCATGGATTGAGCTTTCGTGAGAAGTGGTAAAGTTAAATATTGAAAAAAAAGGCTGGCCTTCTTTCCTGTTTTTGTAAGTTGCCTGATTGCTGGACTCATCCCAGGCTTCCGGCTGGTCAACCGTATTATAATCTTTTTTAACATTGTTGCTGGTGTAATATCCAGCTTCGCGCAGGTATTTGGGATAAAACTGTATCATCTCCGGTATGGGATAGGTGCTGCGCATATGCTGCGTACCCATGCTGGTAGGATATACACCCGTGATGAGAGTGGAGCGGGAAGGCGCACATACCGGCGCCGTAGCAAAGGCATTCTCGTACAAAACCCCTTCTTTTGCCAACTGATCAATGTTTGGGGTGGTGGCAAACGCATCTCCATAAGCACCAATAAGCGGACTATTGTCCTCACTGACGATCCACAGAATGTTTGGCCTGTCCTGCTGCTGAGCCATACCCTCCGTTGTAAAGAGTGTAAATAATAGCAAAGTCAGCATTCCAAAAAAATACATACTCTTGTTCATAAGCTTAGGTTGTTGAATGTTAAATATCTTCGTCTAATGAGCTCGAAATGTTATTGTGCACTTGCAGACCAATACTGACTTTTTGTGGTGTTTTTTTCTACCCAATCTTTGATGGTGTTGATTACCTCAGGATGCTGTTCTGCTATGTTATTTTCTTCTCTTTCATCTTCTTTCAGATTGTACAGTTCCCACTCCTGCCCTACTCCCGGAAGCACCGCTTTCCAGTTTTTCCACCTTACTGCCCGCTGAAATCCTCTTTCGTAAAACTCCCAGTATAAGAAGCGGTCATCAGGTAAATTTTCCTGACCAGTTATCGCAGGCCATACATTGATGCCATCCACATCAGAAGGAGTTTTTGCTCCAGCAAGGTGGGTCAGGGTAGGCAGCACATCGGCAAAATACCATACTGCGCTGCTGTCGGTACGAGGCTGAAGCTGTCCGGGATAATGGACAATCATAGGCGTACGGAGGCCACCTTCGTACATATCACGCTTTCTGCCTCGGAGCTTGCCCGAACTGTTGAACCTGCCCTCCCAACGTTGCGCCGCACCATTGTCTGAGCAAAAGAAGACGATGGTATTTTCATCTATCCCTAACGCTTCAAGGGATTGCATGATACGCCCTACGTCTCTGTCCATGCGGCTTACCATAGCGGCGTAGATGATCTCATTTTCTTCCCAATCCTTATCGCTGTAGGGAGCAGTGTCCGGCACTTCATATTCGTCATGAGGAATAGTGTAGGGAATATAGAGGAAGAAAGAAGTATCCTGATGACGATCTATAAAATCCAGCGCAAAGTCGGTGAACAGATCATGGGAGTATACATCCTCCTGTCCTCCTTCGTTCTCAGGAATGGGATATCTGCTTTCGTTTTTCCACAAATAATCAGTGTAATAATTATGTGCCCGTCTCTGGTTAAGGTAGCCAAACCATTCGTCAAAACCCTGCCGGGTAGGGATTCCGGTGGTGCCGGGTTCGCCCAATCCCCACTTGCCAGTCATGCCGGTAACATAGCCTGCCTCTTTGAGCAATTCCGCAACTGTAACATCTTCAGCTAATAGAGGCACTCTACCCTGCGGATTTTCATCGGATTGTACTATGGGTGAACTATTACCCCGTACTGTAGTATGTCCCATATGCTGGCCAGTCATCAGTACAGAGCGGGAAGGGGCGCATACCGTATTTCCGGCATACACCTGGGTAAACATTACTCCTTCACTAGCCAGTTGATCAATATTGGGTGTCTGTATCAGTTCCTGCCCATAAGCGCCCAGATCAGCATAACCCAGGTCATCAGCCATGATGAAGATGATATTAGGTGTACTATCGGGCGGTTTGCTAAAGGCCTGATTGGCAAGATATAATAAAGCAAATAGCGTATGACTAAGTGTTAATACTGTTCTAAATTTCATTTATATGATATAGTTTTAGGTTGTGTCTTTAGAATACGTTGGTTTAGTTGAATTTATGAGTCTGCGCTTGCCTGTTTAAAGCTGCTTAGGTGCTGTTCGTGGGATATAGTATAAGCTAACTGTAAGACAGCATACAAAATGATACTGACGCCACTCATCTCAAAAAATTCTTCAAAAATCACTTCTGTTTTATACAAAGCTGAGGATTGCGCTGATCTTAAAAACAAATAACTTATGATTTCAAAACCAACTGCTCCTGTTACAAATACTACTACTCCGCTGAGCGCAAGCTGTGCCTCATAACGAAAATACTTCCATGCTTTTCTAATGTAAGGTCTTGCTATCCATACAGCAGGTACGGCAACCATCATATAACCCGTAATCCATGCTCCATGATTACCTTTGAACAACATCCAGTCAAAGGATAATCTGATAGCCAGCCCGGTAAACTGTTCATGTATAGCCACCCCCTCATCCAGTGCTAGAAAGAAGAAAATAAAACCACCAATGGTAAATAGTGAGTTGGGAAGCGGATGCTTGTCTAAACCCTGACGGGAAAGCAGGAATAAAAGCACACTCACCGTTAGCAACTGAACTGAAGAGAACCAGGCAGGTATGGACAAGTCTCCATCCAGGTCAAACAATCTTTGAAGTGGTCTATACGTAAAAATTGACTCAGTCATATGCGTAATAATATATGCCACTACAAATAGCATTTCTATAATAAGGAGCCCAAACAGCAATCTCCTAGCCTCTTGAGGCGTGTAGCGTAGACTTAATTCCATAATTTGACGGTCTGTTGAATAAGGCTAAAAAAGTATAACCTACCCCGATACCTTATGTTTCTTATAGCTACTTCCCAAACTATACATCTGGTACGCTGATTACCTAATCGTTTTCCAGGATCATGGGTACGAAAAACTTAATATATAAAAATAATGATTACTCTCTGGCTGCCAGCTGATCTTCTCCTATTACCAGATCTGCTTTATGCTCTTCCACAAAAGCATTGATTTCTTCAATCACTTCAGGATGCTCTTCGGCTATATTGTACTGCTCTGAAGGGTCATGGCTTAGGTTATACAGCAGAGGCGTAGCATGCTCTTCTTTTCCTCCAAATTGCCCGTATTCTCCCTGGGTAATGTAATGCGCCTTGTACTCTCCCAGTCGGGCGGCATAAACTTCAGGACCACGATAATATAAAATTCCCTCACGTGGACTGGGTTCTCCTTCCAGCAGGGTAGCAGTCAGGTCTACTCCGTCTATGATACGATCATCAGGGATGGTTACCCCAGCCATATTACTGAAGGTAGTGAATAAATCCATGGTAGAGCCCAGGCCAGTAATGACTGCCGGCTCAATCCTGCCGGGTGCCCAGAAGATGCAGGGTTCGCGCATACCTCCTTCCCAGGTGGTACCTTTGCCGGCTCTGAGTAATCCTGCACTGCCTCCGTGGGTTTCAAAAGGTAGCCAGGGACCATTGTCGGAGGTAAAGACGACTATGGTATTTTCTGCCAGGCCTTCTTCTCTTAAAGTAGTCATGATCTGTCCTACCCCATCATCAATTTCCGCCAGTACATCTCCATATAATCCCCGCTCACTTTTTCCTTTAAAATCTGCTGAGGCAAACAAAGGGATATGCGGTAGATTATGCGCCAGGTAGACAAAGAAAGGTTCTTCTTTATGTTCCTTGATAAAAGCAATTGCCTCTTCCGTATATCTTTTGGTGATCGTATTCTGATCAGCAGGACGTTCAATAATGGCAGTATCCCGCATGAGGGGCACATTATAATCTTCAAAACGGATAGAGTCATCCGGTAACTCTTTGTAATTGCTATTGCCTACTTTGTCCATATCATTGGAATAGGGAATACCAAAGTAGGTATCAAAGCCCTGATTGGTAGGCAGAAACTGAGTACGATGACCGAGATGCCATTTACCCACTGCTGCTGTAGCATAACCTGCCTTTTTAAGCTGCTCCGCCAGGGTAATTTCACCAGGGGGTAAGCCATTTATTGAGTTGGGGAATAATACCCTGCTTTTGTTGCTGGTCATTCCATTTCTTACGGGCAAACGCCCGGTCATAATAGCGGCCCGGCTGGGTGTGCATACGCTGGCGGCCACGTAGAAGTTGGTCCACCGCTGCCCTTCGGCCGCCATCCGGTCCAGATTAGGTGTTCTCATAGTAGGATGCCCATATACGCCCAGATCACCATACCCCAGGTCATCGGCAAATATGATGACGAAGTTAGGCGGCCCCTGAGGCTCACTGCTGGTTTGCTCAGCTTCTTCGGAACTGTCGTTTTGCTGACACCCCCAAAGCAGAGGGAGAAGTAATAAACTGAATAAGAGTTGCTGAATGGTAAAGCTTGTTGTAGTAGGTTGTTTCATGTTTATATAGCGTGTTCTGACTATATCTTTTTAATATGCATGATTTTGTTTGATTTTCCAGACCATTATCATTGAAATCTACATGATGCCTGCCTCCTATTTTCCTTTTATAACCAAGTCTCTTGAGTAGTGAGCATTCATTTTTGCTTCATGAATAGAGTTTGCACATTTCTCAGAACTGGTCTCTCACTTAGATATGACATTCCTATGACTGAGATATGACTTAGCTATGACTCGGTACTGAAAAGCATTTTTGTACTTTTTTTACAACCCTCTTGAGTGAAGGTGTTTCATCTGTTCAATCTATTTTTCTTAACAAGAACTCATTCTTCAGCGATGGTCTCCACAATGACATCATTACTTTCAAAAAGGCCTTCTCTGAAAACTAATCCCAAACCGGATGCTTCGGGTGGCTGCACCCTTCCCTGATTGACCTGGGGTACATTTTCAAAAAAGTACGGATAGCGGTTTTTCCAGTTGGGGTGCACACTTTCCACATAAAAAAGATTGCTGATAGCCGCTGCCAACTGCACTGAAGCATACCAAAGTATGGGCCCTCCGGCGGTATGCATCATGGTAGGCACATAATAGGTGTTAGCCATGTCTGAAATCTTTTTACCCTCCGATATACCTCCGCACCAGGTGAGGTCGTACATGGCAATACCACCGAGCTTTGCTTCAAACATTTCCCGGAAACCGAAGCGAGTGGCCAAACGCTCACTTAGCGCTAATGGAATAGGCGTCTCTGCTGCCAATGTCGCATACGCCTGCATATTATCCTGAAGGAGCATATCCTCCAGAAAGAGTATTTCAAAAGGCTCTAATGATTGGGCTATCCTCACTGCACTGGGCAGGTTCCATTTGCTATGGAACTCACAGCCTATTTCCAGCTCGTAACCTACCGTATCTCTTACCCGGCGTATCCAGTCCAGAGAAGCTTCTATTTCTTTTTTGGAAATGTATTCTCCGTTTGTTCTGGAACCGGCAATATCAAAAGGGCAGAATTTGATGGTTTGAATTCCCTCCTCAACCAAAAAGCTGGCGATCTTCTCCATATCATTTTCCAGTGTCCACCCATTGATATTACGGGCATTGGTATAGGTATTGTACACCCTGATGTCTTTATTGGCAGACCCACCCAGTAATTGATAAACCGGCATATTGGCTGCCTGACCCAGTATATCCCATTGTGCCAGGTTGATGGCGGAGAGTGCCCGCATTTCCGCTCCTCCCGTTACATGATAGGCATTTTGACGGTAGATACGTTCCCAGGTCTGCTCTATTTCCAGGGGGTTACTTCCCAATAATTTACCTGCCCAACTATGCCATTCCAGATCTTTGATCACCGCACCGCTTGCTTCATTGAAAGGATAGGTCTCGCCTGTGCCAATAATCCCTTCATTGGTATGCAGCCTTACCCACATCCACTGAATACCTCTACCCTCTACCTGAAGTTGGGGACTAAAACGGACTGTCTCCACTTTCGTAATACGTAGAGGGGGAACAGCAGCAATGGCTTTTTGAAGTAAATTCGGTAACACACTTGCGCCCATAAAGCTTAAAGCTCCTTTTCCTGAAGTTTGTAAAAATGTACGGCGGTTCATGTTATAGTTCTTAGTTTTAAAGTTCAGAGTTCAGAGTTCTGAATTTAGGGTTTTATATACCTAGCCTCCCTCAGAGTTCTCTGTGAGAAACTCTGAGGATGGGTAATATTAAATCAGCTTATCACATCGCCCAGTCAGGCTTGGGAAATTCCCGCATCGGACTGTAGCGCAGGTAGGTATCAAAAACCTCTTTATTCGGTCCTACGATTCTTGGGTCTTCGGTAAGGGTCAGATCCTGTACCATCAGCGCATCCATCTGCTCTTTGATACCGGAGAATTCAGGGTCTTGGGCTAAATTAGTGAGACAGTCCGGGTCTTTTTCTATGTCAAACAGCTCGTATTCAGGACGCTTGCCTACTGACCACTCAAAGTATTTCTCAAGCCCCTCCTCATCATGATGCTCTACAATAAAAGACTTGGTCGGGCAGGCATCTATGTCGGTAAACGCCCAGTCGGAATGGTGCACACTAGCTGAGTCTATGCCATACATGGGATAAACCGCACCACTGGAATCCGGCACCAGGCGCTGAGGTGCACCGGCAGGCCAGCGTTCGGGCTTCATATTCCAGATGTAGAGGTAGCGGCCCTGCCGCATGATGCGCTGCGGATAACCGGCATTGGCAAATCTTGAAGACGAATGCCGCTCACGCCCGGCCAGCACATAATTTTTGGACTCATCTACCACGCCCTCCTGATCTGATTTAAGGATATTCGTAATGCTTTTCCCTGAGATGGGCAGCATACCTTCCGCAGAAGTTTGGGTAAGCTCCAGAATGGTAGGTGCCAGATCTACAAAGCTGATCGGGTCTTCTACGGTTCTGCCCGCCGGAAAACCACTGGGATAGCTGATGGCCAGGGGCACGTGTACGCCGTACTCATAGCCATTGGCTTTGGCACGAGGAAAAGGCATCCCATTGTCGGCAGTGACGATGATGATGGTATTGTCCAGTTCGCCTATTTCTTCCAGATGCTCAATCATGCGCATCAGGTGGAGGTCAAACCACTCAATTTCTACGGCATAGTCCAGCAGGTCGCCTCTTACCGTATCATTGTCGGGCAGAAATTCCGGCACCTCCACATCGGCCAGCGACTTGCCATGCCGCTTCCAGGAATCCAGTTCGTAGGAACGGTGAGGCTCAGTAGCGCCATACCAAAAGAAGAAAGGCTCATCTTCATTTCTTTCCCCCATAAACTGCTGAAAGTTGGCAAAGTAGTTAATGGTATTGATGTCATCCGCATAGCGCTCATCTTCGGGGCTTCCTTTCTCATAGCGGATTTCGTTGTATGCTTTGCCCGCCGCATCCTCTGCCCGAAGTGGGTCTTCTCCGTATTTGAATGGTCCTACCCCTTTGCCGGTACGACCGGTATGATAACCATTGGCTGCCAGCATATCTATGAAGGGTACATATTTTTTCAGCCAGCCGGAAGCGTGCTGCCCCGCCTGTTCGTTCTGCCAGTGGTATCGTCCAGTGACGATAGAACTGCGGGAGGGGGCGCAGCCGGGAGAACCCGCATAACAGTTGGCGAAATAGATGCCATTCCCGGCTACCCGGTCAAAAGCAGGCGTCTGTACCCAGCTTCTGCCGGCAAAGCTGGTATGCAGAAAGGACTGATCATCGCTGATGGCAAAGAGGATATTGGGTCTTTTTTTGGGGGCTTCTTCCGAACAACTTGTAAAAACAATTACAGATAGAATTACAGAGAAAAAATTAAGAAACGTAGCTTTCATAAAGGTTGGTTATTCAAATATTGTGTATTAGTAGAGTCTATACTTATGAAACATTTTATTTTACCTCCCAAGCATAATTGCCTGGTCCTAGTTCAAACACAGCTCGTCCGGCTTCAGTACGCTCAGGCTGACTTACATCTCCATTGAGGGTCAGCGTCTGACCTTCTTCAAAGGGCACAAATACCCTGGCGGTGGTATTGGGCGGTACACTTACCCGCATCTGTAAAGCACCATCCTGCTTTTCCCAGGAAGAAAGAATCTCTCCATAGCCACTCTCATGAGAAGCATTGACCCAACTTATAGCATCCAAAATATCAGGACGAATGATAAAATGCCTGAAGCCCAGCCGTTTTTCATCTAGCTGTATGCCTGCCAGAGACTCATAAAACCATTCACTCACCGTACCAAACATGATATGGTTGAGCGACATGGAGCCGTCCCAGTCCTGCCACAGGGTGTTGGCCCCTTCTTTCAGCCAGTAGCCGTAGCCAGGAAAATCTTCCTGGCTCACCATCTGGTAGAGCGTTTCTGAATGTCCGTATTCCCTAAGCACGTTAAAGAGGTATTTCAGACCTACTACGCCTGCATCAAAATGATTATCTCTGGCTTTGATATCTTCCATTAACACGTTCAGTACTTTTTGCTCCTGCCCTTCGGGTACAATCTTATGATAAAGGGCCAATGCCTGAGAAGTCTGCCCGCCATTGCCATAGCGGCCACTGCGCTCATCAAAATACTTTTGATTAAAAGCGTCTTTTGCTTTAAGTGCATACTCAGCATAATATTGAGCATCTTTGGGCTTATTCAGTATAGAGGCCATTTCAGAAAACATGCGCGTAAAGCCTACCAGATAACCGGAAGCAAGTATATCTCCTTCGGTTTTGGTTTCTACCGGTTTATGGTCATCAATGCCGAAGTTGAGGGTATAGCCATCTGCATTAGTGATCAGAAAATCCAGGTACTTTTTCATGGCAGGGTAATACTTCTCCACAATAAGTGCATCGCCAGTAAAACGATAGAGGTCCCACACCATCTGGATGAAGGCTCCCTCCCACTGCGGCCCATAGCCCAGATGGCGGATTTCGGGGTCTTTGCCATATTCATAACCCCAGCCGCTGCTGGGAATCACACCCGGCAGGTCACCACTCTCCTGCTGTTCGTCTACAAAATCATCCATCCATTTAAGGTAGGCGCGCACCACATCATAGTTGAACAGGCCCGTTTCGGCTACCAGATGGGCATCGCCGGTCCAGCCGATTTTTTCCCGATGCGGACAGTCAGTTGGAATGCCATGATAATTACCGATAAAAGACCACTCCATATTCTGCTGTGTACGGTTGAGGAGCGGATCGGAGCAGGCAAAACTTCCTATCTTATCAAAAGCGGTATGCAGCACTACGCCAGTGATCGTTTCCAAGGTAGGTGCTACCGGAAGTCCTCTCACTTCCACATACTGAAAGCCATGATAGACGAAGCGAGGCTCCCACACCTCCACGCCTTCACCTTTGAGGATGTAGCGGTCGGTCTGGGCATCACCTGACCTGAGAAACCTCAGAATCTGCTTCTGCTCTACCGTACCATCGGGATGAAGGCGTTCTCCCATTTTCATACTCACTTCTGTGCCCTGGGGACCGGCTACCTTCAGGCGACTATAGCCTGCGATATTTTGCCCCAGGTCAAACACCCAGACGCCCGGATCAACTTCTGTAACGGACACCGGCTTCACTTCCCGCATGGCTTTGATCGGCTGAATCATCTGCACCTGTAATTGACCGTCAGGCCCCTGGCTGAGCTCGGCATTTTGCCAGGCACTATCGTCAAAACCTTTCTGGCTCCAGCCGGGCATTTCCATAAGTGCGTTATAAGTTTCCCCGTTACGGATACCATCAAAGCGGATAGGACCTTCGTGGGTCGTTTTCCAGCTTTCATCTGATACGATAACTTCACGACTTCCATCGGCAAAAGTCATTTCCAACTGACAGATGGCTTCGGGATAACTTCGCCAGGGAGCTTTATTGAAGCCCCAGACCGCATTGGCAAAGTGATTGTACCAACCGGTGCCCAGCACCGTGCCGACAGTATTTTCTCCCTCTTGTAAATAATCAGTAATATCAAAAGTGAGGTAGCGCGCAGATTTGTCGTAGCGGGTTTTGACCGGATCAAGGATGTGATCTTCTACTTTCCGACCATTCAGATAGAGCTCAAAATAGCCCAGGCCGGTGACATAGACTCTGGCTTCTTCCGGCAATTCTTCTACGGTAAAGGTTTTACGAAAGTAGGGAGCAGGCTTACTTTCCAGCAGCGTATCTGTAAAGTCAGGATGCCGTATCCACTTGGCCTGCCAGTCGGACTCAGTTAAAAGCGCCATTTCCCAGAAGGCAGGCGTGCTCCAGTCCGAAGTATTACCCTGCTTATCCCAGACCCTTACTTTCCAGTAGCAGCGCTGCCGCGACGGTAAAGCTTGTCCGGCAAAAGGAATATGTATGGAAGCCGAGGAAGTGATTTTACCGCTATCCCAAAGGTCACCCTCATCCTTTGCCAGTGTCTCTGCAGAAGAGGCCACCAGGATATGATAGGCACTTTGCTGTGCACTTTCATGCGAAGCGCTGATTTTCCAGGAGAGGCGAGGGTTTTTGGTATCTATTCCCAAGGGGTTTTCCAGGTACTCACATGTCAAATCCTCTAATCTTAGATTCTGAGCCAGCAGTAATCCCGGCAAAAAAATCAGTAAGCACAGTAAATACGCCTTGTATTGATTCATAATACAAAATGCGTTGCAAACGCGCTTTAGAAAGGGTGAAAGTTTGTTTGTGAGACACAAACGAAGGCTTAAGGGGCCTTTTTGGGAGCAATTCTTCATGATCATCATATGATTTGACTTACTCATTTTAGAATGGTCCTTTGGCATTGGTTTGTATGGCTTCTATACCGCCAGGCATTTCGCCTCTCGTTCTTTCTATATCCAGGGGATCGCCCGTTTCACGATCGTACCAGTCAGAAGTGAGTTGGGTGGGTGCAGTATCCAATGTTTCTGTTCTCCACTGCTGCAGCACTTCTCTCATGTGTTTTAGCCGAGACTGATATTCCGGTAATGAGGCTACGTTCACCAACTGCATAGGATCGGTGTAGCAATTAAAGAGCTCTTCCGCCGGACGAGGAACCATGAATATATCTGCCTGGGCAGATGAAAGTTCACCAGCGTCCCTAATATCTTTGAGATCCAGGTAAGAAGGGCTTTTGTTGGAGTCAGCCGGGCCTGGATTACTCAGATTAGGGCGCAGGTTCAGCACATACAGATAGCCTTCGGTACGTACCATTCTTTCCAGGGCTTCGTGGTCGTGCCAGTTGTGCTCGGAGAAAACGTAGTTTCTGAATTTGCTGTCAGGCTGCTCAAGTATAGAAGCGAAACTCTTACCCTGAAAGCCCGGCTGGATTTCCGCACCTGATAGCTCCAGCAAGGTAGGCGCAATGTCTATCACACTGATGAGGCTATTACTCACCACCCCTTTCTGCGGCAGGCCGGCATTCCATTTGACTACAAAAGGTGTCTTCATGCCACTGTCGTATACTCTGGTTTTGCTTCTGGGAAATGGGCGTCCGTTGTCCGACATGATGATGATCAGGGTATTATCAAGTACTCCCTGTGCTGCAAGTTCTTCTTCCACTTTGCCGATGTAGTCATCAAAACGAGTGATCTCATCATAATATTTAGCCAGATCTTCTTTGGTGCTTTCCACGTCGGCCAGATAGGGAGCGGGCTTAACATCAGCAGCCTCATGCGTACCACTAAAATCATTGGGTCCCCAGGGACGGTGGGCATCCAAAGAGGCGAACCACATAAAAAAAGGTTTATCCTTAGGGCGTTGCTGTAGCGAAGTCAGCCACATGCCTTCGCCACCATCGCCATTCTCCTGCCCATTATCATGGACAACATCAAAGCCCCTTCGGGCGGCATCGCCCATGTGCCACTTGCCCGCCTGCGCAGTGTAGTATCCGGCTTTCTGCATCAGTTCGGGGAAAATGGCAACTTCTGCCGGGAGGGGTGTATGCAGTTCGGCCGAGCCGGTATTGTGAGGGTATCTGCCGGAGATAATGCTGGTGCGGCTGGGGCTACAGGAGCTGGCCGTAAGGTAGGTATTGGTAAAACGGATACCTTCCTGTGCCATTCGGTCAATGTTGGGCGTTTGCACTTCAGTATTGCCATAACAGCCCAGGTCATTCCAACCGATATCATCAGCGATAAAAATAATGACGTTGGGAGGAGTATTCTGGGCCCAGGTATTTTGAAAAAGTAGTAGTAAACATCCTGCCAGCAGCAGGTTTATTCGTAGGTTCATAGGTTGTTATTAGTAGTGGTTGTTGTCTGCTTAACGCTAGTATTTGATTGCAGTATGCTCTTATTTTCCCAAACTACGAGCATAGGTTCAGAAAACAAATTTCTCCTGCCTGAAAAATAGCAGGCAGGAGAAATATAAGTAATTAAAAGCCAGGGTTCTGAGTAAGGTCAGGGTTTACATCTATCGCCCGCTGAGGGATAGGAAAATGTAATTTATTCTGATTGATTGCGTAGCCTTTAGCGCCCATTACTTCAAGAGCCCGGCCGGTCCGCACCAGATCAAAGAACCTGTGGAACTCAAAAGCAAGCTCTACCCTTCTTTCATGTTCAATGGCTATTTCCAGAGTAGTGTACTCAGCAGGATAGCCCGGCTCTCCGAAGCCAGGTAGTCCTACCCTGGCTCTTACCATATTCAGGTAGGTAGGATCATCAGTGACTTCTGCATACATCAGCAGGATATCAGCGTAACGGATAATCTCAAAATTATGCCCCGCGTAGCGCCAGTTAGGGTCAAAGAACTTCATGGTGAAAGGATACTCCACAAAGTCTCCTGATTCCAGGTTGACATAGCCGGGATATACCGAAGTAATTAGACGGATACTATCAGCAGCTTCAAATTCATCTACCAGATCCTGGGTAGGGGTATTTCTTCCTCCACCCCGGAAAGTTTCATTGATGCCTGGCAGATGAAATGACCATTGATAAGGCGTATATTCCTGCTGGTGGTTGCTATTCACTGCGTTTTGCCCCTCCAGATACTGTATTTCCACAATAGAAGACTTTGAATTTTTAGTGTCCGGATGAAAAAGATGAAGATAATCCTGAGCATTTACTACACCATTGTCATCGGCATCCAGCGAATACATACCGCTATCAATAATCTCTTTCAGTTCAGTCGCTGCCCCCGATTCATTTCCCCGGGTAAGATAGACTTTTGCCAGTACGGCTGTAGCACCATATTTGGTGACCCTACCAATATTATTTCCTACATATCTTTCGGGCAGGTTTTCTTTAGCAAACATCAAGTCACTGATAATCTGCTCGTATACCACTTCACTATCTTCACGCAGGTATTCGTAGCCTTCTTCGGGAGAGAGAGGCTCCAGGGGTAAAGGAATATCTCCCCACACCCTCACCATATTGAAGTAGATCAGCGCCCGAACGAATCTCACTTCCGCCCTTAGCCTTTCTTTCAACTGCTGATTACTGAACTCTACTTCTGTATTTTCAAGCCGGTTCAAAATATCGTTGCAAATGAAAATTGAATTGTAGGAATCCTGCCAGGCGTTTTCAGTATCCAAGTCGTTGGTGGGAATATTGAAATTAGAGATCATCTCAGCAGAATTACTGGAACCTCCGATGAACTCAATGTACGTATTATCTGAGCGCAGCTCTCCGTAAATATCGGCGATTCCACCTGCCCGGTAAGCTCTTTCCATCTGCCGGTATACATCATTCACCGCCAGAATAAACTGATCTTCTGTCTGGTAAAAATTACCTTCTGTAATCGCAGTTTTGGGGTACAGATCAAGGTCTTCCTCATTACAGGCAAATATGCTCAGCAGTAAAGTATATAGAATAATTTTATTGATCGTTTTCATTTCTTCAGTTTTTAGGGTTGAAAATCAGAAGCTTACGTTCAGGCCTAATGAATACACCTTGGCAGTTGGGTAAGGAGAATGCGCCACACCACGACGCGCTGCATTGCTTGCTCCGCCATTGTAGTTTTCAGGATCAAAGACCGGACTGTCAGAGATTGTGAACAGGTTTTGCCCGTTGAAATACGCTCTGACTGAGCCTAAGCCAATCGTTTCAAGCAAAGAAGGAGAAAAAGTATAGCCTAAGGTTAAGCTCTTGAGCCTTACAAAAGAACCATCTACAATCCAGTAACTGGAAGGCTGTTTTTCATAGCCATCCAGATTAACGGTCAGTTTGTAGTGATAGCCATCTCCCGGCTCTGCTTCTGATCTCCAGCGGTTGGTCATAGCTTCGTAATAATTTCTACCTTCGTGGTACTGCATGGAGCGGTGAATGTTATTGTCAAAAACTTCATTACCATGCACACCCTGAAACAGGAAGCTGAAATCAAAGTTTCTGTAGTTAAATGTATTGGTCATTCCCCAGCTAAAATCCGGTGCGGCATTACCAATAATGGTTCTGTCATCAGCATTAAACACTCCATCTTCATTGATATCTACATACTTTCCGTCTCCGGCTACCGCTGTCTCATAGGCGGCAGGATCAGCTTCCACTTCGGCTTCACTCATATAAACTCCATCGTACTTATAGCCATAAAAGCTAAAAATAGGCTCCCCTATCTTGTTGATAGACTGCATACCAAATCCAGCATTGTTGATCAAAGGGGCATCGTCAGGGCCAAGGTCTACGATTTTATTTCTGTTCGTTGAGTAATTTAGTTGTGTAGTCCATTTCAGGTCACCGGTGAGGTTGCGTGTTACCAGACTCAATTCCAAACCTTTATTTTCCAACTCACCAATGTTTTTGAAAATGGTGGTAAAACCTGTCACAGAAGGTACGGGTACGTCCAGTAGCAAACCGTCGGAACGTGTGGTGTATACGTTACTTTCCAGTACAATTCTGTTGTTCAAAATACCGATATCCAAACCCAGATTAAGTTGTCTGGAGCGCTCCCAACCCAGTTCAGGGTTGGTAAAGCCTGATGGATAAAAAGAGGCATCCAGTGTATTACCAAAAGCAACCCTGGCCTGATTTAGTGGAGAAATCCATCGATAGTCGGCAAACTGGTCATTACCAGTAAAGCCATAGCTGGCACGAAATTTTAAATTACTTACAAACTCCAGCCCATCCATAAAGCTTTCGTCGGATATAAACCACCCACCCGAGATTGAAGGAAAGTAACCCCATTTTTTGTCCGGACCAAAGCGGGAGGAACCATCTCTTCTGATACTGGCTGCCAGCAGATATTTTCCTTTGTAGTTGTAGTTCGCCCTGGAAAAATAAGAGATCAAAGTCCGCTCAGTAGCATAGTCATCTGCGCGGGCAACCGTAGCTCCCGCACTCAGGTATGGAACCAAGTCATTATTGTATCCACGTCTTTCGGCTGTAGTCGTATAGAAATCGTCTTGCAAATACTCCTGTCCTAAAAGTACAGTCAGGTTATGATCGCCAAAACTTTTGCTGTAGTTCAGCAGGTTTTGAATGTTATAATTGATTGTCCTGTCCATACCTACTGTCATTACGCCTTCGGTCTGTACATTAGGTCCCATATTGTGGTCACGGGTAGCATAATGCGTATCATCTATACGTTGGTAGTAGAGATTTAGCGTTGACCTGAAGTTCAGGCTGGGAAAGATATCCACCTGCCCGAAAATGTTACCTAGCCCATTAAAGCGTCTGTGCTGAATGTCATCATTAATTCTATACAACGGATGTCCGTTAAACGCTCTAAACAAGATAGCATCGTAGTTTCCGAAGCCATCTACTGAGTTAGGCTCTCCCAGGTAGCCGTTGTTGCCATATACCGGATAGATGGCCGGATATTGTACTGCCCATTCTACCGTTCTGTTAAAAGGTTCTTGTTCATGATCGTAAGTCGCGTTTAACATACCTCCCAGTTCCGCCCAGTCGTTGACTTTTGAAGAGATTTTAAAGTTCAGGGAATACTTATTATAGTCGGATGTAATGACAATACCCTCCTGCTTTACATATCCACCGGACACCCGGTAATTCATTTTCTCTCCTCCCCCGGATACGTTCAGATCAACTTTGTGCATAGGGGCTACCCTAAAAATTAAATCCTGCCAATCGGTATTGGGAAGCGACTCAGGATTTTCCAGTTCTTCAGGCCAGGTATATTTGTACTGACCGCGAGCTTCAATGGTATTAGGTGCGTTGGGATCTCCGCCAATCTCAATCCATCCGTTTTGTGCGGCATCAATGGAAGCCTGCGCATATTCGTAGGAATCCATCACGTCAATGGTGTTGATCACTTCCTGGATGCTATAAGAATAATTAACCCCGATTTTTGGCTTACCTGCTTTTCCGCTCAGTGTAGTCACAAGTACTACGCCATTGGCTCCCCTTGAGCCGTAGATGGAAGCAGAGGCAGCATCTTTTAGAATTTCTATGGATTCAATATCCGCAGGGTTAAGCATATTCATGTCGTAGTTGGGTAAAGGAATTCCATCTACTACTATGAGCGGAGAGCTATTAGCCGAGATGGAATTGATTCCTCTGATTTGGATGGAAGAAGAACTTCCCGGCCTACCATTTCCATTGATTACCTGCACACCGGGGAGTTTGCCGTACATGGCTTGTCCCATCTCTACCATTGGGCGGCTTTGCAGGTCAACATCCATTTCTACCGTACCTTGCGCACCCGATATGTTGGCCTTTTGCTGCGTACCATAGCCCACTACCACCACTTCTTCCAGCGACTTTACATCCGGGCTTAAAGTAATATTGATAGTATTTCTACCATTGATTTCCACTTCCTGGGAGAGGTAGCCTATGGAAGAAAATACCAGTGTGGAAATATCATCGGTCAAGGTCAGACGATAGCTTCCGTCAATCCCTGTTACCGTACCCATAGTGGTGCCTTTGCCAAGCACATTGACACCCGGTAAAGGCTCACCCGATTCTCCATCTGTCACCTTGCCACTGATGATTTGTTCCTGAGGTTGTGAATGAGTTTTCGGGGAGGTTGAATATGCTGCGGAAACAGATGTCAGGCTTAGCGATAGCGCCTGATTTCCCAGGGGGATAAGTAAAAAAATGACTGCCAGCAAAATATTGTGGCATAGCTTTGAGAATAGTTTCATAGGTTGTTGAATTTTAGTAGTGAAAAATTTCATTTAAAAAGTCACTCTTCCTTTTCTAATGACATTGGTCTTTCATTGCTATAGAGTTTGATAAAAATTCTGTTTATTCATCCAAGTAGTAAATGTGTATAGAAGCAGCAGAATTATGCCTCCCATCTACTCTCTTACCCCTACTTCCTCTGCCCAATTTTGATAATCAGTGGTAAGTGCTTCAGCGACTTCTACAAACTCACCGCTCACATCCTGTAATTCGGTAGGGTCTTTTTCCATATCATATAAGCTCCACTGAAAATCAGGTGCGTTGGCTACAATCTTCCACTTACCTTTTCGCAATGCCTGATGGCCAAAATGCTCCCAATACAATGTTCTTTCCTGATCCAGAGCATCACCGGTAAATGCGGCTTTCAGACTTTCGCCACTCAGCGGTTTTATGGCTTTACCCTGATAAGTTTGAGGATAATCCGCTCCGGCCACATCCAGGCAGGTTGCCATAATATCTATGACATGGGCGTAATCATTGACAATGCCTTTTTCTTTAATTCCTGCCGGCCAGTGTGCAATAAATGGCGTAGCAATTCCGCCTTCATTTGTCCACTGCTTGTACCTTCTGAAAGGCGTATTGGAGGCAATAGCCCAGGGTTTTTGGTAGGCCACATAAGAACCGGGATAACCAATTTCTACGGAAGGGTCATTGAGTTTTCTTCCGCTGATTTCCTCTGCGCAACCTCCGTTGTCAGATAAAAATAAGATCAGCGTATTGTCCCAGGCATTGTTTTGCTTTAGGGTATTAAAGACTTTGCCGATCCCCTGGTCCATACGGTCTATCATAGCAGCATAGACTGCCATGCGCTTTGCCCAGTCTTCCTTATTTTCCGCATCTTCCCAGGCATCAACACCTTCTTCGCGAGGCGATAAAGCGTAAGTAGAATCAATAATGCCTAAATCCAGCATTTTCTGGTAACGGATGTTTCTCAAAGAATCCCAGCCCAGCTCATATTTACCCTCATACTTCTGTATATCTTCCGGCAAGGCATGCAGTGGCCAGTGGGGAGCGGTGTAGGCAAGGTACATCAAAAAAGGTTGCTCCTCCTGCTGAAAATGATCGTCTAAAAAACTAACAGCATAATCTGTGAAGGCATCCGTCATATAGAAGTCTTCTGCCGGGGGCGTCCAAGGCTGGTTATCCAGGGCCATCTGGCGCACTCTGGGCTGCTCTTTGATGATTTCAAAATAGCTGCTTCCCCCGCTGATCAGGCCAAAATAACGGTCAAAACCCCGCTGAAGGGGCCAGTGCTCAGGCTTCTCGCCAACATGCCACTTTCCTGACATATAGGTAGCATAGCCCGCCTCTCCCAATGTCTCAGCAATGGTCACTGAACTATCATTGAGGTACCCTTGATAGGGACCAGGTTCAGGTTCACTATTCAGGCTGCTGACCATCGCTCCGATTCCTGCTTCATGCGGGTACAAGCCGGTAAGCAGTGAGGCACGGGTAGGACAGCAGCGGGCAGCATTATAAAACTGGCGGAAGCGGATTCCATTATTCGCGATTTCATCCAGATTAGGCGTGGCGATCTCGCTGCCATAACTTCCGATATCAGAATAGCCCATATCATCGGCCATGATGATAAGGATGTTGGGTTTAGCGCTAGCTTGTGTACTTTGCGCTTCTTTGGGCTGTTCAGCGCAAGCACTTGCGAAAAGCACTACACTTCCCAATAAAGTAAGTAGATTACTGTTTTTCCTAAAAAAATCAGTGTATTTCATATGCGGTCGTAACTTTTCAGTGGCTTGAAGGAATTCATAAAAAGATAAGCCTGTGGTATGCAGGCTTATCTCATCTAAAAAATTTAGTAGCCTTGATTCTGAGAAAAATTACCGGGATTTGTCACCCTGTCAATCTGGGTTTGCGGGATAGGCCTTACCAGGTGCATTTCCTGAATGTTGGGTGCAGCATCCAGGTTATATTCTCTCACCCGTTCCAGCAAAGTTCCGGTGCGTTTAAGGTCATACCAGCGATGCTTTTCTCCTACAAGTTCGCGAGCCCGTTCATCCAGGATAAAGTCAAGGTCTATATCACTGGCAGACACCTGCATCTCTGCTTCTTTGCCCGGAATCGCGGCTCTGGTTCTGATCACATTCATGTAATCCGCAGCTACCTGGTTTTTATTTTGCCTCCAGGCTGCTTCGGCAGCAATCAGATACATTTCAGCCAGCCGGATGACAGGAAAATCCCTACGGCCGTCAGTGGCATTGACACTGGTTCTTAGAGGGTCCATATACTTAAGCAAAGAGGGATAGTTCCTTCTTTGGTTGGTCCCTACTTCCCAGGGAGCGGTAATATCTCCAATCCAGTTGTCATTGAAGTCAAAGAGCCAGTAGGGAGCCGTTTGCTGTACTTCGTCCTCTACCGGGTACATGACGATCTTGATCGCAGTATCTCCGGGGTTTACCATATGCCCGTTGATCTCAGCAGGTATATCGGCCAGCCAGGCGGTCCTGAATGAGCCATCCCAGCGGGCATCCATGGAACGATCGTATAATTTGAGCAGATAATTCGTCGGTAAAAATCTTTGCCACGGTCTACCATAGATCACATTCCTGGTCATGGCAGGATTAAATGTATAATCAAAAATGAAGAAGAGGTGTCCCCAGTTACCCCCATCATTGGTGAGCGGATCGGCAGAATACTGCACAGACCATACAATCTCACTGTTTACATCATTACCTATGTCCCACAGCTCTGCGTAGGGAGTTACCAGTTCAAAGTTATACTCATTGATCACTTTGCTGGCCAATGTCTCAGCTTCAGCCCAGTTTCCCAGGGTAAGATGGACTCTCGCTAATAAGGCTTCCGCAGCAGGTTTATTGATTCTTCCGTACTCAAAGGCCTCTACCGGAAGATTGTCTACTGCGTACTGCAGATCAGGTAAGATGCCTTCCTGGTAAATGGTAGACACATCCGTACGATTGGCTTCAGTCTCTACGCCTATGGTTTCTTCCAGGGAAAAATGTACCGGACCAAATTGCTGCACCAAATGAAAGTAGTATAATGCACGAATAAAACGTGCTTCCCCCATAATTCTGGCTTTTTCCGTTTCGGCTATTCCACTTATCTCAGGCGTTCTCTCTACTACCGTATTGGCTTGATTAATACCAATATAAAACTGATCCCAAACAGTGGTGATCATCCCATTGGTACCTAATAAATTAGCAGAATAGTTATTGATATCTGGGGCATTGGCAACGCCACCAAAACCGTTGGTAAAGATATCTGTACCTGTTACGGTAAGAAAAAAGCCTTCCTGTCTTCCGTAGAATCTTCTTAAGGGAGTATAGGCTGCCTTAAGTCCGTCTTCTAATCCCTGCTGACTGGTATAGTAACCATCCGCGGTAGCAAGGCTGACCGGATCTTCTACCAGCACATCTTCACAGCCAAAGCTGAAAGAGAGCGTCAGGGTAAGCAGTAATATTTTATATATATTTTTCATTTCAAAAATAGTTTTAGGTTAAAATTTAAGGTTGACACCAAAAATGTAGGTCGCTGTTGTCAAAGGACTCCCTGCCCCTACTATACCATTGGAAGTTTCAGGGTCTACCCAGTCATAATCCGAAAACGTTATCGCATTATTTACAGTGGTGTAAAGCCTCAGAGACGATAAGCCTACGCGACTGATAAAGTCATTTTGAAAATTATAGCCCAGCGTGATGTTTTTAATCTTGACAAAAGAGCCATCAAAATATCTTACCGCATCAGAATAGAGCGGGGCTTCCCCCGCATCGGGTAATGGATAAGCATTCGTAGGATTGTTTACGGTCCAATAGTCAAGGTTCAGGCTATTGTACCTTCCCTGCCAGTTGTTTCCCCCCAGGTCATGATAGTCACTGCGGAGCCATTGTCCCTGACGGGCATACACCAGAAAAGAGAGGTCAAAACCTTTGTAGCTAAAGCGGTTGGTCATGCCACCACTCCAGTCAGGCACATCAGAACCAAGTATTGTTCTGTCGTCTGAGTTGATAACACCATCCGGCTGATCCGTGAGTTCTCCGTTTTCATCTCTACCATTCACATCCGCTATTCTGATATCTCCGGGAAACTGACCCTGCTCTTCAGCCTCGGTAGCTTCATCACTTTGCCAGATACCATTCTGCTTAAAGCTGTAAAACACATTGATAGGCTCTCCAATAAACCAGCGGTTTCCTACATCATCACTTTGTCCTTCAAACAGTTCCACAATCTCTTCATTATTTGAGAAAGCATTCAGGTTGACATCCCAGGTAAACCCTCCATTGCTGTTGATCACATTGGCATTCAGGTTAAACTCCCAACCGCTGTTGCGGGTAGCTCCAATGTTCTGAAGAATAGATGAAAAGCCGGATGTAATGGGAATGAGCCTTTCCAAAAGGAGGTTTTCTGTATTGGTGATATAATATTCTATTGAACCGGTAATCCTGTCTTCCAGTAAGCCATAGTCCAGACCAAAATTAGTAGTTTTGGATATCTCCCAGCCAAGATCAGGATTGGAAATCTGGTTCTGCCCAAAACCAAAGCCCTGATTATCACCAAAGACATAAATCGTTCGCGCCAAACCTCCCAGGGTTTGAAAAGGGTCAATGGCCGTATTACCCACTTCACCATAGCCTGCCCTGAGTTTGAGGAAAGAAATGGAGGAAACAGAAAGAAAATCTTCTTCACTGATGATCCAACCCGCAGAAACTGCCGGGAAAAATGCCCACTTATTGCCCTCTGCCAGGCGCGAGGAACCATCGGCCCTACCGGTTAATGTGAATAAATACTTTTCCTTTAAACGATAATTTATCCTTCCCATATAGGATAGTAGTCCCCAATTGCCTAAGGAGTCAGCAACCCCTGTGATGGTGGCGGCACTACCCAGATTATTGAAGCCGGACTTTTCTATAGGAATATCCTGAACATTGGTTTGCGAAAATTCAGCTTCGCTCTCCTGCACACTGAACAATCCTACAACATTAATCGCATGGTCTCCAAACTGCTTGTCATAGCTCAAAATATTTTCTAATGTATAGGCAAAATCCGTTCTGTTCCTTACTGAAGCACTATTGATACTGCCACCTAGTGAACCATTGTATCTTCCTCGCCTAACCGAATTATAGTCAGGCCCATAGTTCAGACGGTAAGATAAGCCATCCAGTATCTGATATTCCGCATAAATATTGGCAAAAACTCTGTAACTTTTGGTTTCGTCTACATATTGCAGAGGCTGATAATTCAACAGTGGGTGTGCCAACAAACCCTCTCTGGGATTAGGGTAAGGGTCAAATTCACCTTCTTCACCATAAGGTTCAATCAGGGGAGAAAACCTAAGGGCAGCATTATATGGTGCGTTTGACATCTGGTTTCTTAGGTTTCTGGCTACTGTAGAGCTTAAACCGATTTTCAGCTTTTCTGATAGCTTCGCCTCTATATTTGCCCGGAAAGCATAGCGGTTAAAATCGCTGTTCTGTATAATGCCTTCTTCATTGTAATATGAACCTGAGAGATAATAGGTAACATTTTCACTTCCTCCGCTTACCGATACCTGATGATCCTGTTGGGTACCATCCTGGAGTACCAGTCCTAACCAATCCGTGTCAACACCATTCTGTAAATTCTCAATTTCTATATCACTGAAGAAAGTATCGTCCTGGCTGGCGTCGTTTGGATCAATACCCCGGGATATCCGGGAGTACTCGGTAAATTGCTGGGCGTTCATCAGGTTCAGATTTTCTACTGGCTGCTTCACTCCATAGTATCCGTCATAGCTAACTACCGCCTTACCGGCCTGTCCTTTTTTTGTGGTGATCAGCACTACGCCATTGGCACCTCTGGAACCGTAGATTGCCACAGCACTTGCGTCCTTTAAAACCTCCATGGAGGCTATATCATTCGGGTTAAAATTATTAATTCCCGCGGTGGTAGGGATTCCATCAATGACATAAAGAGGCTCATTACTTGCATTGATAGAGCGGTTTCCCCGAACCCTGATTTGCACCGGAGATCCTGGCGAACCATTCGCTCTTACAATATCTACACCTGCCAGCCTGCCTTGGGACTGCTCAAGCACATTACTTGCCGGTGTTTCAGCCAGCGATTCACTGGAAATAGAAGAAATAGCCCCGGTAAGATCGCTTTTCTTTTGGGTACCATAACCAACGACAACAACTTCGGATAAAGACTGAATATCGGGCATCAAAGTCAGGTCAATTACACTTCGTCCATTGATTTCTACCTCTTCTGTTTGATAACCGATAGAAGAATATACGAGTGTACTGATATTGTCATTCACAGTGAGCCGGTAATTTCCCTCTACATCGGTCACGGTACCTGTGGTAGTGCCTTTGGCAAGCACATTTACTCCTGGCAGAGGATCTCCCGATTCTCCATCTGTCACTTTTCCGCTTATAGTTTGTTCCAGCACTTTAACATGTTGATCTAACATGACAGCTCTTTTTCGGGAAGAGACCAGGCCATCCTGCTTACTACTGCTTTCGTCTTGATATAAAATATCTGATGTGCTGGATTTTCTTTCAACCTTCTGTATGCTCTGCTTTTCCTGCTGAGGATAAATAGCATAGGAGGCGTCTTCAAACTTCTTAAAGTCAAGTCCCAGAGGAGCAAGCAAAATCTGCAAACTGCTTTCCAGATCTTCTTTTTCTATAGTTTTCAGTACTTTTTGGGTGACTTTTTTATGCTGAACGGTCTCAGAATCGTAATTGAACTCCGTTCCAAATTTTTCAGACAACTTTGATAATACCGTGGAAAGCTCTTGTTCCTCACCCTGGTAAGGATTGTTTGGCTGCGAGTTAGTTGGTGTACCGGTATGGGCTGCAAGTGTCTGTGCCTGCAACTGTTTTACCAGCGGAACCAGTAAAATGACGCATGACAGCAAAAGACTGTGCGATGATCGTAAGAATAGTTTCATAAGTTGTTGTACTTTAGTGGTTGATTCATTTCAATTTTTCAGTAAGCCTTCTACTTGCGAGTTGCTGTCTGCCAAGGAAAGGCTTCTGCTTTTTTACTTGTCTCTGATGATTATTTCTTTCCCATTTCTATCAATGTTTAGGTTGTACACTACAGACATTTTGACTAGTAGAATATCCAGATTATCTGCCGGAGCAGCACCGGTAAACTCTCGTTCTAACAGGCCAGAGGACATTAAGCTTACCTTCATGCCGTAATTATCTTCTATAAGTTGAATGATTTCTGCGATGGGGGTATGCTCAAAGATCAGTTTGTTTTCTTTCCAGGCAGTGTACTGAGCAGTATCCACCACTTTTTTCACTACTTCACGCTTGACTTTACTTACCGCTACCATGTCACCCGGTTCCATCATGATTTCTCTTTCAGCACTTCCTGGGGTTTGCTGCAGGTTTAGTTTTACACTTCCCGAACTCAGTACCACTTTCGTCTCCTGATGGCGATTATTGATATTAAATGCTGTTCCCAGCACTTCTACATTCACACTTCCGCTATGTACGATGAATTTGGAGGGCTCACCGGAGGATGTTTTCTTCTCCTCTACTTCAAAAAATGCCTCTCCTTCCAGCCATACTACCCGCTCAGCAACAGTTCCCCAATTGCCTTCCTCCAGGCTGAGGGATGAATTTGCATTCAGTATAACAAGTGAAGAGTCGGGAAGCAGGAGTCTCTTGGTCTCTCCATAAGCTGTATTGTACTTAGTGACTTCAAGGGGAGGCAGAAGCATAAAATAAATACCTGCCAAAAGAATAAGTGCACTTACAACTGCTGCTATGCTATACCAGGCTTTGTTAGATAATTTTTCTGCTTTATAAAGTTGGAACTGCAGCTCCTTTCCTGACAACACAGGCTCATCACTTTCCTGAATGGCACTTTCAATCTTTGCTTTGACTTTAGCTTTTGTGTCTGCCGACCGTTTAGGCTCCTGGAAATCAAGTTGCATGACGATGGCACGCGCTTCTTCCATTTCCTGCTTTGCTTCAGGATGCAGGCGGGTAAACTCCTGCCAATAGTTGTTGTTTTCTGGTGTAGGAGACTTTACCCATTGATGAAAATGCTCATCCAAAAGAAAGTCTTTAGCAGAATATTGTTGGTTAGGCATTGCTTAGCATTTATGGCTTCTCCACTACTGAAAAGCGCTGTTTACTAAGCAAAGACAGCAAGTCCGGATTTTACACTATAATTTTTTCAATTATTTTGAGAAATACATCCCAAGCAAAGAAAGAGGCCTTTTATTAGTGCATTTTCAAGAAAACAAATCAAAATTTAGTAGAAGTGAAATGTAAAAATTATAATGATGGGCTGTTTATGCATACTCAAAGGAGACAGCCAGCATAGCAAAAATGAAAGAAAGAGAAATCACCTCAGTACTACTGTGCTTATTTTTGAAGTCCGCTCTTAAGATATCAATCGTTCGTCCGATCAAATTATAAACTGACCTTACTTCTATCTCCATCACTTCGGCTACTTCCTGGAAGGTGAGGTTATTATAAAATTTCAGATAGACCGCTTCTCTTTGCCTATCGGTGAGCTTATATAATGCCTTACTAAGTATCCGCTTTCTTTCTTCCTCTTCTTCAGAAATAGCGGTAGAATGGGCTTTGGCTGATAGTTCAAGCTGAAAGTTTGTTCTTGAAGCAGAGGAATATGCACTGCTTCTTTTTTCCTCCTGCTGTATTCTGCGAATCAGCATCCTCCTGAGGCAGCGAAAGAGATAAAACTTTATAGAATCTGTGCTTCCCAAATGTCCTCTGCGGGTCCAGAGGCTGATAAATAAGTCTTGTATGACATCTTCTACCAAGCTCTTATCTGCACATATTTTATCTCCGTATCCACACAACGGCCGGAAGAGCCGGTCATATATGATATCAAAAGCCCTTTTATCACTGGCCTTAAAAAGTTCCCATAATTGTGCGTCTGAAATTTGATCATAAGCCTCCCCTGGTAAACATGGATTTACCAAAGTATCGCTTGCTGCGGAGGGCTTATCATCTTTATTTTCCATGCAGTTTTCTTCCTTCTTTTACATATTTAATTTAAATCCCTGGCAATCACAAATTTAAAAAATCAATAATTCTCAATATTAGCACTCAAATTAGCTGTATTATTTGGAAATATTAAACACATATTTTCCATTAGTAAAATTTAAACCTTCAAGAATAACTTATTCCGATAAAGGAAATATAGGAATAACCAGACCAGTGCCAAAGCACCCAGCGCCTGAAATACAGGATACCAGTCTTCAGGAGCAGGAGCATATATACCCCCAAAAAGCAAACGAGAGGTACTACCAAAATCAATGAAGCGATAGGCTAAATAGATGGTAAGGGAGTTCATGCCTATTACCTTGAAAAAGAAAGCCCACTTCTGGAATTTGAGAATATCAATCACCCAGAAAAACAAGCCTAAGACCAAAAAGGCCATTCCTCCGGTAAGCAGGATAAATGAGCTGGTCCACAAATGCTTGTTGATTGGAAAATGTAGACTCCATACCAGGCCCAAGGCTACCCCTATAATTCCTGAAATCAGCAGTAACTGTAGCTTATTATGATCCTTTTGTTGTCTGCGCAAAATATCCCCGGCAGCAGCGCCCAGCACTGTCAGACAGAGGGCAGGAAATTGGGTAAGTAGCCCTAACTCATCGTAAGTTCCCTGTAATAATCTGCCGGGCAGAAATGTGCGGTCAAACCAGCCTACCAGATTACCTTCAAAGGAAAGATCTCCGGCACCATAACCGGGCACAGGAATGAGAAAGAGCGCAGCATAATAAAGCAGTAATATTCCTCCTACCCAGCCCAATCTTGCCCGAAAAGAAAAGTTAAGGTAAAGAACTGTTGTCACAAAACCCGCGAAGCCTATTCTTCCCAGCACACTGCCCAGGCGAATCTCCGAAGGCTCAAAAAAAGGGATGGGAGCATTTTTGTATAAAATACCCAGCGCTATCAGGATAAGCATACGGCGAAAAGCTTTCTGATAAATCTCTGCTTTACCCATGCCCAGCGATAAACCTTTGTTCAGCGAAAACGGCAGAGAAACGCCTGCAATAAACAGGAAGAGCGGAAAGATAAAGTCGTAAAAGGTAAAACCATGCCAGGCAGGATGCTCCATTTGAAGGGCAATCGTGTCTACCCAGGCCCAACCCGTTTTACCTTCCAGCAACATCAGAAAAGTACCGGCACCGGAAATGAACAGCATATCAAAACCGCGGAGCGCATCAATAGAAAGCAGCCTCCTGGGCTTCTCTGCGGCTATTGGTGGAACCGTTTTTTTGGAAGCAGGAGCTACAGTAGTACTTTCTGCTGTACTTCCAGTATTCATCAGGTGGGCTGAAAAAGAAGACCAGAATGCTGAGAGATCAAGTTTTGCCATTAGTTAGGTTGTTGTTTTTAAGGAAAATCCAGACTTGTGTCCTTCATCTCAAAAAATACAAAAATATTTGGCTTTTCAGTACCTGATCAGGCGCTTATGTTTGGGCTCAGCATAAAAAAGCCTTCTGCAAATACTACATTATAGTGTAGCAAAACAGAAGGCTAAACTTAACTACCAGATTGTTTACCAATGGCAATACTGATCAATCAGTGATTGCGCTATTCCTTTGCGGCCAGCCCTTCTAGCTACCCATTTTAATAGTGGAGTGATATAACTCAGTAAGCCCGGGATATTGGTATCGCCCCAAGTGAAAATAAGCGCCAGGTGATAAAAGTTTTTGGGAATACCTTTACGGTTTACTTTACCATCTCTGCAAAGCCCGTAAACTACCTGTAAGGTATGCTCAAAACCAATATGTCCAGGAGTAAGTTTTACTGTAAATCTTACAGCTTCTGTATCCGAAGGGTTATAAAAACGGTGCAACTCTCCGGGCATTACCGTATGAATTTCGCCTGTCCGAAGCTGAAGTTTTTCTTGCTCTATATCTACTCCCAAAGTGCCTTCCAACACTTCAAAGGTTTCGCTAAAGGAAGTGTGGTAGTGCATATCATTTCCTCCTTTAGGAGCCAATAGCACTTCTACCCAAGTGTGCTTACCTCCGCTTTCTGCACAGGACTCAATCAACCTGACCTGATCGCCAATCAGCGGATTTTCTATCGTACGGGCGTCTGAAATGATCATCATAATTTTTACTGCTTAAGTCTGTAATACTCGGTGTAAGCACCATTATCATGATGCAGGGTAAGTTTCAATACGGTGCTGCCCAGTTCGCTGGTCTCCTGAGTAATTTCGTAGGCCACTGCAAAGGCTTCGGTAGATTCATCCCGATCAAAGTTAAGCGAAGGCTCGCAGGTGCTATGGTATTTCCTCCGGCGTACCGAAGGCTCAAAGATCATTGTATTACCCTCAGTATTCACTTCACCTAGCAGAAACTCCACGGTATAAGATTGGCACCCGCCTACTCCTGTGCTCAGCCCATAATTCCACACAAATTCACCATTTTCCAGAATAGTAAAACCTGTACCCGGACGTGGGTCCATATCCCAGGGGCTCACAGCACCCCTAAACCATAGGCCCGTGCTGGTATCATAAAATTTATCGTCAATGATATAGCTGTTCTGAAAACTCCAGCTATCCAGCCAGCTTCCTCTTAAAATTTCAGGAAGTTCATCACCCTGAGCATCAATGATCTGATTGTTTGTGCTGCTTAGCCAGGCTCCTGGCTCTACGTGCAATGCATCTCCTACATTATAGCCCACAAAGCTGTTGGTCAGTTTGAGTTTGGCCTGTGTATCGCCTTCCAGCGCTATCCCACTATATACCGGAATACCAGGTAAGAAGGTACTTCCCGCGCGGGTCAGGTCAATGTGATCCAGTTCGTTCTGATCATTCGCAGACTGAATCAAAATACCGGCCCAGTGTCCGTGCTGCTGATCTGCACTGGTGAAAATGACCGGATTAGAGAAGCTTCCTTTGGCAGAAATGTAGCCCTGCTCTTTTACTATCAGACTCTTATCCTGCCCGAAAGTCAGATTAACTCCTGCTTCTATATGTAAGCCTCCATAAATCTCTACATTTTGGCTGATCAGGTATTCCATTGCCCCGGCAAACCTGCTTACTGTTACAGCTTCTAAGGCTGGTACTGTGCCTTCAGTAATTTCTATACGAGGATTATGGTTAGACTGATCCAGTTCTGAATTAGCATTCAGCTTGAGAGCCAAATCCAGCGGAATAGCGATAGGAATATCATTGCCCAGGAAGATACTGCTTTCCATTTCCATGTCAGAACCTTTTTCAGCATACAAACCATATTGCTTACTATGGGTAACTGCTGTATGATTCAGCTTGACAAAGCCATATGCCTCACCATCCAGCGCCAGGTTTGCGGCAGCTTCCATACCGGGTAGTGCTTCTCCACCACCGTAAGAAATTTCAGTATAGTTCAGCTCATTTTCTTCTCTGGGAGAATTAAATACTATTCCTTTCCAGTAGCCTTCGGTCTTTTCTTTTCCGGTAAACTTAATGGAATCATTGACTGTACCCATTGCCTTCAGGTAGCCGGAAGAAGTAACCACCATTCCCTGATTGGCTTCAAAAGCGATGATGACACCGGGCTCTATTATTAAGCCTGCTTTCACGGCGATCAAGTCCGTTACCAGATAATCAGCTTTGGCAGGATCAGTGAAAATGTCGGATAATATCTTTTCACTCTCAATATCTTCACTAATGATCACCTGAACCGGTTCCGCAGTAGAAGTTTTGGCTGTAATTTTCACTTCATCCGCATGCTCGCTGCCGATGATGTTGTAGACTTTGAGTTCAACGACATAATCACCGGCTACATCAGGCGTAAAAGAAGCCTGTGTTTTATTTTCATTTTCTATTGCTGCCTCACTGGCTTCCGGTTTACTTTTAATTACCCAGGCATAATGATGGGGTTTGTTTTTTCCATCCGCTGAAGCTGATCCATCCAGCATAACCAAAGTGTTGATTTCCACTTCCTGGTCTTCTCCAGCCACTGCTTTGAGCTGGGATACTGGCTGCGGGTTTTCATTTTCATCCCCTTCCTGACAACTCAGCAGGAAGGATAGCGCCCACAGGCAGAAACATACATAAAAAAGGCGTTTCATTTTGTCAATTTGGGTTAATCTATATTAGGGTATTATAGTGCGATAGTGTTGGAGTGTTATGGTTCTTGGTGTTATGATTTAAATGAGCATATTTAAACCTTCATTAAAAAACTATAACACCATCGTACCCTAACACTATCGCACTACTATATCTGTTCGGAGGGCAATTCAATTTCCTGCTGTAGCAAAAGTGTGGCACAGGCAGCAGCCAGTAAAGACTGCATGTCATCCGGCAAAGCACTATTGATCCAAACACGCCCCTGGTTTAGCAGTTCTACTGCTGCCAGCGAGTGGCCATCCTGTTGAAAATCAAAACCTACAATATCACCACCCCAGCTTTTTTGCTCGGCAAGTTTACGCACCGGCACAATCTGAATCGGAGTGGTGGCTTCACTACTGAGTAGGCCCACATACTTCCCGTCCTTCCGGAAATCATCGGTGTGCATCATCAGCATATGCCAGTGCTCCTGCTGCTGATGGTCATAAAGTGTAGCAGCCATCATGTCCTTCGTCTGTACGGTAAAAGAAAGTAGCTCATGCACAGCAGGCTTAGCTTTAGGCGTAAAGCGATCCACAGGAATCACAACTCCACTAAGCTGATGCGCACTCATCACCGTATAGCGTTGTCCTTTCTCATCTTCCAGCGTAAAACTAAATTTCTGCTGCGCACCTTGCAGCTCAGTCAAGAACAAGTCTATACCATAGCTAAAGGTCCAGCCACGCTGCACTTTGTCAGTTTGGTAGTTGCCAAAAGAGAGCTTCTGGTTAATGAGCCAGCCCTGTCTGCCTTTTACAGGCATAGGAGCAGCTTCGCTGGCGAGGGGTTCCTGCAACAACATTTGAGGCGTAGTGCAGGCAGTAATGTATAGAATAAAGCTTAGAAAAAGCCAGTTGATCGTTTTCATACTTTTGAGGGTTAATGTTGCCGCCTAAGACGACACACTACAAAAGTGAGAAGAACAAAGCGCTTTAAGAATACCCGATAGAGGGTGTATGATCTACTGTCTACACGGTATTTTGAAGCTGACTTTCAATACCAGAGATAATTACAGAAGTAAAAATTACAAAGATCATTTGTGCTATTAAAGTAATATTACTTTATAGATTTATGTATTCATCATTGCTTCATAAGGATACCTCATTCAGCGCTGAAGCAAACGTATCTCTTTACAACTTAAGTAGTTATTCTCCTTCTTTTAGGCTACTTTACTTTAATCTTTCTCTGTAGCATAAAAAGCTTCTTTTCGGCTAAAATTTTCCAACCTTTTTGGAGCCAACATACTCTTCTTTTGCATACATTTATCAAATTTTCCACTATGCAAGAGAGCATGCTACTGCTTGGGAAGGAGCGCATACATGTCACTTCTCACTACTCCGGTCAGTCCACTACGCTGATATTTGTCCACGGCAATTCTTTATCCTCACAATACTGGAAGCCACAATTTGATAGCGACTTAGCGCAGCATTTCAACCTTTTGGCTTTGGACTTGCAGGGACATGGTCAATCTGAGCCAGCTGCTGATCCGGCGAGTAGCTATAGTTTTTCAGCCTATGGACAGGTACTTCTGAGTTTACTGGAGCAGCAGAAAGTAGTTTCTTTTGTACTGATCGGCCATTCTCTGGGAGGCCATGTGGTTCTTGAACTGCTGCCCTTCCTGAATGAGCTTACTTGTCGCGGGGTAGTGACTATTGGTACTCCTCCCCTGCAAAAACCCTGGGATCAGGGGCAGCCCTTTTTGCCTAATCCTCATGCAGCTATTCTGTTTCAGGCAGAAGCTCCTGAAGAAGCCCTGGAGGCTCTAAGTCTTAGCATGATACGTCCCGGAGGTGAAGCCTGGAGCCTGGTACCTAAAACCTACCGACAGACTGATTCTCTTGCCCGTACTACTTTCATCCAGAATACCCTGACAGGGCAGTATCAGGATGAGGTAGCACTGATCCGTTCTTCGTTCGTACCTGTACTGCTTACCTACGGAGAGGAGGAGCAGATTGTGAACCCTGCCTATTTTGGTACTCTGCAGCTTGCGGATGAGCTTTGTACCATTGTGGGCATTCCGCAGGCAGGCCATCTAGCATCTTATGAAAATGCAGCGTTTTTCAATGCTTTGTTAAAAGAGCACTTTGCTTAAAAAATCTTCTGCCATGGAAAATATGCTGAAAGAAGGACTGTCAGAAGCTGTTCATCACAAAACGTCTTCCTTTCATTCTAATGTAATCCAGGAACAGTATGCTTCGCTCTACGGAAGAACTTCAGAGCTACAGGCAATCGTACAGGCACTTCGGCACCCGCCCCGGCAGGATATTAATCTTTTGTTTATTTCCGGTGCTGCCGGTATCGGTAAGACCAGCCTGATTCGTCATGCACTGAGTGAGGTGAAAGGAGAAGGGACTTTCGTATTATCTGCCAAAGGAAGCACCTCAGTCATGCGAAAGCCTTATGCCATTCTTCGGCAAAGTTTTGCCCAATGGGTCAACCAGCTGCTATATCTCAACGATGAAGAACTTCAGCGGCTCAGAGCCAACATCCAGGAGGCGGTGGGTAAGCAGGGCTATATTATCAGCGAAATACTGGAAGAACTTGAATGGCTGGTTGGTCCCCGGCGCGCCGATGCTGCTGTGTGGTCAAGTCACGATGGTAATCAGGCCAGGCAGCAGTTTGCCTACTTCTTTCATAAGATGCTGCAAGCCATTACCCAGAGTGGCTACAAACTTATTTTCTTTTGGGACGACTGGCAGTGGATAGACACTACCACGCTCAACCTGCTGGCTGACCTGCTCAAGTTGTATGAGCATCCCAATGTTCAGATGATAGGCGCATATCGTGCTGAGCTATATGAAGAGGTAAAACCCTACCTCGCCAAATTACAGATGTTTCATAAGCTCAACCAATGGGAAATTTTACCGCTTAATGCTGAAGATTTACAGCAGCTGGTTCCTGAGGAATGGACAATTGCTGAAGATGAGAAGTCTGCCTTTCTGGAGTACTTTCATCAGGCCAGTGCCGGTAACCCCTTTGCAGCCCAGGAAATTATCTCCTGGATACAAAAGGAAGGTATGGTGAAGTTTGAGGCAGGCATTCAACTGAAACTGAATTGGAATAAATTACCCCGCATCCAAAAGAATCAGGATGCCATTCGTCTGATTGTTCGTCGTCTCAACCAACTGCCTGCTATCTGCAAAGCCATAGCGGGCACAGGAGCCAGCCTGGGATTTTCTTTTTCAGAGGTTTCGCTTAGTCAGCTCATGGACAAGCCTGCCGCGCAAATCAAAGAGGCACTGGTGGAGTTACAGGCAGAAAAGGTGCTGCATACCGATGAAAAGGAGTACTTTTTCATTCATGACAATGTGTTTACAGCGGCAGAATCTCTGCTTACTGAGAAGGAAAAGCAACAAATCCATTATCGCTATGCCCTTTACCTGAACAGAACAGTAGAGTGGTGGGGCAAACATCCGCAGTTTCTGGATATGCTGAATCATCTTAATCTTGCGCTACCTCTGTTATCTGCTGCAGAACTGGATGCCCTCTGGTATGCCAACTGGCTGGGTGCCAAAGTGTATCGTAAAAAAATGGCCTTTGACAAGGCCCGGCAATACTTCTCCTACTGCCTTATTCATTGGCCTTCAGAAAGGTTTATTGAGAATAGTCATCCATTATATGCCCAGCTTCCTATATTTCCGGATTTAAGCGATCATCAGCAGTGGCGCTTACAGATACTTCTGGAGATTGCTGAGTGTGAGCTGCTCCTGCAGGACTTCATGACTGCTTTATCCCATACAGAAGAGGTACTGGCTTCTACGACTGACCTTTTGATGCGCCTGCATGCTTACACGCTCAGCCTAAAAATCTGTATTGCTTTATCTAATCTTCGCAATGCTCCGGAATATCTGGAGAGAGGGATGCAGATCACAGAAGAAGTGCTTCAGCAATACGGTATTGAAATCCCTGATCGCGATTTTGAGCAGTATATGCATAAACTCTGTATGCGTATTAAGAAAAGAATGCGTGAGAAGGGCATTGAAGCCATCAAGCATTACTCTATCAACGAGGACCAGGCCTATCAGACGATGATGCATTTTGTGGTGCAGGCCCTTCCACTGGTATTTTTTGTACACATTCACAAGTCCAAGTGTATTGCGCTGGCCAGTTTGTATCTGTGTATGAAAAAAGGCTATACGCCGGTAACCCCTGCCCTCTTTGCCTCATCAGTGTGGGCAATGAGTGCGCAAAAAGACGGAGTGTCTTCTGCCATAGATCTGGGTAATATTGCCCTTGAAATGGTTCAGCATGAGCCTTATCTGCATGTAAGACATGCCGTTTATCATCTGGCTACACTTAATTTTTACAACTGGCAGCATCATTATCTTGAAAGTGTTCAGAAACTTGATGAAGTCACACAGTTTTCTCTGGAAAAAGGTGACCTGAACTATGCCGTTTTCTGCATGACCAATGCTCGTCTCTTTGAGATTTATCTGGGGACACCTCTTCTGCGCCATGAGTATGCCATGCCTAGCCTCCGCCAGCAGCATGTACACTTTGTCAACCGCAGCCATACTGCTTTTGTACAATATCTAAGCGGGAGAAAAGCTGGTTTTACCGAAGGCAGGTTCGTATTCAGTCATTCATTGATTGAAGAAGCAAAATACAACAACAACTGTCGCTTTCATTTCTCTCTGGTCAAAGCCAAGCTCTATTTCATGACCGAGCAGTATGACAAGGCTTTGAAGAATGCCCAGGTCTGTGAAAGTACTTACCAGTTGTATGAGGCTTTTCAGATTGGTATGGAGCATGATTTTTATTATGCTTTGATCTTGACCGAGATGGCTTACAGAAAACTCAATCCCCCTGAGAACTGGGAGGAAAAGGTGGAAAGAAAGCTCAACAATTTTGTCCAACTGGCTACTTATCGCTCAGGAAACTTTCAGCACAAGGTATGGCTGATCAAAGCGGGCCTTGCCAAATGCAAGGGAAAGCAGGAACAGGCACTGAAATACTACGATAAGGCACAGGAAGAAGCAGAAAAACAGTCGTTTACCTCTGTAGCAGCTTTGGCCTCAGAACTTGCCGCGCACTACCTTTATAGTTTGGGCAAAAAACGTAAGGCAGGCCGATACTTACAGGATGCACTACACTTTTATGAGAGCTGGCAGGCAGAAGCAAAAAAAGAGTGGCTATACAATCGCTATCCTGATATACTGAACTGCGTACCTTTTTATCACGAGACAGTATCGTCAGAAAAGGCAAATGTCTACGAAGATATACGGCAGCTTTCTCAGTCACTACAACTGACTGAGCTGGTAAAGTCACTTTTACAAATTAGCGTACAACGAACGAAAGCTGAGCGGGGGGTATTTCTGCTTCGGCAAGCTACCGGATGGAAAGTGCTGATGGATTATGTACGGGGAGACTGGCAAATGCCTGCTACTTCTCTCCCTCAGTATTTGTCACAACTTCCCCGCCACTTCATCTATGAGATGCTCCGGCAGGCAAAAGGAGACATGGTAGAAAATACAGACACCGCTCTCAGTCATTCTGATCATGCTTATTTTACCCATCATAAAGTAGAGTCGGCAGTAGGTTTGCCTGTGCTGTACCAGCAGCAACTGATGGCTTATGTGTATCTGGAGGGAGTACAGGAGCCCGCACAAGTACTTGAAAATGCGGTGCTTCAGCTGATTTATAGCCAGGCAGGGGTTTCGCTGAGCCACGCAGGTATGTACGAGGACCTGCAGCAGCTCAATGCTGAGCTTAAGCAGCAACAGCAGCGTAGAGTAGAGGCTATGATGGAAGCGCAGGAAAAAGAGAGAAAACGAATCGCTGAGGAACTGCACGATCATCTGGGTCAAATGCTGTCTTTGGTGAAACTTAATTTCTCCCAGATAGAAGATTACATCACCGGCAAATTTGAACTGTTTGAAAACACCAATCAGCTGCTGGATGAAAGTTGCCAGGAGATCCGTAGAATTGCTTACAACCTGATGCCTCCTGACATACAGCACAAAACATTAGTGGAAGTACTGGAAACACTGCTGCGCCGACAGGCAGCCGTGAGTGCGCTGGATATTCGCTTCACCCATACAGATGTTCCCCACGAACTATCGGATTTGCTGATGATTAATGTTTACCGTGTAGTGCAGGAGCTGGTCCACAATGTGATGAAGCATGCACAGGCAAGTCATCTGACTTTAGACCTTGAAGGGACTGCTGAGGGGCTTTTACTCACGGTAAAAGATGATGGAAAAGGATTTGACATAGACATCAGTACATCAGGGCTGGGGCTGCGCAATATCCATTCGCGAGTGCATTTACTCAAAGGGAAAATTGAAGTTCATTCGGCTTCTGGTAAAGGCACCAGTTATACCATTTTTATTCCCCATGATGGCTCATAAAAATGTACGAGGTGTACGCTACTGATCACAAAACTGTTCTTTTACGGACACTCAAAATCATTGAATAAGCCTGTTTCTTGAAATTTAATCCATATTTTACTTTGGCCTATAATTTGACATTCGCTTTTCATCCTGATAAAATGTATGGTAAAAAACTACTTACTCGCAGATGACCATCAGCTCTTTTTAGATGGCCTGCATTCGCTACTCGCCGAAATGGATGGTGTGAAGGTGCTGGGCACCGCAACCTCCGGCAAAAAACTACTTGATAAACTTCGTTCCTATCCTCATTGTGATGTCGTCATTGTGGATTTACACATGGCAGATGGTGATGGTAAATTTGTCACCAAAGAGATCAGAGAGCGCTACCCTCACATCAAGGTAGTGGTGCTGACGATGGACGATCACCTGGAAAATATCCGAGAGATCTTGCAGGCAGGAGCTAGCGGTTACATCCTGAAAAACACCGGAAAGACCGAACTGCAGATTGCCTTGGAAAAAGTAGCCAGTGGAGAGTTTTATCTGAGTCAATCTGTTGGGCAGCAACTGGCCCAGGATATGCTCAGACCTGCTTCCTATGCTACTCCCCGCTCTTCCGAAGTAACCCTAACCGAACGTGAAGAAGAGATTCTACGCATGATTGCCCTTGAAAACACCAACCAGGAAATCGCTGATCAATTGTTCATCAGCCCCAAAACCGTAGAAACTCACCGAAAAAACCTGATGAAAAAAATCGGAGTCAGGAATTCTCTGGGCATCTACAAATATGCCGTTAAACATCAGTTGGTATAAAGAGAAGGGGTCATACATGACTATTTTCTGAATAGGATGTTATAACCATTACCAATACATTTACCCAAAATTTCACTAAAAAGAGTGGATGGCATCAGCTGTCCACTCTTTTCTTTTTCGGCCTACTCTGAAAATACTGAGTTTTCTACTCCCACATTTTCATTTGATCATAACCATCTGATTTTCAATACTTAGAAAAGATTCCTACCGTCTTCCCGCCATCTAAATACCATGAACACGGTAGTACAAATGCCCCTCCTAAGGTATTCTAAGCAGCAGCTATGCTCTCCATCTTTGTAAGGTCAAAACTGACAAATGAAAAACTTAACATTAACTCAGATTCAAATGAAAAAAATTCTCTTAGCGTTACTTCCGCTCTTCCTCATCATGATGAGCTGTGAAGAAGACGAAGAAACGCCCAAACCCGAAAACAAACTGGAAGCGAATGCCGGAGCTGATCAGCAGGTAGAGGTCGGTACGCTGGTTACGCTGGATGGATCAGCCTCCAAAGATGGCAATGGTGAAACTTTTGATTACGAATGGACCCTCAAAACCCAGCCCGACGAAAGTGAGGCCGAGCTTAGCGATGAAACCGTGACCAAGCCTACTTTCACCCCCGACGTAGCCGGTGACTATGTGATTGAACTCAAGATCAGCAATGAGTCTGGCAGCGATACCGATGAGGTAACTATCAAGGCTAGTGCTACTCCTACTGCCACCGCCACTATTATTGATGGCGATATCACAGAAGAGATCGTACTGGAAAATATTTTTGAAGATCCAGCTGTGCCCGATTATCATGTAACCGCTATGGTAGCGGTCAACGCCAAACTGACGATTGAACCCGGAGTGGTCATCATTTTTGATGAAGACAAAGGCCTGAAGATCAATGCTGATGGCAAACTGATTGCCAAAGGCACTGAAACCCAGTTGATCACCTTTACCGGAAAAGAAGAAGAGAAAGGTTATTGGGCGGGTATCATGTTCTTGAGCAGCAGCCTGGATAATGAAATGACCTATACAGAAGTAAAATATGCTGCTGGAGATGCCATTTATCCTTTTGAACATCCTACAGCCATTGGTGTAAACGATGAGGCTTATCTCAAACTGACCCACTCGAGTGTAGAATATGCTATGGACAATGGCCTTTTTGTCAAAACACACGGTATTATTGATTATGAGCATAATTACTTTGGAAACAACGAAGGACTGAACGTGACAATACCGGTAAGTCAGGCGCACAAAATGGATGCTAACTCCAGAATTGAAGCCAGAACTGAGGAATTAAACTATGTGCAACTGATGGGTACATCGCTGGAAGAAGAGGAAGAAGTTACCTGGGTGAGCCTTTCCAATGGTACAGTATACAAACTGGTGGAAGAAGTAAGCGTTGGTTCTGGTTTAAGATTAGAGCCCGGCACACATCTTCGCTTCAACCCAAACAAGTTCTTCAGAATTTTTAATGAAGGTTACCTCTACGCCAAAGGTACCAACACTGAGCCTATCATCATGGATATTGCCCCTGCTGGCGGATTCAAATGGGGGGGGCTTCTCATCAAATCTTCTAGCCCCGACAACCTGCTGGAATATGTAGAAATCTACAACGCCGGTAACGGACAGCCTGCTTACGGATTGCTAAAAAGTGCAGCAGTGAGTGTAGATAGCGATTACAGTACTATCCTGAACATGAAAAACACTTACATATTCGGTAGCTTAGCCTATGGACTGTATGTAGAAAATGGCGCAGTGCTTGGGCAGTTTGACAATAACCTCTTTGAAGAAAATGCCATCCCTGCTTCGCTTCCAATCAAAGAAATAGGTAAACTGGCTTCTACAGCGATTGCTACCTCTTCTGACGGAGAAGCTGCTATTGAGATCAACGGTGCTTCACTGAACATAGAACAGGAAGCCAGCTGGGTAGCCCTGGAAGATGGAACTCCTTACTTCATCCCTGAGTCTGTTAATGTACACTCTGGCTTAAAGTTAAATCCTGGTGTGACGCTCAAATTCGGTTTAGATGCGGTGTTGCAGATCAGCCCTGGAGGTTACCTGAACGCAGTAGGTACTGCAGATGCTTACATCACCTTCACATCTATTAACCCAGGCATGTCAGTGTACTGGAAAGGCATTCTGATACAGTCCAACAATAGCATGAACGTACTTGATTACACACAAGTGTCCTACGGTGGCAGCAACGATATGCCGGGCATGGTCAGCACCAAAGCCAATATTGCCGTAGATGCTATCAGCCCCGGTAAACTGATCGTGACCAACTCTGCGATCTCGCATGGCGCTGGCTGGGGCGTAGCGGTAGAAACCGGTTGGGGTGCTACCATCAATGATGATGTAGAAAGCAGCAATGTCTTTGACGACTTATCACAGGGTAATCTTTATAAGTATTAACAAGTTGAAGACTGAAATTTTAAGGTTCGGACTTTTCCACTGACAAAATATATATAACTAAATGAGTGTCTGGAAGCGCTAACTGAAAGGCACTCTACATTTCAAACCCAATTATTTATTAATCATAATTCACTCAACATTAACACAAACCCATGAAAAAGTTAAATGCAATATTTCTGTTATCCGCGCTGATACTGGCTTCAGCCTGCGAAAAAGATGATGATGAACCTGAAGCTCCCCTGAGCATCAAAACACAAATGCTTGTCAACCCAACCTGGGAAACCACTGCATTTCTTTTGGTAGAAGTTGAATCAGGCGAAGCTGTAGATGCTACGGAAGAAATGCCTTGCTACCAAGACAACTTTCTAAAATTTAGTAAGCAGGGCAACTACGAAATGAACGAAGGTAGCGATGTATGCGAAGACGAAGAGCAAACTTCTGCTGGTAGCTGGAAATTTAATACTGATGAAACAAGAATCACTTTTACTGACGAAGAAGGACCCAACGAGGTAGAAATTCTAGAACTCACTGAAGATGAACTCATTTTCGCAATGGATCAGCTTTTTACGATAGATACACTTGAGTTCGTTCCCGTATTCGTCTTTGAAGCTAAATAATAGCCCAAAACTATCAGTAATAAACAAGATTTTCATTAATCCAATTCAATTCTCATACAGGCTAATTTATGAATATCCCCTTCCATATGATTGATTCGCTACAGCTGGTTTATCAGGATGCTTACTGCGAAACGCTGTGGATCGGGGATATTCGTTGCTTGTATCAGCGCTTTAAGCAAACGCCCAAAACTTCTCACCTCATCCCTTACTATTATCAGCAAATAGAAGAGTGGTACGCTCAGAAAAACCAGCCTTTCCCTATTTTTGCTTTCATCATTGAAGTTCCCAACGGTCAGCCTTTTCCTGCCGATGACATTACCTGGCCGCATGCCCTGGAACTGATCCGGCTCAATGAGTACTGCATTTACCAGGTTATCTACATATCCCGCTTCAACCTGTTCAACCATATTAGTCTGAATAAAATGGAACATACCATGCAGCAGGATACTACCATTACTATCTTTCAGGAAGCTACCACTGCGTTTGACTGGCTGGAAATGACGCACAAACTTGCACAGTAGCTGTGTTGTAAGCGTTACAGACTGCTAAGGTCAGCATGGTTTCACTGCCTTACATAGTCAGCATTACTATAACCATTGGCTCTCCGCTGCTCCGGTCAGGAACCATAACACTTTGCTAAGTTTAGCACAATTTTCTTCCCTTCTAAACATTTTCTTTGATAGATTGGGGGATGTTTTTGAAAAAATACCTACTCTCAACAACAACTTATCTGTTTAGCGTCTTCCTGTGTGGAAGCTTATTGTACAGATGCTCCAATCAAAATAATAAGTCTGCCCAAAATGCGATCACTACTGACCCGCAAATGATTGCTCAGGGGGAGCAGCTTTTTCAGGACAACTGCTCCTCTTGCCACAATTTCCGGCAACGCGCTATTGGCCCCGAGCTTTCCGGTATCACCCAGGAAACTCACCCTGATTGGCTATTTCACTTCATCCGCAATGCCCCGGAAATGATAGAGCAGGGAGACCCAAGGGCAGTTCAGCTTTATGAAGAATACCAAACTTATATGCCTCCCTTTACTGCATTAGACAGTACAGAGGTAGAAGCCATTATGGGATATCTGCATACCCATCAACAGCAACTAACATCAACTGAAATGGCTGATAGCTCTTTTCTGAAAGATCCTATTCCCGAAAAGATCAAGGCGTCCGGACTAAGTCTGGTCATTGAGGAAGTAGCCCAGGCACCGGCCACTGCCCAGGATCCACCTCTGGCACGTATCAACAAACTACTTACCCTCAACACTGGCGGACAGGAACGTATGTTTATCCATGATCTGAATGGGATACTCTACGAACTAAAAGACAACACATTTCATACTTTTCTGGACATTAGAAAAGAACAACCTAACTTCATCAGCAAGCCTGGGCTGGGCACTGGTTTAGGTAGCTTTGCCTTCCATCCTGACTTTGAGCAGAATGGAATTTTCTACACTACCCATACCGAACCGCCCGGCTCTGATCCCGCTGACTTTGCTTATGATGACAGTATCAAAGTTACTTTGCAGTGGGTACTTAGCGAATGGAAAATGGAGAACCCAAAGGCCAATACGTTTTCAGGAAGTAGCCGAGAATTATTACGAGCCAATATGGTGGGTGGTATCCATGGGGTACAGGAGATTACCTTCAATCCGCTGGCAGTACCTGGAGATGATGACTACGGTATGCTCTATATGGGCACAGGAGATGGGGGAGCTGTACTGGCAGGCTACCCTTTTCTGTGCGAAAGCAAAGAACGTTTCTGGGGTACTGTTATCCGCATTGATCCCAGAGGCAATAACAGTAAAAATGGTCAGTATGGAATTCCTGATGATAATCCTTTTGTCAATGACCAAAAGCCTGAGGTGCTGAAAGAGATTTGGGCTTATGGTTTTCGTAATCCGCACCGCATCTCCTGGGATATGGGGGGAGATCACGATATGCTGATTACCAATATTGGGCAGCGCAACATTGAATCCATCTACATAGGCGTAGCCGGAGCCAACTATGGCTGGGGTAGCCGTGAAGGAACTTTCCTGATTCATCCTGAAGGTAATATAGATCATCCTTATCCGCTCCCGCAAGACGATACATCTTTAGGTTACACCTACCCGGTAGCCCAGTATGATCATGATGAGGGCAGCGCCATTTCGGGAGGCTTTGTCTACCGCGGCGATCTGGTTCCCCAACTCAATGGCAAATATATTTTTGGAGACATCGTGACAGGCAGGCTTTTTTATGTAGAAAGTGATCAGCTGGAATTAGGCCAGCAGGCTGAAATTAAAGAACTAGGACTCCAGTTTAACGGACAGGAAACTAACTTCAGAGAAGTAACTGACAATAAACGTGTAGACCTGCGGTTTGGCATTGGTGCAGAAGAAGAGTTTTATATTTTTACCAAAGCCGATGGCAAAGTCTGGAAAGTCATCAATGTAGCAGGCAGCTATATTTCAGCTATGGAATAGCGAGATAGTGTACCGCCAAGACCTGGTATTATAGTTCTATTGATTTCTCTAACTATAACACTGAGAACTATAAAACCATAACACTCTATTAAACTACAAACAACCTATGAAAAGCATCATCATTGTCTTCACCTTAACCATTTTTCATTTCCACGTCTATGCACAGGAAAAACCCAACATCATTTTCATTTTTGCTGATGATCAGGCTTTTTCCACCATTCATGCGCTGGGAAATGAGGAAGTGATTACTCCAACTTTGGATAAATTAGTGAATGAAGGGGCAACTTTTACCCATGCCTACAATATGGGTGCTTGGAATGGCGCGGTGTGTATGGCTTCCCGGGCGATGATGATCACCGGCAGGTCGGTATGGAGGGCGCATGCCCTGGATGATGAATTAAAAGCAGGCAAAAAACAGGATGAAACCTGGCCCAAACTGATGGAAAAAGCAGGCTACAATACCTACATGAGTGGCAAATGGCATGTCGCTGCTCCTGCACCAGATCTGTTCATGACTACCCACCATATCAGACCGGGCATGCCAAAGGATACCGAAGAAGCTTACAATCGTCCCAAAAGCAGAGATGACAAAGCATGGCAGCCCTGGGACAAAAAGTTTGGCGGTTTCTGGGAGGGAGGCACACATTGGAGCGAAGTGCTGCGCAATGATGCCCTTACATTTATTGAAGATGCCACCCGGAAAGAAGAACCATTTTTTATGTACCTGGCTTTTAACGCTGCCCACGATCCGCGGCAGTCGCCTAAGGAATACGTGGATAAATACCCGGTAGATGAAGTGAAGGTGCCCGAAAACTTTATGCCCGAATACCCTTACAACGAGGCTATGGGAAGTGGCAGAACCTTAAGAGATGAGCGCCTTGCCCCCTTTCCCCGTACCGAATACGCGGTGCAGGTACACCGGAAGGAATACTATGCCCTCATCACCCATATGGATGAGCAAATTCGCCAGATACTGGAAGCACTAGAAAAAAGCGGAAAGCAGGACAACACCTATATCTTCTTTACTGCTGACCACGGGCTGGCCTGTGGAGAGCATGGCCTGATAGGTAAACAGAATATGTTTGACCATAGCATACGCGTTCCCCTGATGGTACTAGGTCCTGATATTCCTGAAGGTAAAAAAGTTGAAGCTGATGTGTATCTACAGGATGTGATGGCCAGTGGACTTGAGTTGGCCGGTATCAAGAAGCCAAAGTATGTTGAGTTCAATAGCCTCATGGATATGGCACGCGGCAGGAAAGAAAAGAGCAAATACAAATCTATTTACGGAGGCTATATTGAACAACAGCGTATGATTCGCAAAGATGGACTTAAGCTCATCGTCTATCCTGAAATTGATAAGGTGCTTTTGTACAATGTAGAAGAAGACCCCAAAGAGCTGCACAACCTGGCAGAAGATCCTGCCTACAAAAAGAAGATTAAAAGACTTTTCAAAGATTTGCTGAAGCTACAAAAGAAACTGGATGATACACTGAATATCAAAAGCACTTATGATAAAGTCGTCAGTTAAATTGGTGGCTGTTTTTTTATATCTGGCAAATTATAAATTTCTCAATACTTACCTCTTTATTCAGGATATCATTTCCATAAATTCTCTATACATCTTATCTTTTGTAAAAAGTAAAAAATTAGTTAATTAGAAGATGCTCATAATAAACCGTCCGATTCTTATACTTAAGAAGGGAGTGGGGTAAAGGTAAAGTGCATCAACAGTCATTGTACCAAACCTCCGAAGTATTCAGTAGCAGCTTTATTTTTTGTGATATTACTTTACAGCAGGTGATAAGAGAATGAGGTAGTGACATTGTGCTGGCAATTATTTGTTCTGAATAGCTGTATAGGCCTGTTCAGTCTTTCTGATATGTTTTCTATTTCCATACTTATACAAAACCTACACTATGAAAGAACAGAAAAAAAATGATCGGCGCGACTTTATGAAGCAGGCCAGCCTGGGCGGCCTTAGCCTGGCAGCATTTACAGCATCTCCTATTGAGGAAGTATTAGAGTATTCCACCCAGAATGTAAACCGCTATTCCGCTCCTACCGAATTAAAAATCACGGACATGCGCATTGCTGAGATCAGCGATGTGGTGTTCCGAACCCCTATTGTACGCATCTATACCAATCAGGGCATCATAGGTCATGGTGATGTGAGGGATGGCGCAGCCAAAGAGTATGCCCTCTTTCTGAAGAGCCGTATCCTGGGAGAAAATCCCTGCAATGTGGAGCGGTTGTTTAAAATCATCAAGCAGTTTGGTCATCATGGCAGACAGGGCGGTGGCGTATCCGGGGTAGAAATGGCACTTTGGGATTTGGCAGGTAAAGCCTACAATGTACCAGTCTATCAGATGTTGGGTGGAAAGTACCGCGACAGAGTGCGCGTCTACTGCGATACTACTACTTCATCTGACCCTCAAGAATACGCTAAGCGTATGCAGGAAAGAATTGACAAGGGCTATACGGCATTGAAGATGGATATCGGTATCAATCTGATCAAAGATGTGCCCGGCGCAGTGATCAATGCTCCGGAAGGCAAACTAGACCCTTACAAGTATGAATATAAGAAGTACAACCTGACTGAGCACCCATTTACCAATGTGCAGATTACTGACAAAGGAATTGATAAGCTCATGGAATTTCTGGATGTGATGCGTTCACAGATCGGCTACGAAATTCCGATGGGCACCGATCACTGGGGACACTTTGGGGTCAACGAAGCTATCAAAATTGCCCGGGCTGCCGAACCCTATAACCTGGCTTACATAGAGGATATTATTCCCTGGCAGTATACCGACCAATGGCGCGAAATCACCACTTCCTCTACTACACCAACACAGACCGGAGAAGACATCTATTGCCTGGAAGGTGGCTTCAAAGAACTGATAGACAAGCGGGCAGTAGACATTGTACACCCTGACCCTAATACTGCCGGCGGTATACTGGAAACCAAGCGCATTGGCGACTATGCCTCGCAGCATGGCATAGGATTTATGCACCATCATGCGGCAGGACCAGTTTCTTTTCTGGGATGTGTACATAGCGCAGCCGCTACTGAAAACTTTAAGTGGCTGGAACACCATGCGGTAGACAAACCTCAGTGGGAAGATCTGGTGACCGGCATAGAAAAACCCATCGTACAGGATGGTTATGTGAAGGTACCTGAAAAGCCGGGTATCGGGGTAGAACTGAATGAAGATGTGGTGAAAGAATTTCTGGTGGAAGGCGAAAAGCTCTTTGCTCCCACTCCAGAATGGAATGAAATCCGTGCCTGGGACCGGCTCTGGAGTTGATACAAACTTTAATCTGGCAGATTTCAAAAATCTGCCAGATTTCCCACTTACTATTCGCTTCTCAATGATTTTACCGGATCAGCCTGTGCGGCCTTGAGCGATTGTGTGGTCACGACTACCAAAGCAAAAGCCAGGGCAAATATCCCGGTAACAGGGAAAATCCACCAGGCTACGTCAGTACGGATAGGGTAGCGCTCCAGGTACATATTCAGCAGCCACCAGGCCAGGGGTGCCGATACCAAAAACGATATGATCACTAACCTTGAGAAATCTTTGGACATGATGGACACAATGCTCATCACAGAAGCACCTAACACCTTGCGTATGCCAATCTCTTTGGTGCGCTGCTCTGCCGTATAAGAAGCCAGCCCAAATAAGCCTAGCCCGGTAATGAGGATGGTTAAAATCGCAAAGAGATTGGCCAGTTTGCTGGTCAGGTTAATGGTTGTGAATTTCTTCTGAAACTCATCATCTACAAAAGTATACTCAAAAGGATAGGCCGAATTATACTCACCAAATATATCTTTTACTGTAGCCAGCGAGGCTTCCAATGCTCTACCCTTAGTTAAACGGATAGTTATTGCGTTGGTCCAGTCCGGATCCAGGATCATGAACATAGGCTTCACCTCCTCATAGGGAGAACCCATCATCACATTATCCACCACGCCAATCAACGTGCGTTTACCTCCCCATAAATCCAGTTCCGTACCGATAGGCTCTTCCAGCCCCATGATATCCAGCGCAGCTTTGTTAATCACCATCGCAGACGTATCGCTAATAAAATCCCGGGAGAAATCGCGTCCTTCCAGTACTTTGATGCCCATGGTCTTGGCATAGTCGTACTCGGTGGCAATGGTGGTAAAGATCACCCGCTGGTCTTCCGGCTTGCCCGGCCAGCCCACAAAGTTGTTGGAGTTGATTTGGGTAATGGAACTGTTGGAGCGCGTTACAGCTTCCACTGCACCACTTTGCAATAGTTCTTGCTTCAGCACCTCGTAGTTTTTACCAATCTCTTCATTGAAGTCTACTGTGATCAGGTTTTCCTGATCATAGCCCAGTTGTCTTCCCTTCACCAATTGAATCTGCTCATAGATCACAATCGTCCCGATGATCAGCAGGATGGAAAAGCCAAACTGAAGTGTTACCAATACTTTGCGGGGCGTGCTGGCTTTCTTGCCTACTTTTACTTTGCCTTTGAGCACTTTGACCGGCTGGAAAGAAGAGAGATAAAATGCCGGATAGCTTCCTGCAATCAGCCCGGTAAGGAGTATCATGCTCAGGGAGAACAGCCAGAACAGGCTGGAAGTATAATCTATTGCCAGCTTTTTTTCTACCAGATCATTGTAGAAAGGAAGCAGCAGTTGTGTCAACAGGATAGCAATCACATATGCAATAAAACTGATAAAGATTGATTCGCCTATGAACTGTCCCATGAGGTCAATCCTACGGGAACCCACGCTTTTGCGTATGCCAACTTCTCTGGCTCTGCGCTCCGAGCGGGCGGTAGCCAGATTCATAAAGTTGATGCAGGCGATGATCAGGATAAATATAGCAATGATGGTGAAGAGGTTGACATAATCAATCATCCCTCCTTTCACGACGCCATTCTCAAAGTTGGAGTACAGCCGCCAGCGCTCCATGGGGTGCAGGAACAGCTCCGGCTTAAGGTCTTCCTCTCCATGCTCAATCAGTATATTTTTGATGCTACTCTCCACCGCTTCTTCACTGGTAGGATCATTCAACTCCAGAAACACCTGGAAGGAATAATTGCCCCAGTTATCTTCGTTCTCTACTACCCAGGGACTCACCTGTCGCCATTGAGAATAGGGAATCAGGAAGTCAAACTCAAAAGAAGAGTTGCTGGGCACATCTTTGAGGATACCGCTCACCTTAAGGTCGCTTTTGTCATCTACCCGGATAATCTGGTTGATGGGATCTTCATCGCCAAACAAGGCCCGGGCAGTAGACTCGGTAATCACGATAGAGGAAGCATCATCCAGCACACTTGCCGCTTCACCATACTGCAAAGGAAACTCAAACATCTCCAGAAATTCTTCCCCTACATAATAACCCTGCTTGATGATAGGATTTTCATCTACGGTGAGCAGATGCTCACCCCCCCAATCGGTTACCACTGAGTTTTTGATGTTTACATCTACATCCTTAACTCCCTGATAAGTAGGTAAAGGTACAGAATTCCAGGAGTTGATTTTCCCATCAAACTCTGCATTGACCATCAGCTGGTACAAACGAGCTGACTTAGGAATAAACTTATCGTAAGACATCTCATCAAATACCCAGAGCAGTATCATGATACTACAGCAGATACCGATAGAAAGACCTGCCACATTGATGAAAGAATACACACGATTCTTCAGCAGGTTACGAATGGTAACAAGGAAATAGTTTTTGAACATAGCGGCGAGGTAGTTTAGCGGGGTAACTCAAGCTTTGGTAAAAAGTAACAGATAATTGAAAATAAAATCCTCTCACTCCTTAGATGCTTAACCTGTACAGTAGGTTGCACCACTCAGCCCGGCAAAACATAAAAGTCAAACATTGTACCGCTACTTTACATCCTGTGTGATATAGCTGCCAAATGTCTCTCTATGCCTGTCTAAGGGCTGATAAAGTAAAATTGATGGCCAACTATTGTTTGATTCAAACTCTTCGGTATCGTACAGAAACGTACAGCACATGTTCATAAGCGAACACTTGTCAAAAATCTTTCCTGTACCCTTACTTAATTCTGGCGACTTTCTAAATATCAGTGCTACCCTATGTCACTCAGAAGAAGTCTTGTTTGTTTAATACGTCGTATATTTTTACCTTTTAAGCATATCAAACTACCACAAAAGCGATACAACATGAATAAACATTTTTACCGCACATTAGCATTCATCATTTTTCCCCTTAGCATTTTTATGCTTGCTGCCTGCCAGAGCAGTACTACCGAAAGCAGCAGCGATACCGAAGCAGAAGCTGCCAGCGATAGCCTAAGTGAAGATACGCTCAATGCCATCTCCGAGCCGCTGGTTTCTGACATTTACACAGCAGATCCTTCCGCCCATGTATTTGATGGCACCCTGTACATCTACCCCTCCCATGACATAGAATCGGGTATACCGCAGGATGATCTGGGTAGCCACTTCGCGATGGAAGATTATCATGTCTTCTCTATGGAAAGTATAGACGGAGAGGTAACCGATCACGGGGTAGCGCTACACGTAGATGATGTACCCTGGGCCAGCCGCCAGATGTGGGCACCCGATGCCGCTGAGAAAGACGGTACTTACTATCTATACTTCCCTGCCAAAGACGAGGAGAACATCTTCAGGATAGGCGTAGCCAGCAGCGACTCCCCTACCGGCCCTTTTACCCCTGAGCCTGAGCCGATTACCGGTAGCTACAGTATTGACCCGGCTGTCTTTAAGGATACCGATGGCACCTATTATATGTACCTGGGAGGTATCTGGGGAGGACAGCTACAGCGATGGAGCAGAGGCAATTATGCAAATGAGGATATTTACCCTGCCGATACCGAACCTGCCCTTACGCCAAAGATAGCCCGCCTAAGTGACGATATGACCAGCTTTGCCGAGGAACTTAAAGACGTAGAGATACTGGATGAGAATGGGGAACCACTGACCGCGGGTGATAATGAGCGAAGATTCTTTGAAGCGGCCTGGGTGCATAAGTACAACGATCAATATTACTTCTCCTACTCTACCGGCGATACCCATTACATCGCCTACGCCATCGGTGATAATCCTTACGGACCGTTTACCTATCAGGGCGTAATTCTTAATCCGGTGATTGGCTGGACCAACCATCACTCTATTGTGGAGTTTAACGGGCAGTGGTATCTTTTCTATCACGATACTGAGCTATCGGGTGGGCAGACGCACCTCAGAAACATCAAGGTTACTGAGCTTACTCATAATCCCGACGGCAGCATTGAAACCATTGACCCTTATCTGGAGTAAACACTGCTTTTATAGTAGAATGACCGCGTCACGGTGACTGGGCCACGGTGACGCAGTCATTCTACTCTTATTATCTTATCCTATATCTAGGCCAGACTACTCTTTACTGTTTTTGCCTTCATCAGTTCTATCGCTTTATAAAGCAGAATAACTTCTGCCAGTTCTGCCGGCAGCAAAACCATAAGTCCCAAAGGGAATAAGAATACCGTCAGAAAAAAACAGGCAGCAATTACTTCTAAGACTCCGGCTATGGTGGCAATGGTACCTAAAGACTTCTGCAGCCTGAAAAGCGCGAGGCCATACACTATGCCTATCCCTCCCAAAGTAATCATGGCTCCGAACAGCACCAGATCACGTGCCAGAGGGCCATAGAAGATAGAAATGATATCGTAAGTAAGGATGAGTGCGTAGCAACCGATCAGCATGACAGCGATTACTTTGAGCAAGTAATTACTGAACAGGCCACCGAGTATTACAAATCCCCGCATAAAGAACACATAAGAGATAAGTACAAATATTTTGATGCTGACATAAAGCGTACTCCCTACGACCATTTCTCCATCAGCAAAGCGGTAATACTCTACAATGCTCTCCGGTATGCCCAGCACAAAGTAAGCGATACCCAATATCCAGGCTATGTTCAGCTGCTTCATCAGAAAGCCGGATGCCTGGCTGAGGTCTACACCGCTTAAGAATAAGCCTTTTACGGAAAACGATTTTATATCCTCCTCTTCCTGTACGGCTATTTTGTCCAGGTCAGCATCCAGGGCGACAAGGATAGTCTTCACGGTATAACTTCTGGGAGTAACTTCTCCGGTTTCTATCCGCTGTATGGTCCTCACGCTGATGTTACACATGTCTACCAGTTCTTCCTGCGTGAGTCCTTTGGCTTTTCTTAGTTCGGCTATTTTTCTACCTAAATCTGGTTGTCTCATTGGTCTTATAAGCTTTTGGAGATTACAAATAAGCCTGATACTTCGGTATTATAGATGCCTTGATTGATAATATTGACACTGTAATCATGAGTATGGCTTTTTGATCTTTCAGCAATTTTGCCTTTAGACCTAAATTGTGCAAGGTATTGGTAGAAACTTCACCCGACATTCACCCGACATTTGGCATACCGTACTGTACCTCAGTGTATAGAGAACACTCTTTAATCTTTTTTTATCTGCTATAGTATTTATAATAATGAGCCTGGGGAGCAACATTTACTTTGTTCAGTAAGCTATTTCTTCTACTTCTGAAGAGAAATGATAGTCTTGTTTTTGGTCATAATCAGTAAAGAGGTTTACTGATAGCTGCACAGAGTCGCCCGGGGCCAGGTTTTCAAAGCGCGCTTCATTAGGATGCATTCCCTCTTTGTATCCGAGAATCAGCAAGCGGAGCTTGGCAGCCTTTATCGTTTGCTTATTATTGTTCTTGACAAAAAATGCGTAATGCGCATAGCCGTTTTCATCTTCGTACAGGCTTTTATGTCCGATTTCCAGCCCTTTCTTAAGTTTTTCCTTTTCCTTATCCAGGGCAGGTTCGCAGCCCATCAGGCAGATGAATAAGGTAATAGCCCATATCCTGTACTGATACTTTGTAGTCTTTAGCATACGTCTGGTGTTTAGTGTTTATGAATAGGGAATTACCTCTTTGCTGGTAGTTGGTGAATTGTAGTTTTGGAGCAATGAATAGAACTCCTCAGATCAACCAATGTTTAGGATATATTTTTCCTGTATATCCCAATCAGAAAAAGGAAGAAACCTATAGGGTTACTCCCGCTTCAAGATTAGCGGATAACTGACTGACAAAGCGCGCCATAGGCGCACCGTCCATCACATCATGGTCCAGCAAGACGGTCATGTGCAACACTTCCCGGATAACGATCTCATCCTTTATCCCTCTGGGCTTTCTGATGATACTGCCTATGCCAAAAGCCAGCGGGTGTACAGAAGTAGGAATGAACCAGCCGTTTACCTTGCCCATCATCCCGATAGAGGTGATAGACACATTGCCCATCTTATGATAAGCCAACTGAGGATGAGCCAGCAGATAATGCCAGAATAAGCGCCTGACAAAAGCTGGTAAGACGTAGTAAAGCTGCTCCCACCGGCTGCTCCTCCGCTGAAGTACAATATCATCCTTATCAAGGGGATTCTCCCGGGCCTCCTGTATCTGCTTCGTGATGGATGCAAGGCTTCGTTCATTGGCTTTTTCTATGAGCAGCGGCATAGGCACCTTATAGCCATTCAGTTCTTTTTCCACGATGATGGAAACATTGATGTCGCTGAAGAGGATAAGGCTTCGTTTTCCTTTCAGGTAAGCCGCTGCCTGTTCGTAATCTTTGAGCGTATGGCTGATGACTTTGATCAGCCAGGCGGTAAAGGAAACCTTCTCATGCTGCTGCCGGAGTTTTTCTCTGCTCTCCGTAACATCTACCTCAATCAGTGCGGCAATGTGGTGTTTCCTCAGGCCGAGGGAAAACACATCATGCGTAGCGATCCTGCTTTTGGGGAACTGTTGCACCCTATAATCAGCCATTACTGATAGTTTAAGTACACTGCCTGAAGTTTATTTTTATATCCTGTCCAGCGTATGCTTGGTCAACTCACTCTCAGTGTCGCCGGTATTTAAAGTTGAAGCAGGTTCAAACAGCATCACACTCACCTCTTCTTCTGCCACAGGCCGGTGTTCTATGCCCCGGGGTACGATCAAAAACTCTCCTTCATGAATCACCTCTGTCCTGTCGCGATACTCCATCCGGAGCGTACCTTTGATCACCAGGAAGAGTTCATCCTCCTGCTCATGCGTATGCCAGACAAACGCTCCCTTCAACTTAGCCAACTTGACGTGCTGCCCGTTCAGCTCACCTACAATCTTGGGCGACCAATGCTCGGAGAATAGTGATAGCTTTTGCGCGATGTTTACTTTATCCATAAGTTCTTAATTATTCAGCAGTGTTGCTTTGCATGTTTGTCACCTTATGTACCTTTCCTTCCTGGTCATAGGTAATCCACTCGCCTACCTGTTTTCCCTCATCAAAATAGCCGGAACGCTTGAGGCTGCCATCCTTCCTATACCATTCCCAGTAGCCATGCATCTGCTCTCCCAGCATTTTACCCCGGGCACAGACGCTGCCTTCCTTATGATAGTGTGTATATTCCTGCTCTTCCATATGTATTATTTGTATGATGACTAGGGATTTGCTTTGCTGATGCGGCTGTGGATGTCATTAAGCTGCATCAGGGCAGCCGAACCGTACCAGGGGTGCAGTTCCATCTCCAGCCGTCCGGCCTGTATGGCGGGATCGGTCTCGGTGAACTTACGGGCTTCTTCTACGTCTGATACATTAAACACATAAATACCCCTCAAAGCCCCTCCATCCAGCATAGGGCCGGCCAGTACCAGCTTACCTTCCTCCGCCAGCCTGCGAATATTGGCCATATGGGCCTGCTGTAGCTGCATAGCCTCGGTAGAATCCTGACCCTGATTAGGCCCCGCCCTGAGGAAGGCCATCACATACTGCCGCATCCCATACTGATCTGCCCCCAGTTCAGACGCCAGCAGAGAGTCATACCCCACTTCCGCAGCACCTGCCGGTGTATCCGCAGTCATGCTTTCCTGACTGCCGCTGCCATTACATCCTATCAGCAGCAGGAAGAGGAGTAGCAGACATCCTACCTCAGCAAGCAGGTTCAATCTGAAGGTGGGGATAGAAGGCGGTATCATCATCGTTAGGTTTAGGCTTGATGCATATACAGTACTAAAGATAACAGCTCGCCCGGACTTCTACCAGCCCGGAGGGCTACAAATGTATCCAATAAAGTTCATTCTCCCTCTGTCCATAACTCCCATCCATCCCGCAGTGCAACGGAGGGATCTTATCGACATTGAAGTAAAAGAGGGAAGTGTAGTTTCTTTTAGCTTACTACAAATTGGATGTCATGAGCCTCTTTTGGAGTAGGTATTTCCAACTTACCGATCATATTTTCAATCACCTTCTCAGGTACTTTATGTTGACGGTTATGGTTTTGAGCAATCAATTGCTTATACGGGACTTCCAAGTAGATGAGCTTTGCTCTTCCTCCATATTCTGTAAAGAGCGAAATCCATTTGCTACGCATATCACTGGTAATATTCGTGGCATTAAACACAAATGATTTTCTCGCACGCATAAATTCCTTTGCCTTTTCTTTTCCAAGTTGAATCACCTGACCATTCTTCTTTTTATCCGTAGGCTCTATTTTATTTTCTCTGCGTATGTCGTCTAAAGAAAGAATTGGTAGATCAAGATTTTGCTTGATGTAGGTGTCTTTTCCGCTTCCTGGCAATGCACACATTACGAAAACATCAAACTTCAGATCATCAAATGGAACATAATCAGGCGAATTATCAGGTTTATTCAAATATAAGTAGCGCCCATAGTCAGACTGAAACGCTCTTTGTATTCCGAAGCATTTGTTATCTCTGCATAACTCATTGAAAAGTTCTATGCGTAACAGTATCTCCTCCTGATCTTTACAAATTCTCCCCAGAACATCTGCTTTAGCTAGCATAGAAAGGTGCTTTGTATTTACCACCAAGCTTGCGCCAATCACCGCTTTATTTGGGTCTGACTTTTCAATGGCCCAAAGAGGCAGCCCGTGAAGTCTTACCAACTTGCAGATAGCCTCTCGGATAGGAAAGGACGTAACAATATCCTTATACAATATCTTTCGGGCAGTAAACTCTCCTTTCTTTGCATGTTTAGGGGAGACTATTCGTTCATTTCCATCAATAACTTCGGTAGTGGTAGTAGATCGCTTTTCTACGTCATGAAGCAAAGCAGCACTGAAAAGAACATGCTTGTCTTGTTCACTAAGTGAGTTGAATTCCGGCAACCTAATTAGGGCTTCAACTACCATTTTCGTATGGGTAAACACATCCCCTTCAGCATGCCATATTTCATCTTGAGGCACACCTTTCATCTCCCGAAACCAATCATATCTGGATTCTATGGCATCCCAATTTACGGGTTCACCAACTTCATATAGGGGAAACTTCCAGATCATAGCTTATTCATAAACTCATACCCAAACCACTTATACTTTTCATAGTCAACCAAAGAGGCAGGTTTCCATGATTTAGTCCAGTGAATATCCGTCTTAACATGCGACTGCCGTACTAACTTGAATAGATTATCAAATTCATTATCCGCTACGGGAAGATCACCATTATTTGTTATATAGTCAGCTTTGTTTCTGACCACAAACCCTTCTGAGCAATCTTTATGAGTGAGCGGGTCATAGCCCCCAAGAAGCCCGGAGGTTTCCACACTTTCTTCCCATGCCATTCCCAAATTCTTTATTAGCCAGTTTCTAAGTATTTGGTTCTCATCTTTATCTTCTTCAAATACTTCTTTAAGCTCAGTTGTAACAGGTACTTCCGGCACTACAGGAAAATCAAGCATGGCTGCATAAAACTTTACTTCTTCCCATGAAAGCCATCTGTCACCTTCACGGACAGCAAATACATAGAAATATGATTCAAGCTGCTTATACGCAATAGAGTGAATCCCATACATGTTCTCGCCAAAGATTTCAAGATCATTCAAGTCGTTCTTAATCAACTTCCACCTTTCACGCAGTGGCTTATCCCAAGGGTGTTCAGTAGGGGCACTATGAGAACGGGCAAATACACCGTATTTACTAAGACAGTTGTTTTGCCCATCAAGCTTTTCAGTAATTACCAATGCTTCCTTTTCTGCAAATGATTTTATGTAGCCATCAGGCATAAACCTGTCATCTGAGGTTGTACCCAGACTGATCTGTGCATGGAGGCTTCTACAATATTTTCGTGACTCATTCACTCTCGCAATCTGGTTTGTATGGTTAAATTTTCTTGTGCCGTTGCCTATATGCTTCTCACCTTAAACCTACAAATATAATGAAGTTTATAAACTTCAGCTTATCTATAAAACCTAAGTGGACAATACATTGCGGCAAAGATTCCTCCTTCGTCGGAATGACAGAACTAAAGAATTATCCATACTCTCCACCCTGCTGTCATCCCGGAGGGATCTTAGCCATGCTGAAGGTATATAGTTATCTTGGTCATTAAGCTTAGTGCAATAGAAGTGTATCGTGCGGACGCATTACAAATGTCCGGCGTGGAGCCCGAGATAGGAATAAAGTATAACGCAGTTTCACAGCAGTAAGCAAGTTTACGGATGCTTCCGGAAGCGTACTTTCGGGAGTGAGCAAGCTGTTACTCTATTGCTGCTACCTAATAACCGCTGGTTAGCATGACCAACACCTATGTCAGATGCTTCCCCTCCGTGGTGAGCATGCACCAGAGGTGGGTAGGGTATGTCCCCACGGGGGTGGGCGTAAGGCTGACGTAAGTTTTTGCGCGCTCTCCGCGGAGGGCACGCACTTTACCGCTTACTTTTAGGCGCCCTCCACGGTGGGCACGTCCCGGAAGTAAGGTTTGTACATCCCCACATCGGCGGGTGTAAGCTTGATGTAGGTTTCTGCATCCCCTCCAAGGGTAAAATGCACTGCTTAACTGTACATTTGCCCCAAAAGCCGGTATTTTTAGCTATTGCACTCAGATACTAAATGAGATTGGACAATGAAATGAAGATCATGGAAGCCGCCCAGCTGGCGCTTTCAGGTACGGTGCGGGAGGAGAGTGTCCGCCTGCAGATGGAGCCTTACGGGCTTACGCCTGCTTTTCAGCAGCAGGGGAATACGCTGATTGAGAAGGCCAAAGGCTGCCAGAGCAGGCAGATGAGCCTCTACGATGAGCAGTGGAGCATATCGCAGCAGCTTAATGCTGAGCTGGATGCGGTACATGGGCTGTTTAAGGAGCATGCCAAGGTAACGCGTATGGCACTTCGCAAAGAGCCTGACCTGCTGCATAGCCTTAAGGTAGAGCGCTTTGTGAAGCAGGCCTGGCCGCTGGTAAGGCAGGCAGGGTATTTCTACGGCCGTGTGCTGGAGCAGGAGCTTAACCTGCAGCCCTACGGCATCAGCAAGAAAGAGGTGGAGCAGGCCAGTGCGGCGGTCAACCGTTTGCTGGAACTGAAAGAGACGCGTACCCACAAGAAGGGGCTGGCAGAGAGCTGCACGCAGGAAAAGAACGCTGCCTTCAAGGAGTTGCGCGATTGGGTAAGCAGGTTCCGTGCCATCGCCCGCCTGGCGTTCAAAGACAACCCACAGATGCTGGAGATATTCGGCATACAGGTCCTCAGCAAGGTATAATGTACGTCCCTGAATGATTCCCCTGCGGTAGTTTTACAAAAAGTAAAGCTATGGCAGGGGATTATTGAATGAAAGTAGCCGCGTAATACCCTAAGATTTTTTCCTTGCAGCTTCTCTTTTCTTTTTCAGCATCGTTAGTTCCTTTTTGATGTATGACTTTTCCTGCTGAAAACTCATATGCTCAAACTGCTCATTTAATTCCTCCCTGATTGCTCTCATTCTTTTAACCATACTTTCTTTTTCAATCGTGCTCATATCCGAATATTTCTTTAGGAGTTCTTATTCATAATATACGCATCACCTAAATTACAGATTCCTTTTGCATAGGATTAATCAGGCTTTTACCTTCTTCAGCCTGCGCCTCAGGCGAAACATAAAAAAGGTGGGCACTAAGGCAATGCCCAGGCCTATCAGCAGTCCCTGCAGTACATACTTCATCGTCTGCGGTGTATCAATGTCATGGCGATGGTTCCAGATCTCCACGATTCTGCCCTCCTTTATTCGGAATACATTGATGATGGGAATCTCCCCCTTTCCTATTGCTACATTCCCCAGCAGGGTCTTAGGCTCATAAGCGGCGGTCCAGCGGGTAGCCACCAGATCACCTTCCGCAATCTGGTAGTCCATCTTGCAGTGTAAGGTGCCATTATTCCAGAAGAAGTCGGCGATCTTCTTTTGCTCCAGGGCAGTCTCGGTCACTCCTTTTCTGTCTCCGATATCATGCACCACATAGGTATCGGCTACGTAATCCGCATAGCGCTCGGTATGATTACTAAACCAGAGGTCCTGGTAGAAGCGGGCAACGATCTCTTTGTTGAGCTCAGTCTGGCTTTTTGATTCCAGACTGTCCTGCTGAGCATATAGATTGATACTAAACAGTAACATAAGGGTGAGGCTTAGCGTATTTTTCATCGTTTATGCATTTTGTTTGATGCAAGCTACTGCATCATGCATCAACGCTGTTAATGCGAAAGGTCACAGGATTAGTGCCAGCGGACGAAATGAAGCTCAGAGACCGGAGGGTAGCTCTCCAAAATACTTCTTATAAGCCGCGGTGAAATTAGAAGGGTGGGCATAGCCTAAGGCATAGCTGAGCTCGGTAGGGCTTTTGCCCTGTGTGCTAAGCTCCTGCCGGGCGAATTCCATGCGTATCTTATTCCGGTATTCAAAAGGGGGCATACCGAATAGCTGCCTGAAGGAGGTTTTGAATTTGGTAGTGCCCATATTGGCCTGCCGGGCCAGTACTTTCAGGGAGGGGACTTCCCGGGCAAGCGGGTCTCGCAGCACCGCCATTACCCCAAACAGGCTCTTGATATCTTCGGGGTGCAGCTTTTCGGCCTCTTTGACTTCCTCATGTTGCTTAAGTTTGTCAAAGTAGCGCTTCAGGAAGTCCAGGATAAGCGCGTGACATCTGATTTTATCCAGCATGCTGTTTAAGGCGGAAAGGAGTATGCTTTCCAGTCGCGCATCCAGCTCTTCATAAACGATATTCTTGTTCATATCCATCACCTGCTCAGCTGCACCGAAGTAATCCTTCAGGAGCGAACGGCTGAAGCGTAGGGTACAGACTTCGGAAGGGGTATTGGTGGGGAAGTGGGTACTGATCTCCAGCCCGGGGCCGTAGAGCAGGGTACCGATGGGCAGGTGTTTCTGAAAAGCAATCTTATCACCATTCACCTCTTTGATCTGCTTCACATGGGAGAGGTTGATGTGTACCACAAACCAGTCGGTATCTGCCGGGTTGACCGACTTCATATCAATCGGAACCTTAAACTCGGTCAGGCCGAAGTGATAAAACTCCAGTTGTCCGGGAAACTCAACATATTTAACGACTGCATTCTTTGTTCCTATATCAGGATGTATCCGGTAACCCTCTTCTGTAGGGATAAGCTTGAAGTAGCGGGCAAACTGCTCCTTTATATTGGTATTGATATCTATGAATACATCCATAATGGGTAGAAGGCGGCTTTTGGATTGCTGTACAAGATAAGCCTGTGCAGCGCATTTTACAAGTCTCCTGCCTGGCACTCCTTATTGGCAGTTGGTACATTACTTCCAGTCCAGCACCAGCGCTAGCGGAAAGTGATCGGAGCCTATGTAGGGCCCTTTAGCCCGTTGGAGCACTTCTACACTATCACTTACCAGCGCATGGTCAATGCTTACCGAGAGGATGAACCAGCGGGCATGCCAGCTGGGCAGCAAGCCGAAGCCCAAACGGGTATCTCGCAGCGATGTCCCTTCGGTGATCCGCTCAAAGTTGGGAGAGAAGCTACTACAGTTGAGGTCGCCCATCAGCAGTATTTCTGCTTCCGAGTCTTTTAGCAGTTGGTTGAGCTTTTGGAACTGCTCATTTCTGGCTTCAAACTGAAAGGCACCTACCGGAGGCACAGGATGTGTACCGATGATCTGTAGTACCCTGTCCTCATAACGTACAGAACTCACCAGCGTAGGCATATTTGCTTTGCTTAGAACCAACTCCCGGCTATCCCCTAAGGGAAGCTTGCTCATTAGGCCAATGCCAAAGTTATCTTCCCTGATCAGCTTTTGGGTGTAAGGGTAAGTATTGTCCAACCCACTAAGTGCTTCAGCCCATCGTTTGTTAAACTCCAGGAAGAGTACGATATCAAAATTTTCCTCCTCTATATAGCGGATCACCTCCTCATACTGATGGTTAGATGATAGCAGGTTGATGGAGCAAACTTTCAGCCCCTGCTCTCCGCTCTCGTCCGGTGCCGGGAAGTAAAACTTATAGAGGGAAGTAATGATGAACAGAGACGGCAGCGCATTGATCAGGAAAGCTACTTTCTGCTTACGGATAAAGGAGATGATCAGCAGCAGGAAGAAGTACAGCAGGAAGTATACCCTGAAATGTGTAAAAAGGTCAAGCAGCCAGCTATGCCTGCCCAGAAAGCCCAGTCCAAAAGCCAACACCCCGACAAGGGTTAGGGCACATAAGATATTCTTCTTCATAAGTAAAGTACACTGTCAGATCACGTTTGCAAAGCTAAGACAATAGCCCAGGCTGCGAACAGTTATCAGACTTTTTGTAGGCCAAAATCATAACGTTCGTGTACTACTCGTTTCAACATGCCTAATTGTCCGCAGTGCCACATGGTATGTTTGATGTTCCAGTCCAGGGCTTCAAACTTGGTTTTGGCAATGGGGTGTGGTGTACGGGTGGGTTCTAGCGGTTGCTCAAGGTCTTCCGGAGATAGTGCACGAATAACCTCCAGTGATTTACTTTCCATCAGCATTAAATGCTCATGAAGCTGTTGGGGTGATACTTTTCCCCGGGCACCAGAAGGTGCGGCATTGGTGTAGAGGGTTGCATACTCACGGAGAGGCACTTCCTCCATAATATCCGGCTGATGTCCCACAATGGTCATGACCGAGTGAAAATAAAAACTCATGATCAGGTGCCCTGCCTGCCAGCTTATGGTGGACTCCATAATGTCAGGCATGATGTCCCACCTGTCATGGGGAATGCCAGTGAGCAGCTGATTGGTCCAGTCATAAGCGCCTTCAGTTTGTCTAGCCAGGAGTTCTACGGTATTCATGGGATTGGATTTTTAGTTTTGCTGTTTGTTGTAGTATGCGCTTATCCATTAAAATTAAGTCTTACTATCGCTTTGCATATGTTTGGCTTGTACTTTTCTATATACCTCCTTCATATGATTCTCAAAGTTAAGCTCCCATTGCGTACCTAACCTTTCCCATGCTCTCCTGAAGTTATCTCTCTGCATCCAATCTTCCATGTACCTATTCCATCCTTCCCACTGTAGCTTCTTGATTTTTGAATCCTGATCGCGATACATCAGAAAAGCCCTTTCAAATAGGGAAATAAGTATTTCAAATATTATGAGCTCACGTGCATTTTGTTCGGGGGAATACTCACTTTTACCTTTTTTAGCTATATGATAAATATCCAGGTCGTGGTTTTCTAGACACAGATTGAGAAAATCAATGTACTTATCATCCAAGGCATTATAAGTACCATATTCGCGTTCTTTCCTTTCCTTGGATTTTTGCTGCCAATAGACATATATAGCAGATGGTACTCCAAATAACGTCACTAAGAGGGCGCCAATCTCTAGGTATAATTTATACTCTTGCATTTGACCCGATCATATAAAATGTAGACTTAAAAGAAACGAATCTTTGCCAACCAATTTAGCTATTTCATTCAGCAACTTCCTAATTACATTTCTGCAAATTGAAATTTACATGCTCAAAAAGCTGTTTGATATACTACCCCTTTACTCCTACTTATTAAAACTATGCCTGTCATATATCAGAGAAACCCTGTAAAAATTGCAGTCAGCATACGCTTTCTCTTCTTAAGTAAGGTAAAATACTGTCACAGTTTCTGCCAATTTGACATTTTATACTACATAACAAGGCTATACATTGTCATATTTTGAATTGGCATCTGATTTGTTTAAAATATGGTAGATCATGATCTAAGTTTTATTCTAACTTAATCACAAATGTTTTAACGCTCACGGCATCTAATAACAGGCTGTAGCGGCTGATTAGCGAAAGCTTATTTGTTTAATGTTTCACTTTTAAAATGAATAAAACCATGACACTTATGAAGAGAAACGGAGATTATGTACCTGAGAGGTATGTTCCCTCTGTATCACGATTCTTTGACGACTTTTTTACCCGTGATTTATTTGACTGGCCTTCTTTTTCCAATACCAACACTACCATCCCTAAGGTGAATGTGCAGGAAAACGACAATGACTTTAGGGTAGAAATGGCAGCCCCCGGTATGAAAAAGAATGACTTCAAAATAGAGCTGGATAATGATATGCTTACCATTTCTTCAGAAGTGAGCCATGAAGATGAGCATGAGGAAAAAGGCAAGTATTCAAGAAAAGAATTTAGTTATCAGTCATTCCAACGTTCCTTCCGCTTACCAGAAACGGTAGAAGCTGATAAGATTAAAGCAAAGTACGAAGATGGTATCCTCAAGCTGGTCATCCCTAAAAGGGAAGAGGCAAAACGTAAACCAGCCCGAACCATCAATATCTCATAATCCTTTTTGTAAACATTCAGGTGGTGTGTCCTGCAACAGGATGCACTACCTTATTTTTATTCATTTGTGTGGAAAGAAAATGCAATCAATCATGAAAACCTCTTTTCTTGACTACTACAAAATGATTCTGGAAAAGGTAAGTTTTGACCGTCAACTGCTTGCCAAAGAATATCGCAAAGCCCTTAATATACTGCATACCCACGAAGCCCGGCAGCTTGATCAATGGATGAAAGCCAAGGGGCTACAAATCAATAACACCTTCAACAATTCTACATATCAGGGTACAAGGGTCAGCGCTTAAAAAAAAGGCAAGTCTTATAGAATAGGGCTTGCCTTTTTTATTGCTTATGCATAAGTGCTAATGCTTTTTCTTTACTTTCTTTTGTTTTTGCTGTCCGGGCGCATACTGCCTGGCAGATTTAGCACCTGTCATCTTTTTCATCTGTCCCGGTGGGATATGCTGACCTGAGGGGGCAGGCCCCGTTGTGATAATGGTAGAGCTTCTACAGCCCATGCTAAGCGCAGAAAAGCCAATAAGTAATGCGGAAAAATATAAAGTGATTCTTTTCATAATGGGTTTAGTTGATCCACTTGCAGGATACAAACATTATGCGCAATAGCTTAAAAAGATAAATAAAGACGGTGCAAACAGTACTTAAAACAATTTATACTTACCTTAATACGAGACAAAGTATTATGCTACAACCCAACAACCTATGCTACGATTCGCTGCTAAGCAATTTTTTACAGCTCTGCTGATTAACAGCTTATTCCTCCTATTCATCTCTGTTCACTCCGCAGAAGCTCAGAAGGTGGATAATAGAGGAGAAGAAGTATCCATCCATGTCAATTTTGCCCAGAACATAGGGCCTATGAAACCCATCTGGGCCTGGTGGGGACATGATGAGCCTAACTATACTTACATGAAAGATGGACAGAAACTACTGACCGAGCTTGCTGATTTAAGTCCGGTACCGGTCTACATGCGGGTCCATAGCCTGCTGGTTACGGACGAAGGTCCACGAGCGGCACTCAAATGGGGTTCTACCAATGCATATACCGAAGATGAAAACGGCAATCCGATATACGACTGGACTATCATTGACAGCATTTTTGATGCTTATATTGAGAGAGGTATGAAGCCTATGGCACAGATAGGATTTATGCCCAAAGCATTATCTACTCAACCCGAACCCTATCGCCATTTCTGGCAACCGGGTGCGGAATACGACGACATATATACCGGCTGGGCCTATCCACCCAAAGATTATGAGAAATGGGCCGAGCTGGTGTACCAATGGGTAAGGCACAGTGTTGAACGCTACGGAAAAGACGAAGTGGAAAGCTGGTACTGGGAACTGTGGAATGAGCCTAACATTGGTTACTGGCGCGGCACTACTGAAGAATACATCAAATTGTATGACTATACCGCAGATGCGGTAAAAAGAGCTTTACCTACTGCCAGAATGGGTGGGCCGGAAACCACCGGCCCGGGTTGGGATGAGGCTGCTGATTTTCTTAGCACCTTCCTGGACCATGTGCTTCATGGAAAAAACCATGTGACCGGTGAGACGGGTGCTCCACTGGATTTCATTACTTTCCATGCCAAAGGCAGTCCCAAAGTAGTGGACGGCATGGTACAGATGAATATGGGGCAACAGCTCAGAGATATAGACAAAGGTTTTGAGATCGTAGCCTCCTACCCTGAGTTTAAGGATTTGCCCATTATCATTGGAGAGTCGGATCCCGAAGGCTGTGCTGCCTGCTCGGAAGCGGATTATCCCCACAATGCCTATCGCAATGGCACCATGTATTCCAGTTATACTGCGGCTTCATTTGCCCGTAAATATGCCCTGGCTGATTATCATGGGGTGAACCTGCTGGGGGCCGTCACCTGGGGCTTTGAGTTTGAAAACCAGCCCTGGTTCGCTGGCTTCCGGGATATGGCTACCAATGGGGTAGATAAGCCGGTATTAAATGTATTCCGTATGTTTGGGATGATGCGAGGACAGCGAGTAGAAGTAAATGGCAGTACCGAAACCAGTTCCAGCAATACACTCACGGCCAGTACAGAAAATGACCTAGCCTATGACTTCAGAGCAGTACGGGACGAAAGTGTTAGAGGAGAACAGGCGGATATCAATGCCCTGGCCGCCATCCACGAGGATGAGGCTACAGTAATGATCTGGCATTATCACGATGACAATGTAGAGGCACCAGTCGCCAATGTAACCGTAAAGATGGAGGGCATTCCAACTTCTCAGGTACTGTTGCATCATTACCGCGTGGATAAAGAGCATAGTAATTCTTATGAAGTATGGAAAGCCATGGGTTCTCCTCAGAACCCTACTGCCGAGCAGGTCGCCGAGCTTGAAAAAGCAGGACAACTACAACTGCTTACCTCTCCGAAATGGGTCAATATTGAAGAAGGAAGTGCTACCATTCAGATGCAACTTCCCCGCCAGGGTGTATCTTTGTTAAAGATGAGTTGGTGAGATTGGACACATGCTTTACTCTATAACAAAGCGTACGCTTGTTTTCTTTTGGACTACTGCAAATAACAAAAGAGCCTGAAACTATTCCATAGTTTACAGGCTCTTAAATAAGTTTTACTTATTCGTTATCAGCAACTACATAAAATTAACGACCCACACTAGTCTCACCTGCACGATGCTGATATTTGGAAAGTATCATTACCACTGCTTCATTGATCTCCTCCTGTCGGTTCTCAGTATCGGTATCTAATACACCAGAAGCATATCCTTGCCAAACCAGTTGCTGCTCGTTTTGGTCAATCAGTTCAATCACCACATCACCTTCTTTCTCACTGTCGGCTGAACGATAATTATTATATCCCCATCCCCAGTAAGAATAAGGGCCATAAGCGTAATTCTGAGAACTTCTCTCTTCCACCAGGACTCTGGCATTTACCAGCAGGTCAGGATTGTTTTCGGAAAGTGTATAACCTTTGCCTTCCAGTTCACGCTCAATAGCTGTCTTCAGGCGCTTCTTGTTTAGCGTATTGTAGAAGAGAGGATTATTTTCACCTTCCTTTTCATCATGCTGAAATTCATCAGACCAATAAAATGTCTCATACTGGCTAAATTCAGCATCTCTGTCATAGTCAGTATTTACCATCAAATTAGGACTACAACCCACAAATATTAAAGCTGCTCCTACTGTCATTATTAATTTATATGATATTCTTTTCATTGTTTTCAGTTTTTTGAGTTCAAAAAATGTGTTTGTATACACATCAACACAACAGCATTTGCATGGGGAAAGTTGGTTATTATCAGGTTTTATAAAACACAACTAACTGATTATCATAAATATATATGAGAATCAGACCAGCTTGTTACACTCTCCTTCGCTTACCCATTAATTTTAATTTATCCGATGCACCTGATTACACTACTACATGTAGTAGTATCAATTACTAATTATAGCTATTAAGCCTATCAGCATTAGTAAAAAAATAGGCTAAGACAAGGGATTGATGATAAGATATGCAGCTTATAGCTTTGCATTAATTTAAAATAAGTCTAAATAAAATAATGATACGTACTTTTACTCATCACCTATTATTTATTCTATGTCTGGGAATCGGCATGATTTCCCTTTCTTGTGATGTTGCTTATGCACAATCTGTCGGAGCCATCAAAGGGAGCATACAGTCTCCCGGAGGAGATCCGCTGGCTAATACCAATGTAGCATTGCAGGGAACCAGTCTGGGGACCTCTACTGATGAAAAGGGAGCGTTTACCATCACCAACGTACCGGCTGGTAACTATACCCTGGTAGCCACCTCTGTGGGATACACAGCAAAGAAACTGAATGTCAATGTGAAGCCAGGAGAAACTACTACGCTTGAGTTGCAACTGAGTGAATCTGCTTTGGAACTGAACGAAGTGCAGGTCAGCGGACAAACAGACTCTTATAAGGTAGATATTCCTTCTCCTACCTTACGCATCAGAACACCCCTGATAGAAGTCCCTCAGAACATTCAGGTGGTCAACCGGGAGATCATAGAAGATCAGCAGATTTTTGACATGCTGGAAGGTGTCTCACGCAATGTCAGCGGAGTCACCCGGCTAGAGCACTGGGACAATTACGCTCGCCTTAACATGAGAGGTTCACGCATTGCCCCTTTCAGAAATGGTATGAATATTCAGTCTGCTTGGGGACCGTTGACAGAAGACATGTCTATGGTAGAACGTATTGAGTTTGTAAAAGGACCTGCCGGCTTTATGATGGCCAATGGGGAGCCTAGTGGTTTTTATAATGTAGTGACCAAAAAGCCTACCGGCATCACCAAAGGAGAAGCTACTATTACTGTAGGTAGTTTTGATACTTATCGCGCTACTACCGACCTGGATGGTAAGCTTAGCGAAGATGGAAAACTACTTTATCGCCTCAACCTGATGGGACAGGCTAAAGGTTCGCATCGCCCTTATGAATACAACAATCGCTACACAGTAGCTCCGGTACTCAAATACCAGATTGATGAACGGACTTCCATCACAGCAGAATATACCTATCAGTACGCTCAGACTGGGCCTATTGGCTCTGCCTATGTATTCTCAGCCAATGGTTACGCGGACTTACCGCTGGACTTTACCATTGCCGAGCCAAACATGGACCCATCTACCATTCACGACCATAGCTCATACTTCATTCTGGAGCATCAACTTTCTGAAAACTGGCAGTTGACTGGTCAGGTAGCTTATTTCAACTATCAGGCAAGTGGCAGCTCTTTCTGGATAGCCGGAGTGGATGAAGCAGGAAATATGCAGCGTACTGTTAGCATCTGGGATGCCTTAAACATAGGTAAGTTTGGACAATTTTTTGTCAATGGTGATGTGCAAACTGGTGGCGTCAAGCACCGCATCCTGGCCGGGCTGGACTTAGGCTCTAAGCGATATATTGCTGACTGGAACCAGACTGTGAACCTGAACGGAACAGTACCTTTCAATATTTACGACCCCGTATATTCCGTGCCTTTGGATTCTTTACCTCAGTTTGATCGTACCCGCAGCCTGCGCCAACGTGCCGGAGCCAATATTCTGAGCCAGTCTTATTCCGGAGTTTATGTGCAGGATGAGCTACACTTCTGGGAGGATAAAATACGCCTGACATTAGCAGGAAGAATTACGTCTACCCAAGATAGCCAGTATGGTACCGGAACGGATGAGACTAAGTTTACTCCCCGAGCAGGTCTGAGCGTATCTATAAACCCTCAAACCTCTGCATATGCACTCTATGATCAGGCTTTTGTCCCTCAGGCGGGTGCAGATGTGAACGGTAATGCTTTTGATCCTATCACTGGAAATAACCTTGAAGCAGGCTTAAAGAAAGACTGGTTTGATGGTCGCTGGAACTCTACTTTGGCAGTTTACCAGATTACTAAAAATAATGTACTAGTGGCAGATCCTGAAAATATCAATTTCTCCACTCAACTAGGTCAGACGCAAACTTCAGGAGTAGAACTGGATGTAAAAGGTGAGATTTTGCCTGGCCTTACCATGATCTGGAACTATGCCTATACCAATTCTGAGATTACTGAGGATACTGATGAGTCTAACATTGGCAATCCTGTCCCAGGTTTTGCCAAACATCTCACCAATGGATGGATGGCTTACCGTTTTAGCAATGTGCTAGAAGGCTTCGGGATTTCTCTGGGTTATCAATGGCAGGTAGATCGTACTACCTGGTCCTGGGCAGGCAGCACCGGACAGGAAGCTCTGCCAGACTATTTTCGTATGGATGGCTCTGTTTCTTGGCAAAACGACAAATTTAATGTTGCTCTAAATGTTAACAACCTACTTGACGAGTACCTTTACTCCGGCTCTGCCTACAGTACTTATTACTACTGGCAGACCGAAGCGCCCAGAAATTTCCGTTTATCATTAGGTTATAAATTTTAAATATGACTTTTAAGAAAATCGTTGGGAAGATACACCTCTGGCTCGGAATTGCGTCCGGGCTGGTGGTGTTTATCGTAGCTATCACTGGCTGTCTGATTGCCTTTGAAGACGAGATCAAAAGTGTTACTCGTTCATTCAGGAATATTGATATTCCATCCGATGGAAAAACTATACTACCTCCCACCCAGCTCACTAGCATTGCCAAAGCAGCTTTAGAAACTTCAGACGAACCTAAGGGCTTTGTTTATAATGAGCAAGGTAAGACCACCAGCGTATGGTTCTGGGGATTTGAGCCGGAACATTTTTATACCGTTCATGTCAATCCCTATACTGGTGATGTAGTGGAAATTACCAATGAGGAAACTGATTTTTTCCATATCATGATCCACGGCCACTACTACCTCTGGTTACCCCCCAACATTGGCCAGCCGGTAGTAGCCTACAGTACGCTGATCTTTGCCTTCATGCTCATCAGTGGATTGATACTGTGGTGGCCTAAAAACAAAAAAGTACGTAAGCAGCGCTTTACCATTAAGTGGGATGCAAAATGGCGCAGAGTCAATTATGATCTGCATAATGTGATGGGTTTTTATATATTTTCTGTAGGGCTGGTACTGGCATTTACCGGTATGGTGATGGGTATGCAGTGGTTTGCCAACACAGTACATGTTGCTATGGGAGGCGATGGAGACGGAGTGTATACGATGCCTCCTTCAGACACCACTGCCTCGCTTACGAATGAAGAAATGGCAGGAGTAGATCAACTATGGACTAAGTTGGCCCAACAAAAACCTGCTAATGGTATTCTATACATTGGCCTGCCACAAGGTAAAGAAGGCGCTTATTACACCTACATTAATCATGATGCTGACTCTTATCATCAGGTAGACTATAAGCATTATGATCAGTATACACTGGAGCCATTGGATACTACAGGACCCTACGAAGGCAAGTATGAGGATGCTGATCTGGCAGATACCGTACTGCGCATGAATTATGACATTCATAGAGGTGCAATTCTTGGCTTACCTGGTAAAATTATTGCTTTCATCGCCAGCATAATTATCGCCAGCATGCCCGTAACCGGTGTAATGATCTGGTGGGGTCGCCGAAAAAAAGCTAAGAAATATTCACGAAGCGGTTCACCAACAATAAAAAGGAAGAAAGAAAAAGAGCTTGTAAGCAGCAGATAAATTATTGGTACTGCAAAAAATACAAAAGCGGCATGGTGGCCGCCTTTTTTATTCTTTTATTTCCCCGCTGTAGTAGGGGGTAAATCTATTGATTGCCAGCTTTGCTCTTCCAGCACCAAATAAAGTTCATTGTAAGGATCGTATTTAATATGATCATATTTGAGCGGAATAGTGCTTTTCCCTTGTAAAGTTAATAGCCCATAGCGACCATTTCTGCTGATGATGACATACCCATTTCCCAGGTCCTCCAGGGAGTCGTATTTAGGGTAGATAAGAGTATGGCCAGTTTCGCTTACTAACCCCATTTGGGCTTCTTTCTCCCCTTCGTCTACTTGCTCCACAATAAAACGATCTTTGATAGAAGGCCGAATTTTATCAAATTGGTTAAGGACAATAGTCTCTCCTTTTTTATTAACCATACCATACTTTCCACCTTTTTTAACAATTGCCAAACCACCGCTGTAGGGTTGAGCCTCTTCAAAATGAGGCTGCACTACCAGGTTTTCGTGAAGATCAATATACCCCCAGCGCCCCAGCAACTTAATGGCTGCCATATTACTCTGAAAACGACTGATTGAGTCATAACGGTTAGCAATACGTAGCCGTCCCAATGTATCTACAAAGCCAAATTTGTCATCAATCTTTACACCCAGGTAGTAATTGCTCATTGTATAGAGCTCCTGAAAGTTGTTGTCCAGATCTACCAGTACTTCTCCATCCCTGTTCATAATTCCGTAGTGTCCATCCTTTTGAAAGGTATAAATTGTGCCTTCCTGTAGCGCAGAGATCGTATCATATTTGGTATCCAGCAGGCGTTCACCTTCATAGGTAACTAAGCCATATTTACCTTGCTCATTTCTTTCCCATACTGTATGTCCATTGTTAATCAGGGCGTAGTTGCTAATGTAAATTTCATTTCCTTCATTATCCACCAGGCCATATTTTGCTGATTCGTAGCGATGCGCTTTGGTACTAAAAATGAAAAGGTCATCATGAATTCTTTCCAGATTCAGGCTGGCGCCTTGGTATTTGAAGGGCTTAATGGTCCACTGACCGTATGTATCAATAATCCCCTGTCCATCAATAAAGTCAACACTGGCTCTGCCCTGACGAAAAGGCGAAGCCGAAAGATACTGGCAGGGAATCACTTCTTCCCCCCTGCTATTCATATAGCCCCAATAATTCTTTCTTTTCACCGGAAATAGCGCTTCACTTTGAGGCTCTATATCCTGATAAGCATAACTTGTCAGTTGCTCGCCATTTGTATCAAACATGGACCAACTGTAAGTATCCTGGCTTACCTGCTGAGCGGCAAGCAGATAATTTTCTTCTACATACAAGGTATCATAGATCGTATCCAGAATAATTTCATTATTTTCTGACTTTATACTTTTCATCGCACCATACCTCTTTCCTTTCTTCAGAATGGCAAAACCATGCAATAAGGTATCAATCTTCCAGTTTTCTGAAAGTATGAGTTCTCCTTCCTGGTTTACAAAAGAATACACATCACCGATTTTGATCTGGTAGAGATTAACACCGGCAGGGCTCATATCTTCAAAAGTATAGGTGCGAAGCTTTTTGTTGTCTCCGGTATAAGCATGCCACTTGCTAAAAGGTAGTGCAGAGACTTCTCCCTCATCACTGATTCTAACCTTCTGATACTTTATAGGCAGAATAATATGTCCATCCTCCCTGATAACACCCTGCTTTCCGTTTTCATAAACCTTAGCTAAATGATGCTGATCAAACGGAGTAATACTATCGTAACGAAAAGTGGTAAGTGGGTTACCTTCAGAAGTGTATATTGCCAACTTATCTTGCTGATTGTATACAGCATAAGTGGTATTGGAGAGGCCTACGATTTTACTGTATTTGAAACCAATAACTGCCTGTCCGTCTTCATCAATTACACCATAGAGAGGTATGTGATTACTCATGACCGCAGCGATAAGTTGCTCATGGTTGGCCTGAAGAGAGTAGTAACGGAAGCTAAGTTCCTGTTCTCCTTTGGCATTGATAAGCCCATAAACACGCTTACGACTTATCTCTGTACCTTTTGAGGCAATTATTAACTTATCATAGAAAGGCGACAGACTATAGTACATAGCCTCTGTCACTTTTTTGTTTTTCACATCTATGAGCCCCCACTTCCCTTTTTCACGATAACCAATTACTTTATTGTATACTTTAGGAAGGCTACCCACCCAACCTAGATCTTCATATTCAATAGGAATAATCGTTTTCCCCTCTTCGTCAAACAGTCCTTTCAGCTCGTTCTTTTCTACAATTGTGAAGCGTACTTCATCATTATCAGGCGCATAAGAAGCGTAAGTATTAAAAGTAATCGACAAGGTAAAAAGAGCGAGAGCTATTCTCTTCATCATAAATTATCTCCGTAAAGCTTATTGATGTAAATTGTAATCTGCTGAATAGTGAATGATACAAATTTTTCTCCAATTTTTAAAAAAAAGCTATCCGAAGAAAGAGTTTTAGCCTAAAAATTCTGACTGCATGTAAGCTGAGAGAAGTTTTTAGTAAAAACTACGCATAATCAGTCACTTGCATACTGTTTTTCAAGCGCATCAACCTCAGAAGATAAGTTTTTGGCATAATCACGTTGAGCCCTGATTTTCTCCTTGATAGTATTATCTATGTCATTTCTATCTACTGCTTCATCATATAAGACAATAGCTTTCTCTTCTGCTTTCAAGCAGTTTTTCAGCATCGCTGATTCATTTCTTCGCACAATAATAGAGGCAAAGTCAGACCAGAAATTGTCTGTACTTACATTTACAGAGCTCTTCTTGTCTACCTTACTGCCCATTTGGGTGAGTTCATTTTTCAGCTCATCGGCAAATTTTTCGTGAGAAACTGCCGCTGTTTCAAAAAAAGAAGTGAGTGGTCTGTTGTGAACATTTTTTGAAGCATTACGGTATGTTTCACTTGCTTTAAGTGTTCTCCCGTATATTTTTTCCAAAAGTTTGATATTATCCTGTTGTGTATTCATACGATTAATAGATTAAAAAACATTACCATTTCATAACAAGTAAAAAATCATTTTGTGAGATAAAATATATATAAACACATTTTTACATGGTTTAACGCATAAAATTTGTACTACTCTTTGAGGCATTTTAGCAGTAGTATAAGGAGGGTAAATCTCTTGGCAAGCGCTTCTCAGGGGCAGTACAAAGTTGAAAAATAATATTTGCATGGGTGTTTTTTTGATAAATATCCTTCCAAACTGAGTAATTCAGGTGATGTTAATTGATTTCATTACGAATATCTACCCTTCTGAAGCTTAATTTATTTCTTGTCTTTAGATGAATTTGCAGCAGTTATACAAGAATAGTCATACTAAAAAAAGTAAAATTTATATAAATATTATTCTTTTTGCCGTGATGTACTCCTTAAATCCTTTTTCTCTCCATTAATATTACGTTGTAAAACATTGACATTTCATGGTAATGGAATCAATCCTAAATTGCCGACACTTATTTAACAGAATTTCAGACGTTTATCAATCAACGTATTTAATAAGCATAGTTTTGAAAACTTTATGGTAAGAGAAACGCCATATATACTATTTATTTTTCTGCTGATATGCATTTCTTTGGATACCTGGGGGCAGGATAATAAAGAACTTGCCCGCCAACAAGTAGAAATTGGGGATGAAATTTACTATGAACAAAAGGCTCCCGAAGTAGCCAAGGAATTCTATATCCTTGCTGCTCAGGCTGACCCTGATAATATTAAAGCCAATTATATGGCTGCCAAAACCATTACTGAAACGATCAATAAAGGTGAGGCTACGCCCTATTTCCTCCGTGTGCTTGAGCTTGACCCTGATTATCGCTTTGACCTCTTATACTCAATCGGTAGAGCATATCAGTACGGATTAGAATTTGAGAAAGCTTTTGAATACTATAGCTATTATCTGGCAAAGCTAGATAAGGATACCGAATACCGGGGTGAAGATAAAATTCCTCAAAGCCAGGTGAAAAGACGTATCTATGAATGTGAAAACGGGATGGAGTTTGTAGCCAATGCCCGTAATTTCACAATCACCAATATCGGTAGCGAAATCAATTCCAATAGTCTGGATTATGCACCTGTAATTAATGAGGATGAGACGATCATGATCTTTACCTCTCGTCGTAAAGAGGGTAACCTGAACGAAAACGTATATGATGACAACTTTGCCTATGAAGATATCTTCATCTCCCGTAAAGTAGATGGGAAATGGATGCCTGCCGAAAACATAGGTGAAACTGTTAACACACTTTATTTTGAGTCCAATTCTTCTTTATCCGCTGATGGACAGCAACTTTACATCTACCGAGATGAAAATAATGGCGACCTCTTTGTATCAGATAGGAAAAGTGATGACACCTGGTCACAACCGGTTCCTCTAAGTGATAATATTAACTCCAGCTATTCTGAAAACTCAGTATCTATATCTCCTGACGGACAAACGCTTTATTTTTCCAGCAACAGACCGGGAGGTTATGGTGGAATAGACCTCTATAAATGTGAAAAAGACCGAAGAGGAGAATGGGGTAAGGTGACTAATCTGGGAGACAAGATCAATACTCCTTTTGATGAAGATGGTGTTTTCATTGATTATGATAATACTACGCTTTACTTCAGTAGTAGAGGCCGCAAAGGAATGGGCGGATACGATATATTCAAGTCTGAACATGACCCAGAGACAGATACCTGGGGAGAGCCTGTCAACTTAGGTTACCCTATCAATACACCAGATGACGACATATACTTCGTAAGTACTAAGGATGGCATGCGGGGTTATTATGCTACTGTACGAAATGATGGGGCTGGTTACCTGGATATCTACATGGTAGAAGTGCCCGATTTGGACTCAGATCAGGAGCAGTTGGAAAAGCAAAAAAACAAACAACTTGCTGAAAACGAACAAAACCAGCTTAACAGAAACCTAAATAAGGTACAAAATAAAAACACCAATAGCACCTCTGCCTCTACCCTTCAGCCTGTACAGTTGCTACTCAAAGTAGAAGATGCTGCTACGCAGGAAACTATCTCAGCCAGTGTAAGTATTAAGGAGATGCAAAGCGGCAAATCCATCCCCGGCCAAAGTGTAGCAGAAGGAATCTACCGTTTTGATATCTTAAGTGAAGAGGAAACAAACTATGTTCTGGCTGTTGAGAAAGGGGGATACGTGTACAAAAGCCTTAAAGTAGGCATTCCTGCAGCTACCCAAGAAGCTCAGGAGTTTAGAAAGAAAGTAGCACTGGATAGGATTTCTTCCAACTACAAAATGATTCTGAACTTTATCTACTTTGATTTCAATAGTGCCCGCCTAAAAGAAGAGTCATTTGATGAACTGAACCGTCTGAAGCAATTTATGATGAGTAACCAGGGCACCAGCATTGAAATAGCCGGTCACACGGATGCAGTGGGGCCTAAAACTTATAACAAAGAACTTTCTCAGCAGCGTGCCCAGGCTATCGTAGACTTTTTGATCAACGAAGGCATAGATGCAGGCAGATTGATTGCTCAGGGCTATGGTGAAGAAGACCCTCTTGCCTCCAATGATGACGAAGTAGAAGGCCGAGAACTTAACCGCCGGGTAGAGATGCGTATTCTCAGCAATACCCAGATCAGCAGCAAAGAATAAAATAAGATCTCTTCTGCTAATCAGTAACAAATTTGTTTTTTGCTGTGTTGGATACTCGGAAAACCTTTACCTTTGTCCGCCATGGCAGTAGTCCCCTATAAAGATCAAAAAAGCAGTAAAAAAGAGCAGGTAGCCACGATGTTCAACAACATCAGTAAGCGCTACGATTTGTTGAATCACCTCCTCAGCCTGGGTATTGATATTATCTGGCGCAAAAAAGCCATCAAACAGCTTAAGGCAGATCGCCCCCAACTCATTCTGGATATGGCCACCGGCACCGCCGACTTCGCCATAGAATCCCTCTCTCTGAATCCTGAAAAAGTCATTGGCGTAGATATTTCAGAAGGCATGCTGGAGGTAGGTCGCAAAAAGCTCAAGAAGATGAAGCTTGATCATAAGATTGAGCTAAAGCTGGGTGACTCAGAAAGAATACCTTTTGATGATAATATATTTGATGCCATCATCGTTGCTTTTGGTGTACGGAACTTTGAAAACCTGGAACAGGGCTTGTCTGATATGTTCAGAGTACTTAAGCCCGGAGGCAAAGTAGTAGTACTGGAATTTTCCAAGCCTACAAAGTTTCCGCTTAAGCAATTGTATAATTTTTATTTTAAAGCAATACTGCCGGTGATTGGCCGGATGATCTCAAAAGATCAGTCAGCATACACCTATCTGCCTGAATCTGTACAATCTTTTCCTGATGGAGAAGCATTCTTAGAAGTACTTAAGAAGGTAGGTTACCAGAAAACAACATGCAAGACACTCACATTTGGCATCAGCTCCATATACACTGGCAAAAAGTAGCAGTTTGCTGCCTTTTGCTTACTACTCTGCTCGTTTCTGACGCTCAGGCTCAGCTTACCAAGTCGGAGAATCTCCCTAACTATGATAATCGCTGGCTTCACTATGGTTTTTCCATCGGAATGCATACTTCCAGCTACAGAGTACAGTATAATGATAACTTTACTTCTCCAGCTTTTGACTCTCTGCATTCTATCATGCCTTCCAATGCTTTCGGTTTTTCATTAGGGCTGATCGCCAACGTTCGCCTGGCAGAGTTCCTGGATCTTAGGATTACTCCGGAAGTAGTTTTTTATGAAAACAAGGTAGATTACAATTACATCCGTGGTGGTCAAAGTGTGGTGGATGAGCAAATTGTGGAAACTACTTTCGTAGAATTTCCACTCTTATTCAAGTATAAATCCATGCGACGGGGCAATACCCGTATGTACCTGATCGGTGGTGTAGAACCCGGCATTGAAGCTACCGGAAAAAAGAAAGATCAGAGTGATGAAGACAAACTACTGGTCAGCGGTACAAATTTATCAGTACAAGTGGGCTTCGGGCTGGATGTGTATTTTCCACTATTCAAATTTGCCCCTGAGGTTCGTTTTTCCCGGGGTCTGTTGAATATGAAGAACGATACAGAAAATGTCTATGGCGCCCCTATTCAGCAGCTTACTACCAATACAGTGACCCTGTATCTGCTTTTTGAGTAAATAGCATCTTACCCTGAACATTTCATTTTCTTCCTCTGTTTTTCCTGTGTGGAAAATCAGGGAATTAATATCGTATGGTTTAAACGAGACCTTAGGCTTACTGACCATACACCTTTATACAATGCCATCAAAAGTCAGCGACCTACGCTTCTCCTTGTCTTCCTTGAACCTTCTCTAATTAATGCTGCTGAAAGTAGCCACCGACACTGGCGTTTTGTTTTGGAATCTGTGCGTGAGATGCAAGCCAAACTGGATGAGCATCAGATAGCCTTATATGTTTTTCATCGCGAAGTATCGGAGGTGCTCAAGGCCCTGCATGCAGCTCACCCTATTGCAAATATTTATTCTTACCAGGAAAGCGGCTTACAGGTAACTTTTAACAGAGATAAAACAGTAGCTAAATTCTGCAAAAGTTCGGGAATTCAATGGCACGAATATGAAAATAATGCTGTAGTACGTGGCCTGAAAAACAGAGAGGGTTGGAGTGAACACTGGCACGCGTTTATGCAAAGTCCTATACATGAAGTAGCTCTCAGCAAGCTTATATCTTTCAACTTATCTCTGGAATTCTATCATAGCCAATCCGGTAAAGATTTGCCTCCCGCGATCACCTCCCCTGATACAAATTTCCAGCCGGGAGGAAGTGAGTTTGCATTCAAATATCTACGTTCTTTTCTTAAGGAGAGGAGCATAAACTACAGTAAACATATTTCCAAACCGCATTTGAGCAGGAAGAGTTGCAGCCGACTTTCTCCCTATATCGCCTGGGGCAACATATCAGTCAGGCAGGCATACCAAACAGCAGAAGCCTTCAGGAACTGGGTTTCACATAAAAAACAGGTTAATAATTTTATCTCACGACTCCGCTGGCAGGGGCATTTTATCCAGAAGTTTGAGATGGAATGCGATATTGAGTTTGACAACTTTAACCGGGGTTTTGATGGTACGCGCACCCAATGGAACGATGATTATTTCCAGGCCTGGAAAAGTGGCATGACCGGCTATCCAATGGTAGATGCGGCAATGCGATGTGTCAACAATACCGGCTATCTCAACTTCAGGATGCGGGCGATGTTGGTTTCTTTTCTAACACACCACCTCTGGCTACCCTGGAAAGCTGGGGCCACACACTTAGCCCAACAGTTTCTGGATTTTGAGCCAGGTATCCATTACGCACAATTTCATATGCAGGCGGGTACTACGGGCATACACACCATCCGTGTGTACAATCCGGTAAAGCAATCACTTACGCATGATGCAGAAGCTGAATTTATCAAGAAATGGGTACCTGAAATTGCTCACCTTCCACTCGCTTTTGTCCATCAGCCCTGGGAAATGACACCCATTGAACAGCAGATGTATAACTTTACACTAGGTGAAAATTACCCTTTGCCTATTGTGAATTTGAAAGAGAGTGGAAGGTTCGCAAGAGATCAGTTATGGCAAATGCAGGATAAAGAAGAAGTCAGAAGAGAAAGTGAACGGATTTTAGCAAAACATACTACCCAAGATCGGCGTGTTTGACTGATTTATAGAGATGAAGCAAAGAAAAAAAAGCGATTTTCCCACTAAAATCTGCCCGGTCTGTAGAAAGCCTTTCACCTGGCGTAAAAAGTGGGAAAAGAACTGGGATAAAATCGTTTATTGCAGTGAACGCTGCCGGAGAAATAAGAATCGGCCTAAGGAAGCATAATTTTATACTTTAAGCTTTTACTTCCATTGTGCTATTCTGTAGATTTAAATTTTGAAGCACAGTTTTACCTACCAAAATTATGAAACTCAGAATCAAAGGGAATAGCATACGATTACGCCTCACACAATCTGAAGTAGAGGACATTGCCAAGGGTGAAGCAGTAAAAGAAACAGTTTCTTTTGGTGATGCATCCCCCTCGTTTCATTATTTGCTGGCATCTGATTCCACTTCAAAAGCTGTGTCGGTACATTATGCTGAACATACCATTTGCATTAAGCTCCCTCAAGCTCAAGCTAAGCGTTGGGCCACTACTGAGCAGGTAAGCATTGAAAGAGAAATTCCTCTGCAGGGAGATGAATCTTTATATGTGCTGATAGAAAAGGATTTTCAGTGCCTCCACCAGCGACCACGTGAGGATGAGCAGGATAATTTTCCCAACCCCGCTGCTGAAAGCAAAGCCTGATACAAACTACTATCAAGCTTTAGCCAGTGCTTTCTCTATCATTTTCCCTTCTTCTTCAGAAAGAGCTAATTTTTTAGCGGCTTCATGCCCTTCGTCCGACATTTTTTTCCAGGTTTTGGCTACAATATCTACAACTTTGTCTTCAGGATGTTGCCTGGCAAAATCACCAAAGTAATACTGTAGGAAAACCAGACAAATCACATCTTCCAAGATTTGTGTCTCAGGATCACTTTTGAGCTTTTGTTTCTTTAGTAGAAAAGCCACTCTGTCAATCGTTTTCTGATCATAGCCATGGGCTGCCATAATTTCACCCGCTTTCTCAGCATGGAATATTTTGAGCTGGGTGCGCCATTTCAGATAACCTTTTCTGTCCATGGGATAACTGTCGCGAGGGATTTCCCAACGTCTGATATGCTGACAGCGGGCAGCCAACTGCAACTCTTCTGAGGCATCAGGAAAAAATACCGCCAAAGTATTGCTCATCCTTTGCCCGTAAACCAGCTCTTTGGGCACTTTCTGGCCACCTACCTTTTCCTGATGCGGATCTTCGGCATTGGCCTGATCAAAAGCGGTGATGGTTTTTTCAAAGCGCTCTTTATCCTTAACCTTACCCTTGGATTTCTTTTCTTTTCTTAGCCAGTCAGAAGTAACCTCATTGAGTTTCTGCACCTTGTACTCAAAATCCCCTTTGAGTTGGTCTCTCACTTCTTTGAGATTGTCTAAGAGTGACTGCACATCATCAGGAATCGCTTCTTCCAAGTACTCCCGAATCCGTTTGGTCAGGGTAGGCGACTTACCATTGCTGGAAACTGCTATCTTCAGATCGCCTTTTTTCACTACTGAACTCAGGTAAAAATCGCAGAGATCGGGTGTATCCGCCACATTGGTCATGATGTGTTTGCGACGGGTTATCTTCTTGATTTTCTCGTGCAGTTTCCGGTCGTTGGTAGCCAGAAACACCAGGTCTTTATCTCTCAGGTCTTTTCTTTTAAACTTTCTTTCAATGATCTTGATATGAGGGTATTTCTTAGCCAGCTTATAAATATCTTCTTGCAAAATCTCCTTGCCTACTAAGGTAATATGTGTGTCTGGACTGTTTTTCACCAGTGCCTGTAGTTTCTCCAGCCCCACATATCCTCCGCCCACAACCAGTACTTCCAGTTCGTGCAGTTTAAAAAACACAGGAAAGAGTACATTTCCTTGACGATCTATATCATTCATAAAAATTTATTTGTCGTTAACTTAAAACTCTAAAGAATTGCATCATTACCCTCGGACAAAAGATACTGAGCTTATATCGCTTAAAGCAATTCTCCAATTTACTAAGTGGTAAATTAATATACCAATGTAGATATGTCTGAATACTTTCCCAATAGGATATTCGTTTTTGACGATTAGCTATTGTTAAAAATGTCTCATGAATTTTATCTCCGTAACCAAACTGTTAACCTTAAAAGGTACAGTCAAATCTTAAGCACCAGTACACCGCGGTGGACAAATGGGACAGGATAAAGGATTGATCAGACAGAACGGCCTTGCCTGGTCAAAATTACTGCGACAAAAGCTGGAGAAGATTAGTTTGGAAACCTGTGGCTCTATCTACAATCAGCAAAAAGACGCCTACACAAAAGTTTCTTGGAGCAAACTCTAACTCCTGCCCCCTCTTTCTTCTCCTCCCCTTACAGTGTTTACATTTTGCAATTTTCCTAGAATACACATCTGTAGAGATGTTTCATACGTTACAATCCTGGTATATCATTTACAGATAGCCAATTTTATGACGCAAGCCTTTAGAAGACTTGTCCTGCTCATGAGCTACGGATTAGTTAACACATTAGCAGTACAGGCCCAGGTACTTGAGTGGACAAAAAAACAAGTCAATAACGTACTGAACGACACTGTTGCTACTGAGCAGCCTAAGTTTATTGCTTATCCTACCATAGCTTACGCACCCGAAACCCGCTGGGAGATTGGAGCTAGCGCTATCTATGTGTACTACGCGCAACAGGATACTGCCAACCGCCTGAGTGAAATCAATGCCTTTACTTTTTTTACCTTGGAGCGACAGTATGGCCTATGGGTGGATCATGCTTTATATTCAGACCGGAGTGAGTGGTTCTTCCTGGGCAGGCTACGTTACCAGCGCTTTCCGCTGCTGTATTATGGAATAGGACCCGATACCCCTGAAGAGGAACTGGCACAGGTAGATGCCAATAGCCTGGTAGTCAGGGAAAGGGTACTGCGCAAAATCACGGGTAGTCTATATATGGGTGTAGAGCTGGACTTTCAACGGCTGGGCAATGTAGACTTTATTCCTGTTCAAGAAGAGCCTTTTCCATTACCAACTGGCAACGCAGGTTCTACCAACATGGGGATCGGTATAGGTCTGGTTTACGACGACCGGCACAATGTGCTGAATGTAAGAGAAGGATTCTTTGGGGAAACAGGCTTTTTGCATTATGCCGGTGCCTGGGGTAGTGACTTTTCATTTACGCAATACTTTCTGGATGCCCGCTATTATTATCCGGTCAACCGCAGTCAGGTGCTGGCCTACCAACTCTATGGCGTAAGCATGAATGGCGAAGTACCTTTCAACCAGCTGGCGCTGATGGGAGGAGAAAGCCTCATGCGAGGTTACTATACCGGACGCTACCGGGATAAAACCCTGCTGGCTACCCAGGTGGAATACCGCTTTCTGCCCTTCCCCTTTAGTCGTCGCTGGGGTGCTGCTGCCTTCCTGAGTGCCGGGGGAGTAGCACCGGAGCCAAGAGAAATTAATCTGGGCGACTGGGTTGTAGCCGGTGGAGCGGGAGTGCGCTTCCTGCTATTCCCTACCAAAGACATTTATACTCGCCTTGATGTAGCTTTTACTGAGGAAGGTGTAGGCTACTATTTCTTTATTGGAGAGGCGTTTTAACTCAATTTGCTCAGTTCGTATGTTCAGTTTTTGATAGGATAAACTATTGGCATTTTTATAGTTTAACTTTTCTTTAATTTTACTGTTAAACTGAAGAACATTATCATTTTTTAATTTTATGCACCAAACTACTGAAATTGAGTTTCCCTACCTTAAGCATCAAGATTACGAAACATGGCCTGGCAAACCTTATCCTTTAGGAGCTACTTATGATGGTAAGGGAGTTAATTTTGCCATTTTTAGTGAAAATGCCACTGCGGTTTACCTCTGCCTGTTTAATGCTCCTGAAGAAGAAGAGGAACATGCCTGTATACAGCTCAGGGAACAAACAGACCATGTATGGCACATTTATATCCCCAACGCAAAGCCAGGACAGCTTTATGGGTTTAGAGTAGATGGACCATATGCCCCGGAGTTGGGAATGCGATTCAACCCTCATAAGCTGCTGATTGACCCCTATGCCAAAGCCATCAATGGCCCGATCAAGTGGAGCAGTGCCATCTTCGGTTACCCTGTTTCTTCTGAGGAGGAAGATAGAGACTTAATTCGAGATACTGAAGATAGTACCGCAGGGATGAACAAATCAATTGTCATTGATCATGTTTTTGATTGGGAAGGAATAGAAAAGCCTGATATTCCCCTGCACAAAACCATTATTTATGAAGTACATGTGAAGGGGTTTACTGCCCAGCATCCAGACATTGATCCTAAGTTGAGAGGTACTTACAGAGGTATGGCTCAACCCGAAGTTATTGAATATTTTAAGAAGCTGGGCATCACTGCTATTGAACTGCTACCTGTCCATCATTTTGTAAATGACAGTGTGCTGGTGGATAAAGGTTTGAGCAACTACTGGGGCTACAATAGTATCGGTTTTTTTGCACCTTACTCTGAGTATTGTTCTTCAGGAAGAATGGGAGAGCAGATTACAGAGTTTAAGGAAATGGTAAAGGCTTACCATAAAGCCGGGATAGAAGTTATCCTGGATGTGGTCTACAACCATACGGCAGAAGGTAATCACTTTGGTCCTACCCTTAGCTTCAAGGGCATTGATAACTCGGCCTACTACCGGTTGGTAGAAGATAACAAACGGTACTATATGGACTATACCGGAACGGGTAATAGTCTGAATATGCTCAACGCCCGCTCCCTCCAACTGGTCATGGACAGCCTGCGCTACTGGGTCACTGAGATGCAGGTAGACGGCTTTCGTTTTGATCTGGCCTCTACCCTGGCCCGAGGTCTGCATGAGGTGGGTAAACTTTCAACTTTTCTGGATACTATTCACCAGGATCCAATTGTTTCACAGGTGAAGTTGATCGCTGAACCCTGGGACATCGGCGAGGGAGGATATCAGGTAGGGAACTTTCCCGTACAGTGGGGGGAGTGGAATGGTAAGTACCGCGACAGCGTACGCCGTTTCTGGAAAGGGGACGAAAGCCAGGTAGGAGAACTGGCTAACCGCCTGAGCGGAAGTAGCGACCTTTATGAGGATACCGGGCGTAAACCAACCGCCAGCATTAATTTTATTACCGCACACGATGGCTTTACGCTACACGATCTGGTAAGCTATAATGAAAAGCATAACGAAGCCAATAAGGAAGATAATCGTGATGGAGAGTCGCATAATCTGAGTTGGAACTGTGGGGTAGAAGGTCCTACTGACGATCCGGAAATTATTGAGCTAAGGGAGCGACAGAAACGTAACTTTATGGCTACGCTCATCTTCAGCCAGGGTATTCCTATGATCAGCATGGGCGATGAATACGGACGTACACAGCATGGCAATAACAATGTGTACTGCCAGGACAATGAAATCAGTTGGTTTGACTGGGAGTGGAATGATAGACAGAAGGCTTTTTGTGATTTTACCCGTGAGCTGGTAGCCATACGCACAGCCTCACCCGTGATGCGTCGTCGTCGCTTTTTTCTGGGCAGAAAGGTGCATGGCTCAGGTGTGAAAGATATCCGCTGGCTGCGCACCGATGGTAAAGACATGACCAATAAAGACTGGTCATCTTCATATGTGCGCTGCCTCGGCATGCAGCTCAACGGCAAAGCAATGGAAGAATATGACGAAAAGGGAAATCGTATTACCGATGATGTATACTTACTTTTGGTAAACAGTTATTGGGAAGACGTCCCATTTACTTTTCCCAGAAGACTCAGAAATGCCCATTGGGAAGTACTGGTAGACACCTATCAGCCAGAAAGAATGTTGGAAGACAAACTGGTTTCTAAAGAACTGGTGCTGCATTCTCGCTCACTATTCCTGCTGAAGAAAAAAGATATGCGGAAGAGGAAGCGGAAGAAGTCGTAATATAGGGTGTTATGGTGTTATGGTGTTATGGTGTTATGGTGTTATGGTGTTATGGTGTTAACTTGGATTTCAGAAGAGAGTTATTTCTTTCTATAAAGAAAGGTCAGCCGTTGTTAAATAAGCAAACCCTTAACTACTTAAAACTATAACATCATAAGACTACGAACTATAACACTCTTCCCCCTCCTGCTTTCATTTGCCGTTGAATAGTGCCAATTTTACGGCATGAAAGATACTCAGACCATCGTTATCACCTGTGCGCCTCATGTGAGTAAAATACTGGCCGAAGAAGTGAAGGCATTAGGTTATCCGGTTAAGGCAAGCAGCATACTGGAAGTGACCACCGAAGGCAGCCTGCACGATTGTATGTACCTCAACCTGCATCTACGTAGCGCACATCGCATATTATATGAGCTCAAACGTTTTCGCACGGCTAATGCCGATCAGCTATACCATCAGTTGAAAAGTATTGCCTGGGATGAATATATTCCTGCCAACAGTTATTTCAGTGTCAGCTCTTTCGTCAAGAATCCCACCATCAGAGATACGCGCTTCGCCAATCTCAAGGTCAAAGATGCAATTGTAGACTACCTGCAGGATAAATACGGTCGTCGTCCCGACAGTGGCCCCCGACAGGATAGGATCGTAGTCTTTTTGCACTGGAAAGATCGTGACGCAGGAATCTTTCTGGATACCTCCGGTGAAAGTATCGCTAAACATGGCTATCGACAAGTAACGGTTGAAGCCCCTATGCAGGAGGCTTTGGCGGCAGCTATTATCGCCTCTACAGCCTGGCAGCCTGAATTGCCTTTTGTCAACCCTATGTGTGGGAGCGGTACCCTGGCTATAGAAGCTGCACTGATCAAAGCCCGAAAAGCTCCCGGGCTGCTCAGAGATAACTTTGCCTTTATGCATCTCAAAACATTTGACTCCAGCCATTGGGAAAAGATTAGAAAGGAAGCCGAGCAGGAGTTCAAGAAAACCATTGCTAACTTTACTAATCAGCTCGCCAACATCATTGCTACCGACCAGGACCCCAAAGCCATTGCTGCTGCCCGACAAAATGCTGCCAGAGCAGGCGTAGCAGGCCTGATTCGTTTTGAAGTAGCCGACTTCAGAGATACTGAACTACCTTCACCCCAGGCTAGAGAAGAAGGTAAGCCGGTAGTTGTCATCAACCCACCATATGGAGAAAGATTAGGCGAAGAAGAGCAGCTTCTCAGCTTATATCAGGAAATGGGCGACTTCTTTAAGCAAAAATGTGTCGGCTACTGGGGTTACATTTTTACCGGAAACCTCAACTTATCTAAAAAAGTTGGCCTTAGAACTAATCGCCGCTTAGAATTTGTCAATGGAAAGATAGAATCTCGACTTTTGGAATATGAATTGTATACTGGTAAGGGCTAGGAATACGTTATAGTAGTGCAATAGAGATGAAGCGAGTTAAAGAAAAGATCATAGACCCCATTTATTATTCCTTACCGGTGCAGCTTCTGGTATTGCATTTACGCAAAAACCAGCTGCTGTTATTGGCCTGGGTCTTTCTTTTCGCGGCAGTAACGGGCAGTGTAGGCAAAAATCTGGGTATCCCTTACCTTTTCCTTGACCCTGAATATATGGGGAAGGTGGACTTCTTCAGCTTCTTTATTGTGGGCATTACAATAGGGGGCATGACGATGGCCTACCACATCACCTGCTATATTTTGGATGGCAACAGTTTTAGCTTTTTGGGTGTACTAACACGTCCCTTTGCCAAGCTGGCGTTCAATAATGCCATTATTCCTACGGCTTTTATGATTACCTACATTTTTCATATTGTCAGTTTTCAATTGAAAAATGAATACAATACGCATTGGGATATTTTTGTAAAAGTAGCCGGGCTTGTATGTGGTTTTATGCTCATGCTGATCTTTCTCTTCGCTTATTTTAAGCTTACCAATAAAGATATCTTCAAGTTTGTAGCTTCCAATGTCAACAAGCAGCTTAAAAGGGTGACAATCTCCCGGGTAAGGATTATGCAAAATCTTAAGGCTGCCCAGAAAAACCCAAATCGGGTGGATCATTATTTTGACATTAACTGTAAGCTACACAAAGCCCCCACCGGCTCATATGATAAAGAGCTGGTAACCAGAGTATTTGACCAGAATCATCTCAATTCTATCATTATTGAGTCTTTCATTTTTTTACTGATACTGGCGCTAGGCTTATTTCATGATCGTCCTTTGTTTCAGATTCCGGCAGCGGCCAGCGGTGTTTTGCTGCTGACCATCATCATGATGGTGATTGGTGCCATCACTTACTGGTTGAGAGGTTGGGCTACTACTGTGGTCATTGTGGTATTTTTTCTGCTGAATGCAGTGGTAAAAAACAACTGGATCAGCAGTACATATAAAGCGTTCGGACTTAATTATGAGGTCCCTTATGCCAGTTATACACTAGAGAGAATTCAGGAAGAAAATGATAGCTTGCAATACGTGCAGGACAAAGCAGTCACACTCAGTATACTGGAAAACTGGAAGCAAAAAGTTACGCCCAAAGATACGATAGACAAGCCCAAAATGGTCTTCGTGTGTACCAGTGGAGGAGGTTTACGCTCAGCGCTCTGGACGATGGTAGCACTGCAGACTGCCGATAGTCTTACCCAGGGTAAGCTCTTTGAGCATACCCAACTCATTACCGGCGCCTCTGGTGGACTGATCGGTGCATCTTATTTCCGGGAACTGGCATTGAGAGAAAAGCTTCAAAAGCAGAAAAATAAGGTCAAACCACTTGCTCAGTTTACTGCTCAGGCAGAAGAATCCTACCCTTCTGTATACGATTCTCGCTACGTAGACAACCTAGGAAAAGATAATCTTAACGCAATCATTTTTACGCTGCTAGTTAATGACCTTTTTATCCGTTTTCAGCCCTTTGAATTAGAAGGGAAGAATTATATCAAGGACCGAGGGTATGCTTTTGAGCAGCAGCTCAATAAGAATACGGAAGGCATTCTAAACAAACGGCTGATGGATTACCGTGAGCCGGAGCAGCAATCCTTAATTCCTATGATGATACTTTCTCCGGCGATTGTAAATGATGGGCGTAAGCTTTTTATCTCTCCCCAGCATGTCTCCTATATGAATACCAGCCTGGATCTTTATCCCGCCCGGAATGGCCACCAGGAAAAGGTGAAAGGGATTGACTTTATGCGCTTCTTCGCCGAACAGGATGCAGGTTCGCTACGTTTTCTGACTGCTCTCCGTATGAATGCGGCTTTTCCTTATGTTACGCCTAATGTGAGCATGCCTACCGAGCCACGCATTCAGATTATGGACGCTGGCCTTACGGATAATTTCGGTGTTTCAGATGCTACCCGGTTCATGTATGTGTTTAAAGACTGGATCAATGAGCACACTTCAGGCGTAGTGTTTCTGAGCATACGCGACTCCGAAAAAATAGAGCCTATTCAACAACCCTTAGGAAGTTCATTGCTGCAAAGGATGACCGCCCCTTTTCGTTTTCTGTATAATAATCTGTTCAATATACAGGATATCAATAACGATGACCGTCTGGAATATATGCAAAGCTGGCTGGATGTTCCTTTCAATCAGATCAACTTGGAATACCATTCCCGCTGGGATGATCTGAATGACACAAATGTAGCTACAATTAAAGAACGACCTTCTTTAAGCTGGCACCTGACCAGTCGGGAAAAGTATAATATTATTAATAACATACAGCACCCAAAGAATCAGGCAGCGTTACAGAGATTACAGGAAATTTTGAACTAGCCAAAAAGCTCAACTGCTGCTCTGAAGGTATTGCAATGCGCATCTACGATATCCGCCATCCGTAGAGAGTAGCCTCCACCCATGCAGTTTGCCACCGGAACCCCAAAACTTTTACAAGTCTGAAAAACAAGCTTATCCCGCTCATAACATCCTTCTTTTGTCAGCAATAGCTTACCCAGTTTATCAGTAGCCAGTACATCTACTCCGGCCTGAAAGAAAGCAATATCAGCTTGATGTTGCCTAAGCAATGTAGGAAGGGTTTGCTGAAGCAGGTCTAAGTACTGCTTGTCTCCGGTACCGGTAGGCAGCGCTATATCCAGATCAGACTTTTCTTTTTTCAGAGGGTAATTATCTTTTCCATGCATGCTAAAAGTAAATACAGCAGGATTATCGGCAAATATGAAAGCATTGCCATTCCCCTGATGCACATCCAGGTCAATAATCAGTGCCTTTTGAACCAATTTATGCTTAAGCAAAAATGAAGCAGCTATAGCAATATCATTGAGAGTACTGAAGCCTTCGCCCCGATCGGGATAAGCGTGATGCGTGCCCCCTGCCAGGTTCATGCCTATACCACTTTGTAAGGCTGACTGAGCTGCTTTTAGAGTGCCTGCTACACTATTTCTTGCTCTCTTTACTGAAATCTTGGTATTGGGTAGCCCTATTCTTCTGACCATACGAGGAGGAAGCGTGCATGTCTTCACCTGCTGCCAGTACTCAGGAGTATGAACCAGCAAAATCGCCTCCTCATCAATCAGTCCGGGATCAGTGAGTTGATTTTCAGTAATTAAGCCCTGGTAGAGCAATTGCTCTTTGACCAGCACATATTTATCAATAGGAAAACGGTGATGATCCGGTAAAGGGTAGTGATAACGTTCGGAATAAAAGATTTCAATAGGCGTCACATCAGTCAATCGTATACTCAAAAGCTCCCTGTAGAGGTACACAATGATAAGGAATTTTTAATTCCTTTGCCTCTTCCGCCAGTCTGTTTGCCTGATAAAAAGTATTAGAACTGTCAATGATCAACATGCCAAATGCAAAGTTCTGTTTTACTTGTTCCAATGACTTGAGCGCATTGTTGCAGATGACCACGATATCTACTTTCAGCTTATTTTCTACTGAAAAGCCGGGAGGAAAGGGGGCTTTGATCGTTACGATTTTTTTACCCTTCCAGGCCATCAGTTGGAGGTTATTCCGGCTTCGGACCGCTAGTTTCTCCTGCATTTCATGCTCATCCAAGAAAGTAGTCACTCCCCCTTTGAACACCTGATGGGCAGCTACATGATACAAAGCCTTAGGCTCAGCTTCTCCTGCATGATATGTATACCTGCCACTACTAAAGTCCATTCGGCTTTCTTTCGCTACGTTATAAAAATTAATATTTGAATTGTGGAATTGTTGATAGGTATGTGAAAGCCTTAAAGTAAGTACCAGTAGAATGCATACGCTAAACATCCATGCATACCTGAATCTACGGTAGTAGAAAAGCATCAGTAAACATATTATGCCCCCATATAAAAACACAGTTTCTTCAGTGCTGAAATAAATGTGCTTGAATACGCTGAAAGGTAGCTGTTCAATAGCCTTCACTCCCAGATTAACGAATATGATGCTTTTTTCAAGAAAATAAGCAGGGTAAAGCAGTAATGCAGGAATTGATAAACCGACGACAAAACATAGTAGTCCTAGTGAAAGAATCACGTAGGCTGCCGGAATGACCAGCACATTGGAGAGCCAGAAATAAACCGGAAACTGCTGAAAATAATATAAACCCAGAGGGAAAGTAGCTAACTGTGCGGCTATGGAAACTGAGGTCAACCTCCAAAGCCAATCCATATATTTATGATTTGGATTAAACCAGTGATAGATTTTTGGTTGCAGATATACAATGCCCAGTACTGCAAGATATGAAAGCTGAAAGCCTACTGACATGATCAGCAGTGGATCATAGAGTAGGAGAAAAAATGCAGAAGCTGCAATGGTATTATAAATATTGGTTTGCCTCCGCGTAGCTTCTGCCACTATGATAAAGCTAAACATAGTAGAGGCTCGCATTACTGAGGGGGATAAACCGGTAAGCAGCGCATAGCTCCACAAGGCCAGCAGGCAAAGTAAAGCCTTTAGTACATTTCCCCATCGTCCAGTTTTCTGTAATGGCTTAAGCAGAAAAGAAAGCACCAGGTAAATAATGCCGACATGCAAACCTGATACTGCCAAAACGTGCATGGCTCCCGCTGCCGCGTAGGCATCACGGATCTCATCGTCCAGACCAGTTTTGATACCCAACACTAAGGCCAAGGCTATTCCTCTGGCTTGTTCATCGTGAATACTCTGCTCAAAAATCTGTCGGCATCGCTCACGCATAGAATAAGCAAAAGATAGAATTGGATTAACAATACCCTTTTCTTTAATCACCCATTTTTCCTTGCCGAGATAATGCTGATGATAGATATGTTGAAGTGCTAAAAACTGCCGATAGTCAAACTCATGTGGATTAGTAGGTGGTTTTACCAGTTGTGGATTTCCTTGAATGAGCACCATGTCTCCGTAGGTGAGTCTAAACAGACTATCAGCTTTAGGCTGATATACAATAATTTTACCTTTTACCGGATATGTGCTAATGGTAGAATTGCTATCCTTTTCTACCAGACAATCTACTTCTAAGAGAGTACTATAAGAATTTGTTTTAGACTCACTTGGAGAGACCGCCGTAGCCACATAGTGGGTATATTCTTTTTCTGTGTGCTTCAGGTGAAAGCTACTACGATCCTCTTGCCGATATTGGGCATAGAAAAAAGAAGTGGCGAATAACCACAAAAGGCCTATAAACCCAGTAAGGGAAGACCACTGATACCTTGACTCCCTGGGAATACCAAAAGCAAGTAAGGTATACACTGCTGCTACGAGTAGCAGGTAATAAGCAGGAAGAGACCACGAAAAGTAATAGGAAAGCAAAATTCCGACAATAAATACCAGCGTTAACCGCAGAAAAGGATAAGGCACCCACTTAAACATAGCTGACGTATTTTCTTAACTACTAAAAATACGATGAGCTATGCTCTAAAACTTGCTCTTACTTTCTACAACATGACTTTGTAAGAAAGTACAAAAATTATTCTGTAGAATGATCTAAGCTTTCAGCCAGGGTAGGCTCAATGGAAGGCTTTCCGTAGGCAATACGGCGGAAGCAGAAATATTGTAAATTGTACTTCCTACCTGTAGAAGCTGTAAACCCCCAGATAACTTCCGTCTCTCCGCCAAAAATATCTTCTACCAGATTTCTTGTACCCTGAAATACAATAGTGTTATCTAATCTTACAATCACTTCTTTGGTCTCTGGATTCCAACTAAAGCGAAAATTGTGCATGCGATCGTCTTCCATATCAAAACCATCGTCTCCTCCGTTCCAATAATTTTCGTGGTAACTGCTTCCATTTTCCAGATAGGCTACATGGTCGGATGTAGGGTCGTTTTGGATGGGGTTATAGTATGTATCAAATTCTACTGCTACCGAGGGTGCTATAAAATTACCTGAAGCAAATGCCGGATTGAATCGTCCGTAGCCTATACCCTCCCCGTAAGTACCAAAGGCATTATATCCCCGTCGGTCATTGTGTATCACAAAAGCGATTCCATCAGCGCCATATTCATCCTTATCTCCCAGATAAATATCAAATTCTATCTCAAAATAATCTGAAAGGTCAAGCTTATTGGTACTGTAGGCAATGCCTTCAGCATAAGGCTCATTAGGAGTGAGCATAATACAGCCGGATGGCATATAATCTGCGGTGCCTCTAAGTTCAAACTGTGCATAGGCCAAAGAAGAGATTAAGGTAATCCCTACAGTAAAGGCAATGGTAAAACTTCTTTTCATCAGAATAGTAGTGAGAATACAAAACCTGAGACAAGCCTGATTGTTGCGAATCAACCTATTTTAAGATAAGAAAATTATGTAGTAAACGCCAAGCTTACAAAAAGCAGGTAACAAAAATCTTAAAACAATTTGCAGGAAGTCTTGTATTAATAGTATTAATATTTGAATAAAGTTTTAACGCAAATTTTTAGAATTATGGCACAAGAAGAAACTAAAAGCTGGCCAGAACTAGCGATAGGTCTATATGATAAACTGACTGGCCGCAATGCTGAGATCACTTATAAGTTTGATGATTTTGACCTATATGTACCCAGCAAGGCAGGTGGCAATGGTAATGCTGATTTTGCTCACTGGAAAATGAATGGCACGGTGAAAATCACTACAACTGACAACGTAAATCAATAGCTTTTTTGGATTATACATAGGCAAAAACCTAAGTTTTTGCCTATATTTTTTTGATTACTTTTCTTAAAATCTCCTCTATGACTAAGCCAGTGAAGGTAATTGCTGATTTGAGCATACAAAGTGAAACGGGTGAAATAAAAGTTAACAATGCAGATGATGGAAGTCTTATTTTTGACTTTCCCAATCGCCAAACTTTTAACAATTTCAGTGAAATACCTCTTCCCTTTAAGCCAAGTTTAAAAGCCATTGGAAAAACAAACGCTGCCCTCTTAGAGCAGCGTCAGCCTGTCATCATTAGAGTAGACCATGAAGACTGGATCGTACTGGGTAAAACTTCTAAAGCTTCTTTGAAGTATATTAAACTCGCCCCATTTTATCTTAAGCAACAACTTTCCTGGAAAAACAGCTTATATATAATCGGGGCCGCTTTAGGCTTTGCCTTGGGTTATTTTGCCGTTAAAAAAGGAAGTTAAAACCAGTTCTCATATTTACAAGCTTGGCATTCCCAGGCTGCATCAGAGAGATAAGGTTATCAGTTACGGTATAAAACTGGAAGCCTGTACCTACTGCTAACCCAAGACCCAGATTATTGTATGAACGGGCATGCATGGTATATGAGGCTGATGCCTGAAACCATCGGCCTACTGTCTGGGTAATTCCCAGTGACATCCCCTTGCGAAATCCTCCAATAAAATCTGAATAAAGAGTAGCTGAAGCAGCTGTTTTGGGCGCTAGCTGATATAATCCTGTTAAATAGACTTGCGTTGGTAATGAAGTACTATAACTACCTGTACTTTCCTCAAACTCAAATACATTAGTAATAGAATCAATCACTTCGGTTGCATCAAACTCAAAAGAGCCGTTGAAAAGTTCATTATTATCAATTCCGGTAAAAGTGTACTCCCCATTGGATTCATAATTAGTAACCCCTTCTTTCCATTTGATATAACCAAGGTTAACGATAGATGCACTGAAATTTAAGGTGCTTGAGTACTGATAACTTGCCCCTAGGTCTACACCTAGTCCTACATTAGCCATATTTGTAAGGTACTCAATATCTCCCTTTTCCAGCATATCTACTCCGGCAGTACGTACCAGAATATCTGCATTGGCAGTAATAGCATATAAATCTTCTTCTCCAGCTGTGTTCAGTTTAACATCAGAGCGTATCGTACGCACATTTGACATTCCAAATAATGTTTTGATTCTTCCTCCCACTACCATCTTGTCATCGGTAAGTATCTTCCTGTTGAAGCCTAGCCCGATCTCACGATAATGCATGCCGTTAAGCTTATAACCATCCAGGCTTGTGGTATTACCGGGAATGTTTCCCTTGACCCCGAGGTCTAACAAACTACTAGAGTATCCCAGCCTGGCCTGCATATGCTCTGTTACATTAAGTGAAAAGCGGTTTTTGCCAGCACTGAAGTTCAAGCCAAATAAATCTACAGAAACGCTAGTGTGCACATAATCTTTACCATTCAGCTTGAGATCGCCGGCTAACCTACCGATGTCCAGCACGCGCTGTCCTGTTTCATCAGTCTCTACCTGAGCAAGCAACTGATTATATGTAAAGCCGGTATTCTTGACATTGATGTGATAAGATGAGCCGAGGGTAATGATCACTTTGTGCTGAGGTAATATTGCAGGGTTTGTATGCACAGACTGAACTATTCCATTCATATTATGTAATGTAAGCTCCTGCTGGGCTTGTGCTACATGCATGGATATTATGATGAGGCTAAATAAGTAAATATATTTCATCGCAGCAGATTAATTAGAGAGGTTTAGAGAAGATTTAATTTGCATTGCCAGGCTAAAGCGTATGTTATAATTATCATAAAGCTTAATCAGGTCTTCATCTTCGCTTTCACTTTGCAAGCTTGCCTGTACTAGCATGCTACCTGCCTGTTTAATTAAATCATACATCTCTGCATTGATCGTAGCGGATATCGGCATATCAATGCTGGTTGATTTTGTTTCCCCAGTTGCCGAATTAACAATCTGAGCTGCTTTGAGTAGCTGGGCATCTTCGCCAAATAAACGAACAGCTTGTCCATTACTATCATATATTTTATCGCCCTCCTTATCTAAAAAGAATATTTGTAATCCGGCATCAATCGGAAACCCATTTTCAGTTTTGATCAGGACTTTTAACTCTTCCACTTCCTGATCAAAGCCTAAGTCCACAGCGATGGTATCTTCCAGAACGATATCAAACCTACCTTCCAAAGGCAACTCTACTTCCATATCAATGCCTATAGAGCTGTTTTCAGAAACAAAGCTGGTATCTCCTTCAGTACTGTTTAGCTCAAAACCAAAGAGATAAGCAATTCCTCTGGGAAGTTCGGCAAATGCATCTTCCAGATTTGAGTTAGTTCTGTCTACCAATTGGGTTTTCATGGCAGGCAGTTCGTTACGGTCCTGCAGGTAAGGAAATTCATACTCTCCGCTGAAAAAATGACTCTCCCCTTCATCTTCTAGCTGTACTACTACACCACTTTTCCGCTTCACATAGATATTACTAAAATCCGGTGCTATAGGTGCTCCGAAGCTATTAATAAAGTCAAGCTTTAAGTTGGGGTTCAGTGCAACTTCTCCATTGACGGCATTGGCCAGAAAAGGAATTTTTAGTGTATCTGCATCTACCGGAATACTGATCTCTTTAAAATTCCCTTCCAAATAAGAGAAGTCTATATCCATCATATTCAGATCAAAATATATTTTATCCGTAGCATCAATGGCATTCCCAGACCCCACTATAGATACTTCCATAATGTAGTTGATCTTCTCCTGATCAATATTCAGGCTATAACCTGCCAGATCCTTAGTCTGTATGCTGTAATTACTGGCCCAACTAGGAAGGTTAAAATCCAGTATCAGCGGCTCTTCATTGGCATCTAGAATCTCAGGAAGAGTAAGGGTAACATTGAGATCATGATTGTAATCTGAGTTGATTGCTACACTTAGCTCTCCTTGTTTACATTCAATTTTGTAAAGCGTAAGTTCTCCGAGCTCAAGAGGAATTTCGCCTTCAAATGAAACCGGTTCTGGTGCTAAGGAAAAAGCCGGAGCACTGAGCCCCAATGATACATTATCGCTGAACTGCTGACTAGGAATAGGAGGAAAATATTCTCCTACCATTTTACTCTGGATATTCTGACGATAGAACAAGCTATAGCTTCCGTCAGAATTTTTCTCCAGTAAACCTCCGTCATCTGTTCTGATAAGGTCACTCACTTTGAGATTAGTATTCAGGATGGGCAGAGAAAGAGATGGGGATGGAGCCAGTACTTCTATATCCCGAAAATCATCTTCTGGCATACAAGCGGCTGTAAATAGGACAGTAGCAGCCAATGCAGTATGCTTTAATTTGCTAGTAGATATTTTTCTATTCATACAACTTAATGAACCTGTTGATACATTTGAGCATAATTCAAATGCAATATCACCCCTAAAAAATGATAAAAATAACGCTACTACTGTGTTTCTGTACGCAAGTGATATATTGGGTGGAATTCGTACTTCTCCAAAATCCATACTCAATAAATTGAAGAGAAATGGCAGACTAATGATAGAAAATGACTATAATCCGCTTAAAGAATTTGTTCATGATAGAGGTAAAAGAACTGAGTAAATACTTTAATGATAAGGCTGCTGTTGATCACATTTCCTTTCAGATTGATGAAGGGCAAACGATGGTCCTGCTGGGGACCAGCGGCTGTGGAAAAACCACTACCATGAAGATGATCAACCGGCTGATTGAACCCAGCAGTGGAGAAATTTATATTGGTGGTAAAGATATTCGTAGGCAATCACCGGAAGTGTTAAGGAGAAATATTGGCTATGTAATTCAGAGTATTGGGCTTTTCCCTCACTTTACGGTAGCTCAAAATATTGGGCTAGTCCCCTCCCTGCTGGGCTGGGATAAAAAAAAGATCAAAGTACGCTGTGATGAGTTAATGGCACTGATAGGCCTTTCGCCCAATCTGCTGGAGAGATTTCCCCATGAGTTGAGTGGCGGACAGCAGCAAAGAGTAGGTCTTGCCCGTGCCCTGGCAGCTGACCCTCAGCTTATCCTGCTGGACGAACCTTTTGGTGCTCTTGACCCTATAACCAAACAGCAAATACAAAAAGAGTTTCTCACGTTGGAAGCTTTAAAAAAGAAGACTATGCTGATGGTCACGCATGATGTTTTTGAGGCGGTTAGCCTTGGCGATAGCATTTGCCTGATGGATAAGGGAAAAATACAGCAACAGGGCACTCCTTATGAGCTTATTTTCAAACCTGCAAGCTCATTTGTTCATAAGTTTTTCAATACTCAAAGGTTCAGGCTGGAGTTGCAGGTTATCAAACTGAGCGATATTGTTCATCTTCATACTTCCGAAACAATTGAAGAATTACCATCAGAGGACACAGCTATAAACATGCCCTCCGATACTAGCCTGCTGGAAGCCCTGGAAATGCTGGAAAGAGAAGATACAGCCTGGCTCAAGGTAGTTGACGAGCACGCAGAACAAAAAAGGCCGAGTCAACTACTCAGCCGTGAAAACCTTATGCAATATTTCTATCAGTTTAAGAAAGAAGTACGCTAATTTTCCTCATCTGCATATATACTTCCTTCACTACGTAATATAAATGGCCTACTTTCAATTACATTACTCACATTCAAGGACCTATCTTTTATCTGCACTGTCAGTTTGAGGGTATCATTTCGGAAAAGGCTTTGTAAACCCGCGGATGCGATGCCATATTGGATTACCCCTTCCAGAGGCTTCGTATTGCTAAAATCTTCTTTCAAAGGAGGAAAACGTCCACCGAGGCGAGACCTGCAAAGTTCTTTCAGCAAATCATATTCCTGAAAAGCACCATCTTCTTTCACATAAATGCCTATATCAAAGTTAGAATAATAAGGATTACGCTCAACAAGTACCGTATCCCGGATAGTATCCCTGCCTACCACATTGACAAAGGCATAAGTAGTACAGTCATATTCACCATCTACTTCAGGATCGTAATAGTAATAATCTCCATTTTCGTCAATTGGAATAAAAAAAGGTTCGCGCAAAATAGGACTGGGCTCATCGCTAATTAGTCCTAAATCACCATTGCCATCCTGAAATTGCACCCGTATTATTAGAGAGTCAGCAACTGTATTAGGAACATCTACAAATCTAATCCCATTCTCCCCATCAAAGCCTACGAGATAAGGCTCCAGGGCAAAATCAGGTTCCTCATAACAACTACTCAGACCCAAAAGAAAGGTAAAACCTAACAATAAGAAAGAATAATACTTCATATGATTAGTCAACTAATATCATCTGTATAACGCACTAAATATCATTTTGATATATTTACACCATGCAAACTGCGCATTTCTTTAAAGATAAACTTTTCAGCACTAATGCTCAAAATTTTGAAGAGCATGCTTTAGCACTTTTTCGTTGGCAGGCAAAATACAACTCTGTGTATCGGCAATATCTTTCACACCTGGGAGTAAAACCTGAAAACATAAATAAAACGACAGACATTCCATTCTTACCTATCACTTTCTTTAAGCATCATAAAGTGATTACACAGGAGGTTAGTAAAGATGCGGACGCCTATACCTACTTTGAAAGTAGTGGTACCACCGGACAGCAGCGCAGCAGGCACTATCTGAAAGACACAGAATTTTACCTGCGCGTTTGCAAAACCATATTTGAAAAACAATATGGAGCTCTAAACGAATACCATATTTTTGCCCTTCTACCTTCTTACCTGGAACGTCAACATGCTTCATTGGTAGCTATGGCTGACGATTTTATACAGCAAAGCAAGTCTTCTTTGTCTGGTTTTTACCTGAATAACTATGAAGAACTTTTAGAGAAGTTGGACCAGGCAAAACAGAGTGACCGTAAAGTACTTTTGTTAGGGGTCACTTTCGCACTTTTAGAACTTGCTGAGAAGTATCGCCCAAATTTGAAAAATGTGGTGGTGATGGAAACCGGAGGCATGAAAGGAAGAAGAAAAGAGATGATCCGTCAGGAACTGCACCAGATCTTAAAGGCAAACCTGCAAGTTGACCACATCCATGCCGAATATGGAATGACTGAACTATTATCACAAGCTTATGCCAATCAAGATGGTATATTCCAGTCCCCTCCCTGGATGCGTATCCTTGTTCGTGATATTAATGACCCTTTCTCAATCAATCAGCATCAGCGTTATGGTGGCATCAATGTTATCGATCTGGCCAATGTACATTCTTGTGCATTCATTGAGACCCAGGACTTAGGTAAGTACAATACCTCTACAAATACTTTTGAAGTGTTAGGCCGCTTTGATCATTCTGATATAAGAGGTTGTAACCTAATGATTTCTGTATAGCAGGCAATTTATATAATTAAACTTTTCTCAGTTTAAATTTGACATATGTAATATTTATTGTATTTTTACATTAAATATTAACACAAAACCTACTTTAAGATGAGATTTAGGATATTATTTGTTGCGATAGTTTTAGCCTCTATGTCTGCCTGTGCTCCACGAGTGCTTTGCCCAGCTTATGCAATTGAAGATAATCAGGATTCAAAAGAGAAGATTGAAATTCAGCAAGACATGTAAGAAAAGTACAAAAGAGCAGAAGTTTCTGCTCTTTTGTTTTTTAAGCATATTTGGTTACATCCTGCCCTGTGATTTCTGTATCACACATAATAACAAGACGTTCCACTACATTGCGGAGCTCACGAATATTACCCGTCCACTCAAATTCTTTGAGCTTTTCCAGGGCATCTTCTGTAACTCCCTTCTTGGGGGCGCCATATTCTTCTGCGATATCGTTAAGAAACTTATCAACCAGCAGAGGTATATCGTCCTTTCGCTCTTTCAATGGAGGGACGTGAATCAGAATCACGCTCAGGCGGTGGTATAAATCTTCTCTAAAATTTCCTTCCTCTATTTCCTTCTTCAGATCTTTATTGGTAGCAGCTACCACTCTTACATCCACATTGATAGCTTTATCTCCACCTACCCTGGTAATTTTATGCTCCTGTAAGGCTCTTAACACTTTAGCTTGTGCTGAAAGGCTCATGTCACCAATTTCATCCAGGAACAGCGTACCACCAGTGGCCTGCTCGAAACGCCCTTTTTTCTGCTTTATCGCCGAGGTAAAAGAGCCTTTCTCATGACCAAATAACTCGCTTTCAATAAGTTCTGAAGGAATAGCTGCACAGTTTACCTCTACTAGAGGGCCAGAAGCACGATTACTCATAGCATGCAGCCATTTGGCAACCAGTTCTTTACCTGTACCATTAGGTCCGGTGATAAGAACTCTGGCTTCCGTAGGGGCAACCCGCTCAATCGTTTTTTTTACTTCCTCAATTGGCGCTGATTCTCCTACAATATCTACCACACCGGAAATTTTCTTTCTCAGTACTTTAGTTTCAGCTACCAGGTCGGATTTATCAAGCGCATTTTTAATGGTAACCAGCAGTCGGTTAAGATCCGGTGGTTTCTCAATAAAATCGTAGGCTCCGATTTTTGTAGCTTCTACTGCTGTCTCAATGCTACCGTGTGCTGATATCATGATAAACTGAGCAGAGCTACCTGCGTCTATGGCTTTTTGAAGTACTTCAATGCCATCCATATTAGGCATTTTGATATCCAGGAGCACAATATCATACTGCTCTCTGTTCAGTTTCTTTAGTCCTTCTTCGCCATCTTCAGCTTCATCTACTGAATATTTTTCGTATTCAAGAATTTCTTTCAGAGAACCTCGAATTGCTTTTTCATCGTCGATGATTAGGATTTTTGCCATACTAGGTTTTTGTAAAAAATAAGCAAGCCTGTAAGCCGGGTTCTGTAACGGTGTCTGCATAGCAATCACCGTTCTTGCCATTTATCTAGGACGTCTGTCACCAGCCGCCTCTATCGGTCTACCCGTACTTCGTCTTAAAAAGAATAGGGCGAGCAACCCTACATCCCGGCTTTGCCGGTCTCGAAGTACTTATTTGACCTTTCAGCCCGTAAGGTTTACCTTGCCTCCCAGGTCACCCCTGGAGCGGTGCGCTCTTACCGCACCATTTCACCCTTACCCCAACAAAAGTTAGGGCGGTATTTTTTCTGCTGCACTTTCTGTAAGCTGACCGTCACCAGTCAGCCCCCTTCCTGTTAGGAAGTACGGTGCTCTACGCTGCCCGGACTTTCCTCATGCAGAGTATTACTACTCTACATGCGGCAAGATGGCTTGCTATAAGTTCATGTAACAATTGTACGAATTTTTTTTAGAAAACGTCTAGCCCGGTGAGTTTATACTCCCATTTATCAGCCATTTCTGCTACTTCCCGGATCATTTTCTTCAGGAAACCCTTATTTTGCTCGTTCACAAACTCCAGAAAGACCGAAGCTTCAATCTTAATAAAATTTTGATTTACGGTAAATTTTGAGAAAACCATCTTTTTGTTTTCAAACATAAAATCTACCAAATCCATTTGATTGTAATAAGGACACACCTTAGAAGTAAAGGTAATCGTTTTGGTATCCTGATCGTCCAGCGTATGGATTTTGCCTTGAACAGACTGAAAGCGGCCATCGCTCAGAGGAACAATAATGACAGAGGTAAATTCATCATACTCTGAGAACCGCCCTTGAAGCTCCTCCGCTAAATTTTGCATGAATAGTACTAAGTCCATGGATTTTTGTGCTATTTAAATTAAGCTACGAATCTAAGGAACACTGCTGAGAGTATGCGCCCAACCTGCTAAACTCTCTTACATTGTACTATTTCACAAACTTATATCTGTTCAATGACCAATGCAGAAGCACCACCACCGCCATTACAGATACCGGCCACTCCGATTTTACCATCCTTTTGATGTAGTACGTTGCACAGGGTGGTAATAATACGCGCCCCCGAACAGCCTAATGGATGGCCTAAGGCTACAGCGCCTCCAAAAACGTTTACTTTTTCAGGATTAAGGGATAGCTGGCGATTATTAGCGATAGCCACTGCCGAGAAAGCTTCGTTGATCTCATAAAAATCCACATCAGAGGAGTTGACGCCTGCAAGCTTCATAGCTTTGGGAATAGCAAGAGAGGGAGAGGTAGTGAACCAGAGGGGGTCCTGGGCTGCATCGGCAAAACCACGAATTTTAGCGATGGGTTTAAGTTCTAATTCTTCCGCTTTTTTCTTACTTACCAATACTAAAGCCGCAGCTCCATCATTAATCGTGGAAGCGTTGGCAGCAGTGACCGTACCATCTTTGGAAAAGACCGGGCGAAGGGATGGGATTTTGTCAAAATTCACTTTCTTATATTCTTCATCTTCTTCTATTTTAATCGGATCACCTTTTCTCTGAGGTACTTCTACCGGAACAATTTCCTGTTTGAAAAAACCGGATTCTGTAGCTGTAGCTACTCTTCTATAAGAATTTACCGCATATTCGTCCTGTTCCTCGCGGCTGATTTTCATTTCTTTAGCGGTATTGTCCGCACAATTGCCCATTGCAAATTTATAATAAGCTTCAAACAAGCCGTCTTTTTCTAACCCATCAACTAACTCACCTCCACCGTATTTATAGCCAAAACGAGCTTTAGGCAAATAGTAAGGAATATTAGACATACTCTCCATACCACCGGCTACAATGATATCCTGCTGCTCCAACATGATAGACTGGGCTCCAAACATCACAGATTTCATACCCGAAGAGCAAACTTTGTTGATAGTTGTACAGGGTACTTCATAAGGAATTCCTGATGCGATAGCCGCTTGTCGGGCAGGTGCCTGGCCCAGATTGGCAGAAACTACATTTCCCATCAAGACCTCCTGTACCTGAGCTGGCTCAATTTTAGCTTTTTGCAGTGCTCCTTTAATTGCAGCAGCGCCTAGGTCAATGGCGCTCAGAGAGGCAAGACTACCCCCGAAAGAACCGATAGGCGTTCTGACTGCGGAAACAATATATACTTCTTCCATTTATTGGGTTGTTTAAGGTGAAAAAATCATTCATTCAGCCTACCAGTCAGGCTTGGTTCTATCCTGAGGCTTTTCAGGACGACGACGATTCTGCTGGATATACTGCATCTCATTATTACGCATTGCTTCCAGGATCATACGTGCTTTTTCTTCACTGATGTTCATCTCTTCCAGGCGTTCACTCATTGGAGAAGTAGATTGTTCTTCGTCTGATTTTTCTCCTTCCTGCTGCTGCTCTCCCTGCTGCGCGTTTTGCTCATTGGGGTCCTGAGGGCTTTCTTCACTCTCACCTTGCTGCTGCTGTTCCTGCTCCTGCTTTTGTCCTTCCTGGTTTTCTTCAGATTGCTCTCCCTCTTCTCCCTGCTTCTGTTGTTGCTGATTTTGCTGCTGCTGTTCCTGGTCCTGCTGTTGGTTTTGTTGATCCTGCTGTTCCTGTTGGTCTTGTTGCTGATCCTGATTCTGCTGATCTTGCTGCTGTTGCTCTTCTTGCTGTTTTTTCAGAAGTTCTTTTACCAACTCATAATTATACCGAGCCTCTTCATTGGCAGGGTCGGCTTTTAAAGATTCTTTAAAGATACCTAGTGCCTCTTCATACTTTTTCTGATCGCTGGCAATGACCCCCATCTGCTGATAGGCCACAGATTTTACGTTTCTGTCTTCTACGCTTACCAGACGGTTATAATTTCTTTGAGCAGAAATGGTATCACCCGCCTGAATCAATGAGTGGGCAAGGTTGAGACGGACATTGGGATCTTCCACATTTAGAGAGTCCACCAAGGTCTGATAGTGCGCAATAGCTGTCTCATAGTCGCCATTTTGATAAGCCTGTGCTGCTTCTTTTTTTAATCTGTTGATGGTCGCAATATTATCTATGACACCAAAAGCTGTAAAAGCCGCCACGACTATACCTGCGAGTAACTTCATATTTTTACTGTTTTAAACTTAAACAAGTGATCAACTGCAAAGAGTACTGCTCCTACTACTAAAAAGTAGAGGTACTTGTTGGAAGAAGTATCAACCTGACGAGAATCTCTCAGTTCTCCTTCAATCTGACTAATGGCATTGATCAGTCGGGAAGAGTCATCTCTCCGGTTATTAACTTCAAAATACTGCCCCCCGGTTTCATCAGCCAGTTGTTTAAGAGAAGAACTTTCTAACTTTGTAACCACCACATTGCCATCACGGTCTGTTTTCGGAACACCTCTCACCAGAATCTGACTGCCTTCTTCTGTACCCACACCTAAAGTAAATAACTTGATGCCAGCATTCTGAATTTCCTGGGCAACCTCCGAGGTTTCATCACCAAAGTCCTCTCCATCACTGATAAGAATAATCACTTTGGATTTTTGTTGAGAAGGAACACTCTCATTTCCTTCTAATTTTGATAGTGCCATGCGTAATGGAGGACCAAAATCAGTTCCTGTATTAGGGACCAAACCCGTATTGAGGGTTTCAATAAAGAGGTTTAATGCACTTTGGTCGTAAGTAAGCGGGCATTGGACAAAAGCTTCAGAAGAAAAAATAATCAAACCAATACGGTCAGAACTAAAAGCTTTCACCAAATCGCGTAGCTCGTACTTCACTTTTTCAAGACGGCTAGGCTGCACATCCGTAGCATTCATAGACTGGGACAGGTCTACTGCCACAAAAATATCTTTTCCTACTGCCTGAACTTCTTTAGTAGCATTTCCCATAAGAGGACCGAGCAAGGCCACCATAAATAACAAAAAATACATGGTGCGCAATACTACTTTGGCCACAATCGCTGAAAAGCCAGTATTCAGAATGCGGCTTATCCTGATCATGCGGGTGATATACAAGATGTAAGCAAGCAAAAACAGGCCTATGAAAATAAACTCAGTCTTTCCGAATTGATGATACCATTCCATAAATTATATCTCCTCAAAAACAAAATTACACTGTATAACGAAAAAAGCCCTGCCAAAGTGCGAAAATAAAGCTCCCGCTACAATGCAAGATATGAAAATATAAAAACGGAGAACAAATAGTCTTATAGGAGAGTATAAATTTCTTGACCAATACTTTGGTGATGTAAAAAATCTTATGCTATATTTGCACTTCCAAAAACAGGGGAGCATCCCTTGTTTTTGTTAAGCCACGGAGAGATGGGTGAGTGGCTTAAACCAGCAGTTTGCTAAACTGTCGTACGTGTCAAAGCGTACCGGGGGTTCGAATCCCCCTCTCTCCGCATTGAAGAAAAAGTTTTCGCTATTCTGACAGCGAAATTGATGTATTAGAGTTTCGGGGCGTAGCGCAGTCCGGTTAGCGTACCTGCTTTGGGAGCAGGGGGTCGCAGGTTCGAATCCTGCCGCCCCGACATTTTAAAGTTCATAATTCATTAAAACCCTTTAAATCGTATGATTTGGAGGGTTTTTTATTTTT